>NZ_JAVDUV010000001.1:1905037-2222543 GCF_031456545.1 Agromyces sp. 3263
CGCGAGTCGGTGCGGCTCATGCGGGCGCTCTGGACGGGCGAGGACCAGGTCAGCTTCGAGGGCGAGTACTACTCCACGCACGATGCCTCGATCTACGACCGACCCGAGGGCGGCGTGCCGATCTACATCGCGGCGGGCGGTCCGACGGTCGCGAAGTACGCCGGCCGCGCGGGCGACGGGTTCATCTGCACGTCGGGCAAGGGCGCCGAGCTCTACGTCGACCAGCTGCTGCCCGCCGTGAAGGAGGGCGTGGAGGCATCCGGCCGCTCGTTCGACGCCCTCGACCGCATGATCGAGATTAAGCTGTCCTACGAGGAGACCGAGGAGGCCGCCCTCGAGAACACGCGGTTCTGGTCGCCGCTGTCGCTCTCGAAGGAGCAGAAGCACGACATCACCGACCCGGTCGAGATGGAGCGCGCCGCGGACGCGCTGCCGATCGAGGAGATCGCGAAGCGCTGGATCGTCGGCACCGACCCCGATGAGGTCGTGGCGCAGATCGGGCAGTACATCGACTGGGGTTTCAACCACCTGGTCTTCCACGCTCCCGGGCACGATCAGCGCCGGTTCCTGGAGCTGTTCGAGCGCGACCTGGCGCCGAGGCTGCGCGCGCGCTGACGCGAGAGGCCTGCGCGGCGGGAGGAGTTCCACGCCGGGGGAGGTCGCGTCCGCGAGATCAGTCCTCCGCCCGCGCGAAACTCCTTCCACGTGTCGGCGGTGGTGACCGCTGCTCCGTCCACGCCGCGGGCGCGCCCGACGCCGCCGCGCCATGGCTGCGGGCGCGCTGAGCCCGCCGGGCCGCAGGCCTGCCGGTTCGGCCGGCCGGCCTATGAGCCGACCGTCAGCCGGCCGGCTTCACCACCAGGCCCGTGCCGCCGCCACGGCGTACGGGCTCGGCCACCGCGGTCATGAGTCCCGTTCCCGGATCCACCTCGATCGCCGCCGCAGCGCCGATCTCCTTCGAGAGCGGACTCGTGGCGGTGCCCTGCACAGGCGTCAGCGCCTGGCCGAACGGCGCGAGGTCGTCGGCGTAGGCGGCGATGAACGCGTCCTCGGCCGGCGTCGGGGCCGCCGAGTTGCGCTGGGAGGCGCGCGGCGCCGCCACCGCCTCGGGCAGCGTCATGCCGAGGTCGATGCGGTTCATGAGGATCTGCGTGACCGTCGTGATGATCGTCGCGCCGCCGGGCGAGCCGACGACGAACTTCACGTCGCCGTCGTCGAGCACGATCGTCGGCGACATCGACGACCGCGGGCGCTTGCCCGGCTCGATGATGTTCGGGTCGGTCGGGTTCGGCACCGCGCTGAAGTCGGTCAGCTCGTTGTTAAGCAGGAACCCGCGTCCGGGAACCACCATGCCCGAGCCGCCGGTCTGCTCGATGGTGAGCGTGTACGACGCCGCATTGCCCCACCGGTCGACGACCGAGAGGTGCGTGGTCGACACGTTCTCGGTGTCGACGGGCTCGTCGAAGGCCACCGCGTCGCAGCCCGCGGCATCCAGCGCTCCCGCCGGCACGGGCCGGAGTGACGCGAAGTCGGGGTCGATCGTGCAGTCGCGCGCGTCGGCGAACTCCTGGCTGAGCAGGGTCTCGGTCGGCACGTCGACGAACGCCGGGTCGCCGACGTAGGCGTTGCGGTCGGCGAACGCGTGCGCGGTCGCCTCGAAGTAGAGGTGCAGGCTCTGGCCGATGTTCGCGGTCGAGAGCTCGTGGTTCTCGAGGATGTTCAGCGACTCGCCGACCGTCGTGCCGCCCGACGACGAGGGCGCCATGCCGTAGACGTCGAGGCCGCGGTACTCGACGTGCGTCGGATCCTGCACGACCACGTCGTAGCCCGCCAGGTCGTCGGCGGTCAGGTAGCCCGGGAAGGCGGGCAGGGTCGTGTCGGGGCTCGTCTGCGGGTCCTGCACGACGGCGGCGATCTCGTCGGCGATGGGGCCGTCGTAGAACAGGTCGGTGCCGCGCTTGCCGATCTCGCGGAGCGTCGCGGCGAGGTCGAGGTTCTTGAAGACGGAGCCGACCTCGGGGGCCTCGCCGCCGGGCAGGAACACCTCGGCGGTCGCGGGGAACGCCGCGAACCGGGCCTGGTTGTCGAGCGTCTGCTGGCGGAAGGTCTGGTCGACGGTGAAGCCCCTCGTCGCGAGCAGGGTCGCCGGCTTCAGGATGTCGCGCAGCGACTCGGTGCCGAATCGGTCGAGCGCCGTCTCCCAGGTGGCGAGGGTTCCGGGCACGCCGACCGAGACCCCCGACGACACCAAGTCGGCGAACGGGTACGCCACCCCGTAGGGTGCCGTCGCAGAGACGCTGCCCGGCACGATGAACGCGTCGCTCGGCATGGCCGCGGGCGCGGTCTCCCGTCCGTCGATGGTGGTGACCTCGCCGCTCGCGGCGTCGAAGTACACGAAGTAGCCGCCGCCGCCGATGCCGGCACTGTACGGCTCGGTGACGCCGAGCGCCGCGGCCGTGGCGACCGCGGCATCCGCGGCGTTGCCGCCGTCGCGCAGCACCTCGAGGCCGACGCGGCTTGCCTCGGCGTCGACCGACGAAACCGCACCCCCGTAGCCGGTGGAGGTCGACGGTGCAGGCGGGGTCGGCCGCCCCGTCACGGCCCCGGCGCCGACGGCGGTCGCTGCCGGCGCAGCTAATGCCGGCGCGGCGGCCGCGACCAGGGCTGCGGTCACCACCGCGGCGAGCGAGATGGCGGCGACCCGCGGCGCGGTGCGCGCGGAACGACGACGGACGACATCGGCCATGAGGAACCCCCCGAAATGGTCACAGTTCGCGTACTGGCTCACCGTAGACCCGGCCGCCTGCCGTTGACAACGGGTTGCTGACGCGCGGCGTCCGTCGATCCTGTGTGTTCACCATCGAACGGCGCCGGATGCCGCGGGCAGGCGTAGCCTGAATCCATGCGCCCCCGTGACACCGGGGCCTCCCGCAGGCTCAGCCGCTGGATCCCCGCCATCGCCGCTCCCATCGCGATCGCCGCCGCCGTCGTGCTCGTGCCGATGCAGGCGAACGCCGCCGTCGACCTGCCCGACCTCACGCCCGAGGAGCTCCTCGACCTCGTCGCCTCGAGCGACGTCGACGCGCTGTCGGGCACGATCGAGCAGACGTCCGACCTCGGGCTGCCCGACCTGTCGGGGCTGGCAGGAGCCATGGGCGGCGCCGGAGGCGGAGTGTCGCAGGGAGCCGCCGACGGATCGGGCGCCGATGGGGACGGGACATCCGCGTCGCCGACCGACCTGCAGGACCTCCTCGACCTCGCGACCGGCACGCACACGGCCCGCGTGTACCTCGACGGCGAGAACGCCCGCCTGCAGGTGCTCGACCAGCTGGGGGAGCGCAACGTCTACGTGACGGACGACGGCGCCTGGGTCTACGACTTCCGCGAGGAGGCCGCCACCCACGTCACCGTCGACGGCGCGGCCCTCGACGCGCTCCATGCCGAGGCCGCGTCGCGGGCCGACGAGTGGCAGCAGGAGCTCGAAGCCGAGCTCGGAGCGCCGCTGCCGACTCCCCAGGAGGTGCTCGACCAGGCGCTCGCGAAGCTCGACGAGTCCACCGAGGTCTCGGTCGGCACCGACACCCGGGTGGCCGGTCGCGAGGTGTACGAGCTCGTGCTCGAACCCCGCGATGACGACACGCTCGTCGGCGAGGTGTCGGTGGCGGTCGACGGCGAGCACGGCGTGCCGCTCGCGGCGTCCGTCACCGCTCGCGGCGCCGACGACCCGGCGTTCAGCGTCGCGTTCACGAAGGTGTCGTTCGAGGCGCCGGATGCCTCGGTGTTCGCGTTCACCCCGCCCGAGGGCACCACGGTGACCGAGCACGAGGTGGCCGTGCCGACGCCGGCCGAGCTCGAGCAGTGGCAGGCCGAGGCCGAGGCCAAGGCGCAGGCCGACGGCAGCGCCGACGCGTGGTCCGCCGAGCCGCAGCCGCAGGTGCTCGGCGAGGGCTGGTCGTCGGTGGTCGTGCTTCCGGCGGGCATGGGCGCAGCGGATGCCGCAGGCGGCGGCCTCGGCGAGGCATCCGGCATGCTCGACACGCTCACCCAGCCCGTCGAGGGCGGACGCATCCTCAGCACCTCGCTCGTGTCGGTGCTCTTCGCCGACGACGGGCGCGTGCTCGTCGGCGCGGTGACGCCCGAGCGCCTGATCGACGCCGCCGCGAGCGGTCGCTGACGGGCGCCGCGCGTGACCGCACTGGCGATCGAGACGCACGGCCTCACCAAGCGCTTCCGCTCGCAGCTCGCAGTCGACGGCCTCGACCTCGCGGTGCCCGAGGGCGCGGTCTTCGGATTCCTCGGCCCGAACGGCTCGGGCAAGACCACGACGATCCGGATGCTGCTGGGCCTCGTCGCGGCGACGGCCGGTGACGCCCGGGTGCTCGGCGCCGACATGCCGAAGCACGTCGACTCGGTGCTGCCGCGCGTGGGCGCGCTCGTGGAGGGGCCGGCGTTCTCGCCGTACCTCTCGGGCGAGGCGAACCTGCGCCGCTTCGATGCCGCGGATCGGCGTGCGCCGGGGCGCACCCGCGCGGCTCGCGTGGCCGACGCGCTCGACCGGGTCGGGCTCTCGCACGCCGCGCGCAAGAAGGTGCACGCCTATTCGCTCGGCATGAAGCAGCGGCTCGGCATCGCGAACGCGCTGCTCATGCGCCGCGAGCTGCTCGTGCTGGACGAGCCCACCAACGGGCTCGACCCGCAGGGCACACGCGAGGTGCGGTCCCTCATCCGAGCCCTCGCCGACGACGGCACGACGGTGTTCGTGTCGAGCCACCTGCTGGCGGAGGTCGAGCAGGTGTGCTCGCACGTCGGCGTGATGAGTGCCGGACGGCTGGTGGCGCAGGGCACGCTCGACGCGTTCCGCGACGAGGGCGAGACCCAGGTGCTCGTGCGCACGCCCGACGTCGGGCCGGCGCGCGAGGTGCTGGGGCGGCTCGGGCTCGGGCTCGGCGATGGGGGCGGGGAGCGCGGCGAGGCTGAGGGCCGCGGCGCTCGCCTCGACGGCAACGCCGACGAGGTCTCCGCCCGTCTCGGCACCGTGGCGCCCGAGACCGTCGTCGCGGCCCTCGTCGAGGCCGGCGTGCGGGTGCGCGGCTTCGAGACCGTGCACGCGAGCCTCGAGCAGCGGTTCGTGGAGCTCACGGGCGAGGGGTTCGACGTTGTCCAGTGAGGCGGTGCCGGCAGGATCGGCGGAGCGTGCGGGAGAGCCGGTCGCGACGGCGACGGCGCGCCCCGGCGCGTCGATCGGCCTCTTCGGCTCCGAGCTGCTCACGCTGTTCCGCCGCCGCCGCACCTGGGCGCTGCTCGGCGCGCTCGCGCTCATCCCGGTGCTCATCGGCGTCGCGATCCGGGTGGCGGGTGACGCGCCGGCCGGGCGTGGCCCCGCGTTCCTCGGGCAGGTCACCGAGAACGGGCTCTTCGTGGGCATGGTCGCCGTCATCGTCGCGACCCCGCTCTTCCTGCCGCTCACGATCGGAGTGGTGGCCGGCGACGCGATCGCCGGCGAGGCCAGCCACGGCACCCTCCGCTACCTGCTCATCGCGCCCGCCGGACGCATCCGCCTGCTCGTCGTCAAGTACCTGGTGGCCGCCGTCTTCTGCGCGGCCGCAGCGCTCACGGTGGTCGTCGTCGGCACGATCGTGGGCTGGGTGCTGTTCCCCATCGGCCCCGTGACGCTGCTCTCGGGCACGACCGTGAGCGTCGGCGAGGGCCTCCTGCGCTTCCTCGCCATCGCGGCCTACGTCGCGGTGTCGTTGCTCGGGATGTCGGCGATCGGCGTGTTCCTCTCCACGCTGACCACGGTGCCGGTCGGCGCGATGGCCGCGACGGCGATCCTCGCGGTGGCGGCGCAGATCATGGGCGCGCTGCCGCAGCTCGAGTGGCTGCATCCCTGGCTCTTCACGAACTACTGGCTCGGCTTCGGCGACCTGCTGCGCGACCCGCCCGTGTGGGACTCGTTCGTCGACAACGCCGTGCTGCAGGCGGGCTACGTGATCGTGTTCGGCGCGCTCGCCGCCGGCCGGTTCCTCACCAAGGACATCCTGTCGTGACGGATGCCGCGTGCTGCGGCGTCCGTCCTGCTAGCGCCCGTCGGTGGTGGCGGAGGTCGGTGCGGCTGCCGGCGTCGCGGTCGAGGCCCGGCGCTCGCCGAAACTCGGCGGGATCGCGCAGTAGTCGTAGAAGTACCGCTTCGGCGCGGCCTCGTCGGTGACGTCGACGTTCACGTTGACGTTGGTCTTCGGCAACTCGTCGCCCGTGAGGGTCCACGCGGTGAAGTGCCAGATCCCGCGCACCGCGTCGTTGAGCAGGCGGCGGCCGTCGACGACGAGCACCGTCTCGGCGCCCGCCTCGCCCTCGGCGCCGGGCAGCGTGCCCCCTCGGAACGGCTCGACGGTGTCGCGCCGAAGCGTGGCCTCGTCGACGTCGCCGAGCGATCGGCGCAGCACCGCCTGCCCGCGTTCGCGGAGCAGGTCAGCGAGGTCGTCCGCGAAGCGGGCCGCAGGCCCGTCGGTGGCCCCCTCGACGGCGACGAGCCGTCGTCCGGCCCACGAGTTGTGCAGGAACTCGAGGGCGATCCAGTCGAGCAGCGCGCGCCGCTCGTCGCTCAGCTCAGCAGCCATGGATCAAGGCTACGCCCGCCCACGGTGCCGGCCACCGGCGGGATCCCACCGTCACCCGGGAAGTCGGGCGAGCGCAATACGCTGATCACCCGGGGCGGCGGGGAGGGGATGGCGATGGGTGAGGTGATCGTGGTCGGCAGCGGGCCGGCCGGCATGATGCTCGCGGGCGAGTTGGCCTTGGCGGGGGTCGTTCCGACCGTCGTGGAGCGCCGCACGAGCGCTGAGCTCGCCGGATCGCGGGCGGGCGGGTTCCACTCGCGCACGATCGAGCTCCTCGACCAGCGCGGCATCGCCGACCGCTTCCTCGCGGCGGGACGCACGGCGCAGACCGCGCGGTTCGGCACCTCCGTGCTCGACATCAGCGACTTCCCCACGCGGCATCCGTACGGCCTCGCGCTCTTCCAGAACCAGATCGAGCCGATCCTCGCCGGCTGGATCGAGGAGCTCGGCGTCCATGTCGAGCACGGACGCGACGTGACCGGCCTCACGCAGGACGAGGACGGCGCCGAGGCCGTGTTCGCTGACGGCGAAATTCGGCGGGCAGCGTACGTCGTGGGCGCCGACGGTGGCCGCAGCGTCATCCGCAAGGCGGCGGGCATCGAGTTCCCGGGCTGGGATGCCACGCGCAGCAACCTCATCGCCGAGGTGGAGGTGACGGAGGAGCCGCCGGCCGGCTTCGTCCAGGACGAGCTCGGCATCCACGCGCTCAGCCTCATGGAGGACGGGCGCAGGTATCGGGTGGTCACGACCGAGCGGCAGCTTGGCGGGGCGGAGGCGGCGACGCTCGACGATCTCAGCGCCGCGCTCATCGCGGTGTACGGCACGGACTTCGGCGTGCACGACCCGACCTGGATCTCCCGATTCACGGACGCCACGCGCCAGGCCGCGACGTATCGCGCCGGCCGGGTGCTGGTCGTCGGGGACGCCGCGCACATCCACTACCCCGCGGGCGGACAGGGGATCGGCCTGGGCATCCAGGACGCGGTGAACCTCGGCTGGAAGCTCGCCCGGGTCGTGACCGGCACCCTGCCCGATTCGCTGCTCGACACGTACCACGCGGAGCGGCATCCGGCCGGGGCGCGGGCCCTCGACCTGTCGATGGCGCAGACGGTGCTGCAGCGCAACGACCCGCGCACCGCGGCGCTCAACGGCATCCTCGGCGACGTGATGGACACGGGTGCCGCCCGCATCGAGGTGGCCGCGCGCATCCACGGCCTCGACGTCGCGTACGACCTCGGCGAGGGGCATCCGCTGCTCGGACGGCGGATGCCCGACCTCGACCTCGAGACGACGGCCGGCCCCGCCCGGGTCTTCGAGCTGCTGCACCGGGGCGAGCCCGTCCTGCTGAACTTCGCCGAGCCGGGCCGGATCGACGTCGGGCCGTGGTCCGACCGGGTGCGCGCCCTGGACGTGCGGTACTCCGGAGCGTGGGAACTGCCGGTGCTCGGGGAGGTGCCGCCCCCGTCGGTCGTAATCGTGCGGCCCGACGGTCACGTGGCCTGGGTGGACGCGGGAGCGGGCGAGCCGCTCGCCGCCGCGCTCACGCGTTGGTTCGGGCGGGAGTGAGGTCCGACCGCATCGGACCGCGAGAGTCGGGTGCGCGCTCGCTTCGACGAGCAGGCTGGATGCTGAAAGGGGACACCGTGATCGCAGCGCTCAACCGGCTCGTCGAGTTCATCGAAGACCACCTCACCGAGGAGATCGACATCGCCGGCCTCGCAGCCGGTCTCGGCACGACGGAGTATCACCTCCGGAGGATGTTCTCATCGCTGGCGGGCATGCCGGTGTCGGAGTACATCCGGCGGCGACGCATGGCCGTCGCCGCGGCCGACGTGCTCGGCGACGGCGACCTGCTGGGGATCGCGGTGCGGTACGGCTACGGCTCCACGGAGGCATTCAACCGAGCCTTCCGATCGGTCCACGGCGTCGGTCCCGGCGACGTGCGCCGCAACGGCGGTCCCCTTCGAACGCAACCGCAGCTCAGGTTCCGCCTGACCGTAGAAGGGAACACCACGATGGACACCAGCATCGCCGAACGACCGGCGTTCCGGCTCGTCGGCCACTCGACCCGCGTGCCGCTCATCCACCACGGCGCCAATCCGCACATCCAAGCGCATATCGCGTCGCTCCCGGCGACCGAGCACGCGCGCCTCAAGGAACTCGGCGACACCGAGCCCGCGGGCCTCCTCCAGGTGAGCGCCGACGTGGACCCCGACTACGCCGAGGACAGCGAGCTGACCTACCTGCACGGAGTTGCCGTCTCCGGGGCGACGCCCGTCCCCGACGACCTCGATGCGATCGAGGTGCCGGCCGGCACCTGGGCGGTCTTCCACACCTCGGGCCCGTACCCCGCTGCCCTGCAGTCCACGTGGGCCGCAACCGCCACGGATTGGTTCCCCTCCAACCCGTGGCGGCTACGGCCGGGTCCCTCGATGGTGGCCATCCGCGAGCGTGACGCAGACTTCAGCACGGCGACCTGCGAGTTGTGGCTGCCGGTGGAACGTGCGGAGTAGCGGCCTGGCCGGGCGCCCCGGACTCAGCGCCAGAACGCGGCGAGCTGCCCGGCGAGCGCCCGGCCCTGCTCGTAGCCACCTCGCGCCGCGGGGAGGCGGGTCGACGGGTCCAACGCGTTCGCGTTGAACACGTCGCCCGACCCGGCATCCGGGAAGACCGTCTCGACCTCGCTGCCCCCGGCCCGGAGCTCGCCCACCTGGGTGGCGAGGTCCATGCCCCACTCCAGCGGCGTTCGCGACCTGCCGCCGAACGGCTCCAGCACGAGCACCCGGGCCGAGCCCGCCGCAAGGTCGGCGTTCGAGCTGCGTCGATAGCCGCCGTTCAGGTATCGGTGCTCGCCGATCGGGTAGGGCGTCATCGCGGAGGTGCTCGCGGCGACGGCGTCGACCAGGTCGATGCCCGAGTAGCGGTCGAACACCGCCGGTTCCCCGGTCTGCGCGTCCAGCGCCGGGATCAGCACCGCCCGCTCCGGCCACTCGTGGCTCGGGAGCCGGGCCGCGACGATGTCGCGCCAGCGGGCACCGGATGCCCCACCGGAGGTGTCGCGCTCGAGCGCGGCGGCGCCCATCCTGCGACGCATGTCCGCGGCATCCGTCGCCGCAGCGATGATCTCGTCGGACCAGTTCATGTACCCCGGTCCCGAGAGCTGCGCTGGGCGTCCGGCGTCGGACGCGGGGGAGCCGGCCGGTGCCCGCGGCGGCCGCGGCTGCTGCGGCGGCTCCGCGAGGATGGCGGCGTACAGCTCGGCCGGACGCATGCCGCTGGTGATCTGGGCGGCGACGGTCGAGCCCGCCGACGTGCCGATGATGAGCTCGGCCTCGGTGAGATCGACGCCGGCCTCGCACAGGCCCGCGATGAGGCCGAGTTGCCAGGCGTTGCCGGCCGCTCCGGCGCCGGCGAGTACCAGCGCGCGAGTGGGCGAGGTCGTCCAGTCGAGGGGCGACGTCGACGGAGGTGTGAGGTTCGAAGGAGGTGTGGTGTGCATGGGAGTCGCCTTTCGCGATGTGCCTGTCGGCGCTCCCGGTTGCGACTACCTCCGTCGCGGCATCGTGGACTGCCGGGGAGCACCCAGTACGGATACTGCGTTCATGGGTCTCACCTCCAGCTGGTCGGTCACGATTGCCAGAACGCTAGCACGAGCCGGCGCGTATCGGATCGGCTGGCAGGATCGAGGCATGGCCAGCTCGTTCACCCTCGTCACTCGCGCGAACGCGCCCGTCGAGCAGCTGTTCGACGTGTCGCTGAGCATCGACGAGCACGTGGCGTCGATGGACCGGTCGGGCGAGCAGGCCGTCGGAGGCGTCGTCAGCGGGTCGATCGGCCTCGGTGAGTCGGTGACGTGGCGCGCCCGGCACTTCGGCATCTGGTTCACCATGACCTCGCGCATCACCAGCCTCGAGCGACCCCACCGCTTCGTCGACGAGCAGGTGCGCGGGCCGTTCCGCTCGTTCCGGCACGAGCATTCCTTCGCTCCGGATGCCGCGGCCACCGTCATGGTCGACACGCTGACCATCGCGTCGCCCATCTTCGGTCGGCTCGCGGAACGCCTCGTGCTCGTCCCCTACCTCCGCCGGCTCATCCGACGCCGAAACGCGTACCTCCTCGCGGCGCTTGATGCGACACCGGACGTCGACCGGGAGTCGTCGTCCGAGGCGAACGGCTGGCCATAGGCTGACGGCATGAGCCTCGACCTCGACGCCGTCTATCGCGACCTGCACGCCAATCCCGAGCTGTCGTTCCAGGAGCACCGCACGGCCGGCGTCGTCGCCGAGGCGCTCGGCCGATTCGGGTTCGACGTGACCACCGGCATCGGCCGCACCGGCGTCGTGGGCGTGCTCGAGAACGGTGAAGGACCGACCGTGCTGCTCCGTGCCGACATGGACGGTCTCCCCGTGCTCGAGGCGACCGGGCTGCCCTACGCGAGCACCGCGCGCGGCACGGACCCCGACGGCCACGACGTGCCGGTGATGCACGCGTGCGGCCACGACGTGCACGTCACCTGCCTGCTCGGCGCCGGCGAGCGCCTCGTCGCCGACCGCGGCTCGTGGACGGGCACGCTGGTCGTCCTGTTCCAGCCCGCGGAGGAGTGGGGCGGCGGCGCGCAGGCGATGGTCGACGACGACCTGTACGGTCGCGTGCCCACGCCCGATGTGGTGCTCGGCCAGCATGTCGGGCCGTTCCCGGCCGGCTTCGCCGCCGTGCACGCGGGCGTCGCGATGGCCGCGGCCGATTCGCTCACGGTGCACCTGCACGGAGCCGGCGGCCACGGCTCCCGGCCCGAGACGACGGTCGACCCCGTGTACCTCGCCGCCGCGACCACGATGCGTCTGCAGGGGATCGTCGCCAGAGAGCTCGCTGCGACGGATGCCGCGGTGGTCACGGTCGGCCAGCTCCACGCCGGCACGAAGCACAACATCATCCCCGCCGAGGCGACGCTCGGGCTCAGCGTGCGCAGCTTCGACGAGCACGTGCGAACGAAGGTGCTGGCCTCGATCGAGCGCATCGTGAAGGCGGAGGCCGCGGCATCCGGTGCACCCCGCGAGCCCGAGATCGTCTTCGACGAGGGGTTCCCGCTCACGGTCAACGAACCGGCCGCGACCGAGCGCACCGCCGCCGCCCTGCGCGCTGCGCTCGGCGACGATCGGGTCATCGATCCCGGTGTCGTCTCGGGGAGCGAGGACGTGGGCATCCTCGCGTCGGCGGCGGGCGTACCGCTCGTCTACTGGTTCCTCGGCGGAGCCGACCCCTCGCTCTTCGGCGATGCGCTCGTGACCGGGCGCATGCCCGACGACATCCCGTCGAACCACTCGCCGCACTTCGCGCCGCTCATCGACCCGACCCTGGAGGCGGGGGTGGTCGCCCTGGTCGCGGCAGCCCGGGAGTGGCTCGGCAGGGCCTGAACGCGCCCGTCGGCGACCGTCGCACGCGGCATCCGCTCGATGCCCTCGCCGGATGCCCCGGCGCCGTCAGGAGGTCGGACCGGCGGTCGCCGTGGCGCCCTCGATGATCACGCCGAGGCAATCGCTGAAGAGGTCGTCGGGGGTCCGGCCACCTTGGAAGTACTCGCCGATCCCGGCGACCACGGTCGGATAGGCGTTCGTGAAGGCCTCGAGGTCGAAGTCCTGCGTGGGGTCCGTAGACTGAGGACGCGTCTGCTCCTCGAGGACATGGCCGACGGTGAAGTGCTCGACGGTCAGCACGATCAGTCGGGCTTGTCGCAGCGGAACTTCGCGGGCGACCAGGGAGCTGATCGCGAGCTCGGAGATGGCGGCCATCCTCAGGGAGGCCTGCGACGTGGAGATGATCCGGGCGCCGTCGGGATGCGCGAGCAGCGCGTGACGCAACCGCTCGGCGAGTGCGACCAGCCACGCCTGCCACGGCTCGTGAGGCTTCGGCGGCAGCATCTCGGGGAACTCGGCCTCGAGGATCGCATCGGCGATCGCCGTGATGAGGGACGCCTTGTTCGGCAGGTGCCAGTACAGCGTCGGCTGCTGCACCCCGAGCCGGGCCGCGAGCCTGCGCAGCGTCACGCCGTCGAGGCCGTCGGCGTCGAGCAGCGCCAGGGCCTCCGTGACGATCTGTCGTCGATCCAGCGCCACCCGCCCCACCTCCGCGGCCACTCTATCAACGATTGAGGACCGTCCCTATCGGTGATAGATTGCTCACGATCACTGAGAAGGACCACGAGAGGGAGACGCAACGATGACTGACAAGGGCTCGCTCGTCGACGCACTGCACGAGGCAACGCATCGCCTCCCTGGCGTCTCGGGCCATGAGGACCGGCCAGCCGGCCACCAGGGAACCACGCATCACTCGCGCCTGGCCCAGGCGTCCAGTGCTCGGCGCCATCCGTCCGTCGGCAGGCGGAACCACGCGTCGGTCCGCCGCCCGCGCGTGCTCGTGGCCTGGCAGCGGCGGATCGCAGCGTTCTTCGGCGAAGAGGTGTAGCCGCAGGGGCAGAATGGGACAGAATCAGGCCATGACCAAGGCCTGGCTCGTGCTGGTCGTGACGATCGCGGTGATCGGCCTCTCGGCCTGTGCACGGAGCGACGGCGGTGGCCGGTCGGATGCCGCGACTGCGACGCCAGTCTCGCCGGCCGCGACCCTCGTGCCGATGACCGGCGACGCGATCCTGATCGAGACGCGGGTCACCGACGCGAGACGGCACACGGGCGAAATCCTCGGTGCGTTGCTCATCGGCGAGTCGGCCTTCTGCTCCGGGGGAGCGAGCAGCGGCTCGAGCCAGGGCCCGACGATCACCACGACGTTCACTTGCGCGGAGGGCACGCTCACAGTGCAGTACGCACCGACCCAGCGCAGCCTGGTCCAAGGCGCCGCCTGGATGGTCGTGAGTGGAACCGGAGTTTTCGACGGCCTGCACGGAGGCGGATCCATGGTGGCCGTGTTCGACAGCGAGGACCCCGACTCGGGTCGAGAGGTCTTCACCGGCACGATCACCCCGTGAGCGGGCGCCGAGGTCAGGCGGCGTTGTCCTCCAGGTATGACGACAACGAGGCCTCGACGGCCTGCAACCGTGCCGCCTTCGAACGCACGTCGTCGCGAAGCTCGGCGATCTGGGCGAGGAGTCCGTGGCAGGCCGCCTCGGACCGGTCGGCCACCGTGCAGGGAAGCACCTCTCGCACGAGCGAGCTCGGCAACCCGATCTCGAGGAGTGCCCGGATCGTCTCGACCGTGGCAACCGCATTCGACGGGTACTCCCGGTACCCGTTCGAGCTGCGGTCGGGGGACAGGAGCCCCTGCTGTTCGTAGTAGCGAAGCGACCTGGGGCTCGCCCCGGTGCGCTCGCTGAGCTCGCCGATCTTCATGCCGCCTCCTCTTGACCTTGACGCTGATGTCAGACTTTACGCTGCCCACATGACGACACGCACACCACGCACACGACTGACCGATCCGTTCTCCGAGGTCCGCGACCTGACCGGGACTCGCGCCATCGTCACCGGCGGCGCCGGCGGCATCGGCGTCGTCACCACGCGCATGCTCGCAGCATCGGGCGCCGACGTCATCGTGGGGACGCGCGGCACGGAGCGCGCCGAGAAGGTCCGGGATGGGCTGCTCGCCGAACTCGACGTTCCCCGCGATCGGATTCGCATCGTCCACCTCGATCTCATCGACCCCGACTCCATCCACCGGTTCGTCGACCGCGTCGGAGACGGGCCCGTCCACACGCTGGTGCTCAACGCCGCCATGAGCAACGTGCCGTTCCAGCGCGACCGGAGCGGCACGGAGAGCCAGTTCGCGACGAACCACCTCGGGCACTTCGCATTGACCGGCCGGCTGCTGCCCGCACTCCTGGCCGCACCCGAGGCGCGCATCGTGACCGTGTCGTCGGCGCTGTACACCAGCGCGACACTCGATCTCGCGCGACTGGATGACCCGGCGGGATACTCTCCGGGACGCGCCTACATCCGGTCGAAGCTCGCGAACACGATGTTCGCCACCGACCTGAACCGCCGACTCGCAGCAGCCGACAGCACGGCCCGCAGTTTCGGTGCCCACCCCGGCATGGCCCGCACGCCGCTGCACGCCACGTATCCGTCGGCGGTCACGAGAGCCGTCACCGCCACGCTCGCCAGGGTGATCGGCCGCGATCCCGAACCTGCAGCCGTCGGCATCCTCGCCGCGGCGCTCAGCACGCAGGCCACGCCCGAACTCTTCTGGGGGCCTGCCGGATCGAAGCGGCATCCCGACGCGCTCGGCTCGCCCTACGCGTCGCCGGCCACCGACCACGCTTCGGCCGCAGCGCTCTGGAGCAGGTCGGAAGACCTGACCGGGCTCGCCTATCTCTCCGAAGCGGTCCCCTCGGGGACACGCGCGGGACACGAGGCGTGAGGCCGGCGGGTCGGTGGATGTCGATCCGGCCGGTGTCGGAAGATTCCAGGCGGTGCCCACGTTGTCGCTCGTATGGGTTGGAATGACGACGTCATAGAAACGTTCCGCAGCAGCAAGGGCACCGAGAACTACTGGGGTCCCAAGCTCATCGTCCTGCACTCGATCGGGGCGAAGTCCGGCAAGACGCGTCTGAACCCGGTGGTCGGCTTCCGCAACGAGCACGGCTGGCGGGTGGTGGCGTCGAAGGGCGGCACGCCCGAGAACCCGGCCTGGTACCACAACCTGCGCGCGAACCCGTCGTTCGACATCGAGGCGCTCGTGGACGGCGAGGTCGTGACGGTGCCGGTGACGGCGACCGAGATCACGGGCGACGAGTGGCGTGACGCGTACAGCGCCATCGCCGCGGAGGCGCCGCAGTTCGGCGAGTACCTGACGAAGACCGATCGTCGGATCCCGGTCCTGCAACTCACGCCTCGCGAGAACTGAGCGCCTTCAGCGCCAGGCTCGCCGAGCCACGATCGCCGCCTGCGACCGCTGGCCGGCGGTCTTCCTGACGCGCGCCTCATGGCAGCGGCCGGTCCTCGTCTACTGTCGAGTCGTGCCTTCCCGCAGCATCTACGTCGAGACCGTCATCTCGGCAGACGTGGATGCGGTGTGGACGGCGACGCAGGATCCGTCGCAGCACGTCCGCTGGGACATCCGCTTCTCCGAGATCGCACCGACCGGCGTCACAGACGGCGGTGCCGCGCGCTTCGAGTACGCGCGCCGAACGTGGTTCCACACGGTCCGCGGCACGGGCGTGAGCCTCGGCGAGGCGTCCCGCCCCGGCGGCATCCGCACGTCGGCGTTGCGCTTCTCGACTTGGGATCGATGGTCACCGATCCGTTCGGGGCGCGGGTACTGGCGGTACGAGCCGGTGCCCGGCGGCATCCGCTTCATCACCGGGTACGACTATGAGGCCGGCTGGGGACCACTCGACGTCCTCGTCAGGCCGTTGCTGGGGTGGGCGACGGCCTGGAGCTTCGATCGGCTCCGGATCTGGCTCGAGGACGGCCGCCCACCCGAGCGCTGGCCGCTGGCGAGCGTCGCCTGGTTCTGGCGCCCGGATCGGCCGAGGGCGTCGAGGTGCCGGCGTGCACCCCGAGGAGGGCGCCGACATGCCGACCACGTGCGCTCGGCGCCGGCGACCCTCGCGCAACTGCCCGACCCGGGGGCGACTCGATGACGTCGATGTTCGAGCAGGCGCTCGGTGCCCAGCAGTTCGCGCGGCTGCATCCGATGATGCAACGCCGGTTCGGCGTGGGACTGGCGCGCGGCGAGGCCTGCTTCGGGCGTGGCATCATGACCGAGATCCGGCGCGGGCCGTGGTGGACCGTGCCGTTCCTTCAGGTCGGGCGGCTTCGCAACATCCTGGTGCCGGATGTCGGGACCGACGTTCCGTTCACGATCGAGAATTGCCCCTACGTCGACCCGTTCGGCCGCGAGACCGTCACGTTCGTGCGCGAGTACGTCGTCAGCGGACGGCGGCGGCGGTTCGACGCGACGATGATCCTCGTCGGCGATCGGATCGTCGACTACCTCGGCACGCACCAGCACCTGGCTGTCGACCTCGACCTCGAGGTCGACCCCGAGGGAGGGCTCCTTCTCACCTCGGGTGCGCAACGGTTCTACGAAGGTGTCGTGGGCTTCCGGTTCCCGATGCTCCTCAGTGGTCGGGCGACGCTGCGCGAGCGATATGACGACACCGACGAGCGGTTCCAGGTCGCCCTCGAGGTGCGCAACGACCGCTTCGGCTTCCTGTTCGGCTACCACGGCAGCTTCACCTGCGAATGGATGCCGGTGGCGGATGCTCCCGCCCGGCTGAAGCCGGTGCGGCACGAGCTGCGCACCTGAGGGCCGAGGCTCCCGCCGATCAGATCCGACCGAGGATCTCGGCGCGCTTCGCCGCGTACTCCTGTTCCGTGATGATCGCGCTCGCCGGAGTTCTGTCGCAGACTAGTGGTATGCGCAAGTTCCTCAGGGCGATCAAGGATCGCGAGCACCGCTTGGCGCCGACGACGTGGATCGCCGGCATCGCCGCCGTTGTCTACGCGTTCGTGCCGATCGACCTGATCCCCGAACTCGTGCTCGGCCCGCTGGGATTCGGTGACGACATCGGGATCTGGGCGATCTTCGCCGTGCTGTTCATGCGTGAACAGCGGCGCTGGCAGGACAGCCTCGGACGGGTGTGACCGGCAGAAGCCTTCTCGACACCCTCACGAGCAGACGCGCACCCGACGTCCGTCGAAGGTCACGATGTCGCCGGGCTGCAACTGCCGCCCGCGTCGGCGGTCGACCTCGCCGTTGACGGCCACGTCGCCCTCGGCGATGGCGACTTTCACGTTTCCCCCGGAGTCGAGGAGCCCGGCGAGCTTCAGGAACTGCCCGAGGCGAATGACCTCACCGCCGATCGGGACGTCCTCGATGGGGGTCGGATTCGTCATCCCCGAATGCTAGTCGGGCGAGGCGGACGCAGTGCGCCATGGCCGCTGCATCGACGGGGTGAGGAAGGAGGCGGCGAAGCCGCAGGACCGGCGTTGGCTGGCGGGTCTCGCGGGCTGCGGCGTGTGGACACGAAATAATGAAGTATGTCCTCCTCTGTCGAACGCCGCTCCAATCCCACTGCATGGGCCGCATTCTGGGTCGCGCTGGCCGGCCTCGTGCTCATGCCCATCCCCCTCTTCATCGGGCTGATCGTCGGCGGCGGCCTCTCGATCATCGCGGCGGTCCTCGCTGTGATCGCCCTCTTCAAGGGCATCGCACGCGACGGCAAGGGCATCGCGCCGGTCGTGTTCGCCGCGATCTTCATCGCGCTCACCTGGGCCGGCATCTCGGTCGGCGGGGGCACGATCTGGTAGGTCGGCCACTGTCTCATTCACGAGTCAAGGCTGACGGCTGGTCAGCCGCCCTTCGGCGAGTTGTCACTGTCGTGGTCCCCGCCACGGAGCAGGGCGGGCCCCTGGTCGATCCCGTGGCTGGTGAGACCGTAGAAGGCGGGCAGGAGGAGGAAGATCACCGACGCCACCAGCGGGTTGATGAGGACCCCCGCCGTTCCCGCTGCCAAGTACAGCACCACCCCGACGAGGGCGCGCGGACGCTCACGCGCGAAGTACGAATCATCCACTTCCTCCTTGGTGAGGTCGGGATGCCGCGCCAGGTGCGAGAAGAACACCAACCATGACAGGCACAGCAGCGCCCCGATGATCGCGTAGAGCCCGACCGCGACGCGCTCGTCCGCCAGGTTGCCCGTCCTGGCGGTCTCGGCGATGACCGCCGTCGGCCAGGGCACCAGCGCGAGCGTCGCGAGGATCCCCAGGTTCGCCCACTGCAGGCCGCGGTCCATCTCCTGGATGCGAGCGAAGGCGGCCTTGTGGTTCAACCAGATCACGGCCAGATAGATGTACGAGGCCGCGTACGCCAGATACGTCGGCCACTCTCCGAGCAGGGCGGCCAGCAAGCCACCCGGCTTGGAGTCAGGCGGCCTGAGATCGAGCACGAGGAGCGTGATGACGATCGCGATGATCGCGTCGCTGAAGGCCACCGCGCGGCTCGTGTCCGAACGGGTAGCCGTCGTTCCCTGGTTTCGCATGCGGTCTCGTGGATCCCTCCGAGAAGCGCCCTCGGGTCGGAATGCGGCCCACCTTAGGCTCGTCCGATCGAAGCCTGGAGGGCCTTCACAGACCTCGACGACGGGAGTACAGTGCCCCCGCCCGGCGTTTCTACTCGGACGTTTCCCGGCTCGCGGCGTCGACGTACTTGTGGAGCAGTCGGGCGAATACCAGCCGTTCGTCGTCGTCCCAGTCCTTGGTGATGTACTCGAAGGCACGGCGCTGCTGCTGCCGGGAGTTCGCGAGCACCTCACGGCCGCGGGACGTGAGACGCAGGGTGATGCTGCGCCCGTCGGTCTGGGATGCCACGCGTTCGACCAGCCCGTCGGTGACGCACGACGCTGCGAGGCGACTGACCGCGGTTCGTTCCATTCCCATTGCGGCCGCCACCGCGTTGACGCTCAGCATTCCGTCCGACTCCTCCACGATCGCCAGCAGGAGGTCGCGGCGCACGTCGGTTCGAGCCATGGGCGGGTCGATCGGCACGCCGCTCGTGCGCCGCCGCAGTCTCGAGAAGGCGGTCCCGATGGACTCGAGCAGTTCCTCATCGCCGGGGGTGGTCGCGGCAGCGTCGTCGTGACTCGTCATCGCATCTCCTAGATATGTGCAATCTGCACATACGTGCTACTTTACACGTAGATGGGCCGCCGCCCGGTAGTGCTCTCTGGTGGATGAATGGAAGAAGTCGTATGCGCACTGCAATTGTCGCCGGTCGGGTCTTCGACGGCACCGAGATCCTCGGCCCGAAGACGGTGGTCATCACCGATGGGCTCATCGAGTCCATCGGTGACCGCACACCCGCAGACGCACAGGTCGTCGAAGCGCCTGGCGCGACGCTGCTGCCCGGTCTCATCGACGCGCACGTGCACACTGATCCCGCAGGGCTGCGGTTGGCACTGCAGTTCGGCGTGACGACGGAGCTCGAGATGCAGGGAGCGAACACGGCCCGCGACCGCGCTCACATCACTCAGGATGACACCCTGGCCGACGTGCGTTCCGCGGGGTTCGGTCTCACTCCTCCCGGAGGGCACCCCGAGGAGCTGTTCCCCAAGGACTTCAACCCCCAGCGCGGCGGTGGCCGTGGCGGTCCGGGTGGCCGCCCTGGAACTCGCGAACGAGTCGATCCGATCGTGCACGCGAAGGTCACCACGCCGGAGGAGGCCGTCGATGTCGTCGGTCGGCTCGCCCGGGCCGGCTCCGACTACATCAAGTTCATGGTCGACGACGGCAGCGTGGAGGGACACCCCGGCCTGCCCATGCTCGACCAGGCGACGCTCGACGCCGGCGTCGCCGAAGCCCACCGCCTCGGCATGCTGACGGTGGCGCACGCGCTCACCATCGAGGCCACGCAGATGAGCATCGAGGCGGGCATCGACGGCCTGGCGCACCTGTTCATGGACCGTCCGCACACGCCAGCGATCATCGACGCCATCGCAGAGTCGGGCGCGTTCGTCATCGCCTGCGTCGTGCTCGACGCCTCGATGATGGGCATCACCGGATCGGCGCTCGCGGACGACCCCAGGGTCGCCGACAAGCTCTCCCCGGAGTGGGACGCGACGCTGCGCAGCAGCTTCAACCACTATCCGCAGGGTCGGCTCGAAGACGTTCTGGCCACGGTTCGTGCTCTCGAGGCCGCCGGAGTCGACCTTCTCATCGGCACCGACGTGTCCCAGCCGCTGCCCTTCCTCGGCGGTCTCGCGCACGGTGCGAGCGTGCATCAGGAGCTGCAGTACTTCGTCGATGCGGGGCTGACCCCGACGACGGCGCTCGGCGCTGCCACGGCGGTGACGGCTCGTCGTTTCGGTCTCACCGATCGGGGCACGATCGCCGTGGGCCAGCGTGCGGACCTCCTTCTGGTCGACGGCGATCCGACCACCACGATCAGCGACACGTTGAACGTGCGCGAAGTCTGGCGTCGCGGCATCCGTCAGTCGGCAGCCTGAGGCGCGGGATGCCGGTCAGTAGAATGCCGAGGATGAATTCGCCGGCGGTCCTTCCACGCGTGTCCGCCGCGCGTTTCGGCGTCGCGATGCTCTTCGTCGCGAACGCGTTGGTGTTCGCGACGATCGTGACCCGGTATCCGGAGCTGAAGGACCGGTTCGACCTCACCGAATTGACGTTCGGCTTGATGGTGGCGTGCGGCCCGCTGGGTTCGATAGTCGGGAGCATCATCGCGGGTCGGCTGGTCGCGCGCCTGGGTGCCGTATCGGTTGCCGTGACGTCTTCCGTGCTGCTCGGCGTCTTGCTCATGGTGGCCGGCTTCACGAGCGGGCCGATGATTCTCGGCGCGGTGTTGTTCGTCATCGGCTTCGCAGATGCAACAGGCGACGTCGGGAACAACGCGCACGGGCTTGCGATCCAGCGACTGATGGGCCGATCCATCATCAACGGCCTGCATGGGGCCTGGAGTGCCGGGGCGATCGCCGGCGCCCTCCTCGGAGCGGGTGCGCTTCGGTATGCGTTGCCCATCGAGATCCATCTGCCGGCCATGGGAGCGATCATCGTCATCGGCAGTGTCTGTGCGCTCCCGCTCGTGCGCCTGCCCATGGCGCCGTCGTCGCAGACGCGGTCGCCGTCGCATCGGACCAGTCGGTTCAGTGCGATTCTCATCGCGGCGTGCGCCATCGCCGCCATCGGCGGGTTCCTCGAAGACGTCGGTTCCACATGGGGTGGGATCTACGTGGTCTCCGAAACCGGTGCCAACGTCGCCGAAGCAGCGATCCCCTTCGTCGCATTGATGGGTGCGCTCACGCTGGGCAGATTCACCTCCGACGCACTCGTCGACCGCATCGGGTCGGTCGGAACGCTCCGGGTCGGCTCGGTGGCCGCCCTCGTCGGACTGCTCACCGCTGCCTTCGCGCCCGAGACGTGGGTCGTGGCCGTTGGACTCGGCATCCTCGGCCTGGGGATCGCTCCGATGATCCCGCTCGCGATGGATGCCGCCGACCGCGCTCCCGGCCTGGATACCGGCGCAGGTCTGGCGGCGGCGGCGACCGTGATGCGAGTGGGCCTCCTCGCCTCGCCGTTGCTGGTGGGTGCGCTGGCCGAGTGGGCCGGCCTTCGGGTGGCGATCGCCGCCTGCTTGCTCGTGCCCGCGGTGGCGTGGGTACTTGCGGGGTCGGTGCGCAACGCCGAACTGATCCCAGCCCCAGGCGTAGCCGACGTCAGTCGCTGATGCATGGGCGGCAGCTCCTAGACGGCGCCGTCATCCTCGTCGCGCGCATCGGCGGCGCGGGCGATGAGCACGGGCTCCTCCTCGAGGCAGGAATCGATGATGCCGCGGAGAAGTCCTCCGAGGCTGGTCGAGTTCAGCAGACGGAATCGGTCGTACTCGCCGAGCGGAGCGATCGCGGCGAGCTGCCAGGCGGACTCCACCGGATCATCGGACAGCGGCGTCCCGGCATCCCATCGAGCCTCATCGAGCGCGGAGGCGAGGGTGGCGAGGCGGCGCACCACCTGCTCCGCTTCGCGGTGGAGCGGCGTGAGGTCGTCGTCCCAGACGAGCGGGGCCAGCGTCGACACGTCGGCCACCGGGTGCGGGTCATCCTCGTGCCAGCTGTCGACGGAGATCCGCTCCCCGCCGAGCGCGACCACGTACAGGTCCGCCGCGCCCGCCTCGATGCGCAGGATGCGCGCCATGGTGCCGATCGATGCGCGCTGATCGCCACCGCCGGCCTCAAAGCCGCGCTCGATGAGCACCACCCCGAATTCAGGATCCTCCTGGTCGAGCAGATGTCCCATCATGGTGAGGTAGCGCGGCTCGAACACCCTCAGCACCAGCGGTGTGTATGGGAACAGCACACTGCCCAGCGGGAACATCGCCACGCCATCCATGGGCACCAGTCAATCAGCCGCACCCCTTCTCGGGACGGAGCTATTGCATCGCGGTGATGTAGACGGCGGTGCCTTGCGCGAGCGCTTGAAACGTCTGGTAGGCCATCCAGACGTATCCGTCGCTTCCCCAATCCGTACCGAAGCTGTTCTGGATCAGCACCGCCTGTGTCGTGTCGTCATAGCCGATGATCAACATGCAGTGCCCGACCAGTTGGCCGTTCGGCTTCGTCGCGATGATGCCGTTGCCGACATATGGGTTGGGCGTGCCGTCGTACTTCGCGAAGTCGGTGTAGAGCCGCGTGCCGTAGGCGAGCGCGTGACCCTGCGAGACGATGTTGCGGATGTTGTTCAGCCCGGTCTCGCCGAGCACGCTGACGTTCAACCACGCGGTCGGCTGGAAGTTCGTATCGGGGGAGAGCTGAGCAGTGCCGTATGCGGTCCAGACTGCGTCGCAGGCGCTCGAACCGGGCGCGGGCTCGGGAGCCGCCTGCATCGACGGTGTGCCGCCATTGCTGTCGAGGTATCTCAGGCAGGCGATGATCTGGCCGCCCGTGCACGTGTCGACGGGGATGTCGGACTGCCCCAGCATCTGGACATACGTGTAGTAGGGACTCGCTTGCTGCGCGCTGGATCGGGGATCGGTGATCAGCCCTGCCTGCGCCGCGGCGAAGGTGGTGAGGCCGTAGGTTGAAGACCAGACGAAGCAACTCGGCGTGTCCTGTTTTCCCACGGGCGGCAGGAAGGCGGCGTTCACCATTGCGCTGGGCGGCAGCGTGCCCACGGCCGGTGGCACACTCACCGGCCCGGGTTCGGGCACGGAGGGGTCGTACCCGTACTCCATCGTGTCGTGGATCGTGGCCATCGAAGACTCCCTCGTCGGTTGCAGGCCCCAGACCCGCAAGGGCTAGGTTACGCAGCGAGAGGTCGACCTGCGGGCACGGAGACGAGTCATCCATTGTTCATTTCTGCCCCCTGCGGCGACGACCTGGTGACTGCTCCCCGCAGTGCGTACGCACCGCCAGTGCGGCACTCGAGTGCACAACAGGATCGGCCACCGGTCATGCAGCTATCTTGCCGCTCTCAGCCCATTCGCCTACGGTTCCGCATCCGGCTCATCACGGCGCCGGCGAGAAGCAGCGCGATGGCGAACGGTGCCAGCCACATCCCTCCGACGTTGGTGGCGGCGAGGGCAGGGGTGGCGGCGACAGCAGTCGCTGTGGGTGCCGGTGCGACGACAGCAGCCGCTGTGGGTGCCGGTGCGACGACCAGCGCGGCGCCGACGGTGAATGCCACAGCCACCTCGCCGCTGGTCGCACCGGTGAGTGTAACTGTGTGCGGGCCGGGTTCGATGCCAGACGGCAACACGAACGCGAACACCGCCGTCCCCTCAGGGCCGACGATGCGTGAACCGAGTGCGACCGGCGTGGATTGCAGCACTCCGGTCACGCTCTCCCCGACTTCAAAGCTGTGCCCGATGACCGTGACAGCACCGCCCACGTTCAGGTCACCGGTGATCGTCGCGCTCAACGGTGTCGTGGACCGGCTGACGAACAAGCAGGTGACATCTGCGAGCGGCGCGAGCCGCAGCGACGTCACCGCCACCCATGCCCCTGCAGGGCCGGTGTTGCATTCGATGGATTTCGTCGCATAGCCGGGGGGACCGCTGATCGACAGGTCGTGGTTCTCGAAAACCGACACCGTGATCGTGCTCCCGCCCGTCGAACCGGTCACGGTTTCGGGAGGCAACGTCGAAAGGAAGAACGGGGTTGCGGTCAAGACGAAGTCGGATTCGGTAACACCCTCACCTGTGTCGATGACCTTGTTCGCCAAGGTGAGTTCAGCTGCCTCCACCGTCACAGTGCATACGACCGAGAACCCCAACGGCACGGTCACCACGCTGTTCAGGCCGTCAGCGTACCCGGGGATGACGGCACCGTTCGCGTCCACTTGCAGGCACCTCCAGGTGCCAACCGCGTAGCGTATGTCGCCATCAGCGATCAGGCTGTAGGGAGCCCCAGGTGTCACTTCGCCGGTCGCGCCAGAAGGACCCGCAGGCCCAGGCGTGGCGCCACTGTCGAAAGGCGTATAAGCGTTGACGGACCATTGAGCGGGTGTGGACTCCCCGTTGGCGACATCAACCTCGAGGGTGAGGATGGTCGGCGTGACAGGAGCCGGATCGCCGGCCGCGGCTTCTAGGACGGCCGGTTCGACATTCGACACTGCGGGGTGGTCTTCGAGCGCAAGCGGTTCGACTTCGGAGATGAGGGGAGCCGCGCCCGACGCCTTGCCGGGATCACTTATCGCTGAGATTTCCGTGGCTTCGGGCGTGCTGGTGCCACCGTTGTCCTCGGGCACCGCCACCTCGGCGGTCGGCGGATCCTCGCCCTCATCCGCTGTCGCGCTCAGCGGAACGGCCAGCATCGCCGGTGCCAGGAGCAACACGGCCAACGATGACATCACGATACGGCGGTGCCGGAAGGATCTGAGGGTGGCGCGGTGCTCTGACATGAGGTGCCGTCCTGCCGGCGGGTCGGGTACCAGCGCTCCGCTCACCGTACGCCCGCCGCTGATGCCCTGTCCAGCAACGTCACTCCGGCATGACCGGGTGGGATTTCGTGCGCTAGACCTCGTGAGTCTCCGCGCGGGACGTCAAGCTCCGCTGTAGTACTACTCGCACAGCGGAGAGTTCGTCACCCTTGAGCGTCTTCCACCACTTAGCACCGCGGGACAGTACGAACGGCATGGTGACGGATCAAACCGTGCGGGCCCCCATCAGCGGCGACCGATGCGACGATCCGAGGGATGTACCACAGCATCGACACGCATGCCAGAACGAGTGCGACCCAGTATGCCGCCGGGAGCTCCTTCTTCGGGCATGCACCCATGTCCTGCTCCCTGATTTCGGCCGTGCTCCACGGTAGTCAAGACGCTCCCGGCACAGCGCCGAGCATACGGACTGCGCGCGCGCCGCCCGCAGCCCAATCCGCTTGCGGACATGCTGCACCGTGAGCTCGAACCGGTCAGAGTCGATCGATTCTGACCGCATGCCGATCGTTTGGGAGCTTCCAGCAACGCCTATGCCGCGACGATGTCTCCGAGCTTCCAACTGCGGTCGAAATAGGGTTCGAGTGGGCCGTAGAAGCGGAAGTACGAGAACCAGTGATGACCGGGGATGGTCTGCACCCAGTTGTATTCGCCGGCTCTGGGGGCTTCCGGTCCGAAGTACAGGTCGACGGAGCCGTCGTCGTTGGCGACGAGTTCGGCGTCGCGCGAGCCGCGGTCTCCACGCTGCTGCGCATTGTCGATGAGGCAACGCGTCGTGACGTCGTACACGGTGGCCGACCAGAACAGCTTCGCCGGCACATCGGCCGGCACATGCAGCGTGTAGTCGCGTCCGCCGTCGAGCCACTCGCCCTCGGCGTCGGTGTACGAGCCGAGATAGGCCTGGCCGACGCCGGGCGTGGTGCTCTTCATGGCCTCGGAGAAGCTGACGGCTTCGTAGAACCAGGATGCTCGCTCGAGCAGTTCGTCGTATCCGTTGCCTCGCTGGGCTGAGTTGTCGAGCACGATCGCCTGCTCCCAGGCCCGATCGGGCCAGTAGGTCCCTTGCGCGAACCGTTTGGCGAAGGTGTTGGCCTGGGCCATGAGCTCGCCGGCGGCGGCACCGTCCTCGAGGATGCGAATGAGCCGCTCCGAGGGTGCGAACGGTTCGCCCTTCTCGATGCCGAGCTGCTTGAGCATGGCGAGGTAGAAGCGGTCGCGTTCGTCGACCACCTCGCTCTGGTAGATCTCGTGCAGGCGCCGCCAGTAGTCGAGGCCGCGTGGTTGGTCTCCCGTCCAGGCGCGGCCGTCGGGCGACACGATCCGAGTGGGCGCCGGGTTCTCGCGGTCGGCGTACGGGTAGATGCGTACCGCCCTGACCAGCGCGTCGGCATGCGCCGGATCGGGGTCGAGGGTGCGGAACCCGAACATGATGTTCACGCCGGACGAGCGGAGGGTGCGGTAGTCCTCTGCGAGGCCGTCGGGGGCGTCGACGCCGGGAGCGAGGATGACGTATTTGCCGCCCTGCCCGCGATCCGGGCCCATCTCGCCCATCGCGCCGACTTCGCGCTGCCAGAAGTCCGAGACACCGCCGGCGGTCGGACCGGCGGGCAACTCGATGACGAGGGGGCCGGTGTCGGAAAGGTCGAAGAAGTTGAGGATGTACGGCGTGGTCGCATTCGCCGTGATCAAGCCCAGCCGGTCCCGATAGCTGAGGTAGCGCACGAGGTCGCTGCGGGTGGCACCGAAGACGTCGTAGTGCTGCGTCTTCCACTGCGCGTACGACACCAGCGGCAGAGCCCAGAGGTACGCCTGGCAGGCGAGCTGATAGTCGAGCTCGTCGAAGATCGTCGGGATCGCCTCCCGTGCCGGCACGTCGCCGTCCATCGCCAGTCCGTTGAGGCGGCCGGGGAGGCCGTCGGTCACGGGTCCCCGTTCCGCATCCCCGAAATCCTGCTGATCGTCATACTCGAGATTCCCCATGCCTCAGTATCTCGACCAGCGCCGACTTCGACAGCGCGATCTCGTAAATTCCCGTCGGGCCGCGACAAACGATCGATTTTGACCGCAAGGCGATCGCTGAAGGATCCTTCAGCGCGAAGTCACGACGCTGGGTCCAGTCCGGCGAGGCTACTCGTCGACATCCGCCCCTGCGCAGTGGAGGGCCCAGGCAGCCACGGCTACTCCTCCGACGGCGGATGCTGTGACTCCTGTCCAGAATGCGGGACCGAACCCGCCCAGTGGGCCGGCCATTATCAGAGCGACCATCAACCCCGTCGTAGCAGCACAAAGCCCACCGCTAAGGGCTCCCGCGCGTGACGAGCGAATGAACTTCAGCATGAGCGCTCGCGACCCCGGTCCAGCCAAGCCAGGAAACGGATGCACCACCGAGGCTAGAGCCGCCTGATGCTGCTGCGGGCGGAGCGGATGGCGCCGATAGGCTGCCGCCATGGGTTACGGATTCACCGGCTGGCATATCCTCGTCATCTTGGCCGTGCTGCTGGTCATCGCGGCAGTCGTTGCGGCCGTGATCGTCGTCGCAATCGTCGCAAGCAGGCGTGTTGCCGCACCTTCGCAGCCGAACGTCCAAGCGCCGTCGGCTCGGCTCTCGCAGCTCGAGCACCTGCGGGTGAACGGGCAGATCACCGAACAGGAGTACGCGGCCAAACGCGCTGAGATCCTCGGTCAGCTCTGACCGGGGCGCGCTTAAGCGGATCGTTTAGCGACTACGGCAGGTTGAGCACGTACTCGGTACCTTGGCTCTCGTTCTGCACGGTGACGATGAGGGGCCGACCGTCGGCAGACGGCGGAAGTTTGAACACATGAGTGGTCGCTGCCATGTCGGCCGTGCACGCGTCATGGGGTGACGGGCTGAATGAGATCGTTACCTGGTCTGGTGCCATCACCTGAAGGTCGCCGGCGACTGGCGGACAGCTGCTGCTTCCGATGGTGACGATTCCGAATTCGTCCTCGTTCACCCACCCGGCCGTTGGAGACCCGCTGAGGAGATCCGGCCCTGTTCCTTCCCACCCCTTCGGCAGCCCCTTCACAACCCGTTCAGCCTTCGAACCGTCCGCGTGAAACTCCGGCCCGCTGGACGCCGCGGAGGAAATAGCGATGACAGCGATCCCGGCGATCGCGACGGCCGCCACCACGCCGGCGATGGCACGACTGCGGGCCGCGGTCGAAGTCATTGACCCGTCGACGCCTCGAGGAGCGTACTCGCGTCGATTGGCTGGTTGCCGCGGTAGTCGGGCGTCCCGTCGGGATGAATGACCGCGCCCACCCCCAGGGTCACATTGCGGCCGACGTACTCAACGGTTCCGTCAGGATAAATGACGGTGCCAACATCCAGGGTGAGGTTCCGGTCGGGCGCGGCTTGGTTCGGTGTGGTGGTCTTCGCGTCCTCCTGCTGTGGCGCTACCGAGCAGCCCACGACCCCGATCAGCACGACCGCAGCCGCAGCAACACTCATTCCCACCCGCTGGAGAACCATGAATCGGACGCTATCGCAGGCGACACCGCGGCGGTTTCACGATCCGGTAACGCCTCGAGCGACAGACTCGCGGCCGGCCAGATAGAGCCGGGCTGCCGCCCGGTCCGATGGCCACAAACGATCCGCTTGCGGCCGTCCGGTGACGGATGGTCCAGTGGGGTCAAGGCCCGAGTCTCAGTTGAAAGGTGCCGGGTTCGTCGCGAACCATTTTGATATTCATGCCTCGCCTAACCGTGGGTGCCGAGCACTGGCGCGCCACATCGCGATAGCTACGAGAACAAGTGCCGTCCCCAACAGCATGACGAGGGTGAGGGTCCAGTCTGACTGGAACATAATCTGCTCGGGGCCGGAGGCGTATTCGCAGCGGATCCCTACTGGCCACCAGGTCACGGACGAATGCCGAAGCGCCTCGGCAGGGGCCGTAGAGTTCTGGAGGTCAGAGCACGCGATTGTTGGATTGCGCACGTTGTACCAGTACTGCGCGATGGCGCCGAACAGGAACATCATCGTTCCGGCGAACGCAAGCATGATCGACGTGATCTTCCATGCGCTTCTTGACTTCGCTTGCGTGCTCACGCTGAGAGGACAGCGTATGGCCGAAGGCGGTGGGTGACTTGATGAAATTGGCGCCGTTGAACGCGAATGAGCACGTTCTCACCATTGGACGTGATCTTCCGAGTGGCGATTCGGGCAATAGCCATAGAGCCCCCCAACCGGCCGCCTAAGGGCAACATGCCTGCGACGCTAGCGAGTTCGGCGACTTGAAGCCTCATCCACTACTGGGACTTGACGCGATGAATGAATTCGGCGGGCCCCACGGTCGGCGGCCGAGGGCCCGGAGAGCGTCGACCGCATGTGGTCCGTCGCCGGAACTCAAGTCGTGCCACTGTGGGCTCCGATGCGAACACGGCTCGCACAACTCCATCCGCTTGTGGGTTGTCCTGTCGCCGATCTACGCCGAGGGGAAAAGGTCTATCCGCACTTCGTCGGGCGAGAGATCGGTGACCTGCACGTCCGCATCCACTGTGACGACCAGTTGGTTCCACCCCCGGTGCGCAGGGTGAATTACGTCGCCGTCCGCATCGCCGATGGCGATCCTGCCGCCAGGAACCAGGATCGTTCCTCGGAACACTTCGCGCCGAGTCGTCGTCGCCAGCGCTTCATGAGGCAGGAGGCGAACGATGACCTGAGCTTCGGCCCAATCGAACTCCCCGGCAAACGAATCGACGTCCTGGGCGTGCCGAATGGAGGCGACAATGCCGTGCTCATTCGCGGACACAAGATTTGTTGGGTCCACGTCAGGGATCTGTCCGCCATACTCCTGATCAGCCACGATGACGATTCCCCAGTGAAACGGTCGTCTGATGACCGTCGAAACGAGAGCTTGCACAGCTAGCGACAGCATCGGTCGCCTGCCTTTCGTCCCGGCCTCACTCGCCATTCGCGACGGTCGCCATCTCGAGTCGAGGGAGCGCAAGCGGATGCGCTGCGCTTACGGACGCGGACGCGGCGGTCGCTCAAGCCCTCGCGGAGTTCGCCGCGACCGGGATCGTGCAGTGCGGCGACTCGCTTTCCCGTGCACGTTGCACGCAGCGGTGCGGTGAACTCGTCACGCCGGTGCGAGCAAGGCGCACCGGTAACGCGGGCGAGCGGGACTACTTGCCGCAGCGTGAGGCTCAGGCAGCCTCGGGGTCGACGATGATGCCGGCCACGCGATCGCGCTCGATCACGGGGAACGCCGACGCGACGCCGACCTTCTCACGGCTCGCGAGCACGTAGGTCTCCGACGCCTGGGCGGCGAGAGCGCGCTTCGTGGCCGCGTCGTCGATGTCGCCCGTCGTGAGCCCGGCCTCGGGGTGCACGCCCGTGACGCCCATGAAGAACTGGTCGGCCCTGAGGCGCCGGATCGCCTCGAGCGCGAGCGCCCCGCCAGTGACCATCGAGTGCCGCGAGAGCCTGCCGCCGATGAGGAACACCTCGGCAAGCGGATGCTCCGCCAGCGCGATCGCGACGTACGGGCTCGGGGTGATCACCGTCACTTCGAGCTCGGCGGGCAGAAGCCCCGCCATCGCGAGCGTGGTGGTGCCGGCGTCGAGGATGATCGTCGAGCCGGGTCGGATGAGGCGCACGGCTGCCCGCGCGACCCGCTCCTTGCTCTCGGTCGCGAGCTCGAGTCGCTCGCCATAGGGCCGCGCCGCGGGCGATGCCGCGAGTGCCCCGCCGTAGACGCGCTGGCAGAGCCCCGCCGCGTCCATCTCGCGGAGGTCGCGGCGGATGCTGTCTTCGGAGATGCCGAGTTCCGCGGCGACGTCTTTGGTCACGACTCGCCCGTCAGCCTTGAGCAGGGCGAGGAGATGATCTTTGCGCTGGGCGGTGAGCATGCGGCTTCTTTCCTAGAGTTGCACGATTCTGCACGCTTGAACCTACAGTGGATCGCATGACCACTCCACTGCAGATCCTCATCGCCGGTCCCTATCGATCCGGCACTGGCGGCGACCACGAAGCCATCGCCCGCAACCTCGCCCGGCTCGAGGAGGCAGCCTGGCCGATCTTCGAGCTCGGGCACGTGCCCATGATCGGGGAGTGGGTCGCCCTCCCGGTGCTGCGCGGTGCTGAGGGCACGCTCGACGGCACGGGCGAAGGCGACGGCGCCGACGTCATGTACGAGACCGCGGCCCGCCTCCTCGAGCACTGCGACGCGGTGCTGCGACTCCCCGGCGAATCCTCGGGCGCCGACACGGATGTCGCGATCGCCCGGCGTCGCGGCATCCCGGTGTACTTCGGCCTCGAGGAGATACCCGTCCGCGGGTGATGCTGCGATGTCGGCGACATAGTGGACACTGGAGCAATGATCGCGGGCCAGGCCCTCAACTAACGCCCGCGGATACGACCGATCTTCGACAGACGCTATCACTGCGCTGCGGGCGCGATCGGGGCCTCCACCAGTGCGGACCGCGTTGAAGCGCTCAGCGATCCCCGCGTGCGACTCGTCCGCCCGCCCGTCTTCGGAGCTAGACCCGTCCGTCCGGCTGTTAGCGTCTCGGACGTGGACCAATACCGGCAGCACCCCTCGAAGGCATGCGTTTGGAACGGCGAAGAGCTCGTGCCGGCCGCCGAAGCATCCGCTGCAGAATCGGTGGTCTGGTTCGTAGTGCCGCCGGACCCGGACATTCCACGCGACTACGCAGTCTGGGAGGCGCTGAACGCGGCGCAGGTCGAAGGTGACGTCTACCGGGTCTGGGCGTCGCCGGCGCTGTTCGCCCAAGTGGCGTTCGGCGACTCCGTCGACGTGATCCAGTCTGGTGAGGGCGCGTTGGTGGTGACGTCGATCGCCGCTCGCGGCGGGTACTCGAGCGCTCGCCTCTGGTTCGAAGAGGGAGGCGGCACATGGCGCGCTCCAGTGGAGCAGCTTGCTGCCGCGGGGTGCGTCGTGGACGTGTACTCGGAGCATCTGATCGGAGTGTCCTGGCCGGCGACACTCGAACGCGTTTCGAACGCACTCGAGCTTATGGAGCGTGAAGGCGTCCTGGTCTACGCGACCGCCTGACCTCGAACCAATCCGCTTGCGGTCAACATGCCGAGGGGCCGCATGCGCTGATCCAACGGGACGCTTGCCTTATTGGCACCTACCTTCCTATAGTTCGGGTATGCCGAGACGACGAGCTGGTGTGCTCCTCCCACTTGAGGTGCGAATCCTGGAAGCCGGGAGTGCGCTGCAACGCGCCGAGGGAACGTTCTACGGCTTCGCTGTCGCGCGTGAACTCGCCGGAGGCGACGGCGATGCCCTCATCGCGCAGGGCACCTTGTACAAGGTGCTGAACCGGTTGGCGGCCGCCGGCCTGCTTGAAGCGGAGTGGGAGGATGCCGCGGCGTCGGAGGGTCAGGGCCGGCCTCGACGACGGCTGTATCGGTTGACGGCGGACGGGGCCCGGACGCTCGCAGCTCAGGCGAACCCCCCGGTGACCAGCGCCATCACGGACCGAAAGTTGGGCTTGGCGTGACGCTTGAACGGACGCCGGAGTACCGGCGCGCCGCTCGGGTCGCCCTTCGCTGGTCGACTGTGTACACGCGCGGCCTCAACGGTCACGTAGCGGGCACCCGTCGAGATGAGATCGCCTCCGATCTGCACGAGCACGCCGCCTGGGCTGAAGAGCACGGGCTGTCCGCACCCCAGCTCGCCCGGTCGGTCCGGCGGCGCGTGCTCCGGGGCATCCCCTCAGATCTTGCGTGGCGGATCGAGCATCGAAAGGCCGCAAGCCCAGCACTGAGATTCGTGATCCGCGCGAACGCAGTGATCCTCGCCGTCGCCGCGACGACCGGGGTGGGCGCGGCGGCATGGAGCATGATTCCTGCGCCCGTCGACACGCCTCTCCCGTCACCGGCTGTTGTCGACGTCGAGCTGATCGCCTCGATCGAGGCTGGCCTGCAGCGCCGGGCCGCCACCTTCGCGGCCACCGTCGCCTGCATGGAGGACGCCGGGTGGACCATCCACGTCGTGGGAACGGAGTCGTTCCAGGTCCCTGGCCAGACCCAAGACCAGACACCGGTGATCTGGGAGGACTACCGGGCCTGCAGCGAGCGGACGGGATGGGGCACTAGCGACCCCGTGGCCTCGGATGCGCAACTGTCTCGGTTGTACGACTACGAGGTCGCGACCTTGGAGTGCATGGAGGACTACGGGGTGGAGGTCGACCCCGCCCCGACCCGACAAGCGTTCATCGATCGGATCGAGGCGGCTCCCGACTTCTGGTCTGCTTACGACGCTATCCAGAACGGTCCACGCGCGGTCGAGAAACGGACGGGTTTGACGCTCGAGCAGATGCACGAAGCATGCCCTGCACCCATCGAGTACACAGATCCGCTGTGACCGGGCCGCTCAACGAGGAGGTACGCAACGACCGCGACATCGAGCTCTCAAGGTCGCTCGCGTTCGTTGTGTTCATCGCAGGTGTCATCGTTCCATCGTGCGTGGCTGTCGTTCGGCTCTGGGTGATCGGCGCGCGGAACGCCCCGCTCTTTGGCGACGCATCGGGTGGCTACACGGATCCCGGCACGGATCCGACGCTCTGGGTTACAGCGATTCTGCTCAGTACAGTCGTGGCCCTGATCGCCTACTTCGTTGTAAGGGGGGCCCGTCACCGACGTGTGTTGGCCTCCGGGCTTGTCCTGGGGATCTTCGCCGCGATCGCCGCCTCGATCAATTGGACGATTATCGCTGGTTGATTTTCGCCAAGGCTTCAGGAGTCGTCTGTCGTCGGCCGCCCGCAAACGGATCGGCCCTCCGGAACGTCGTCAATCTCGCGTCGATTCATGCGCGGCGCGCAAGGATGCGAGCGCGCACCCAGGCGCTGCTTCCGCGGCACATCCATGGGTAAGTGCGAGGTAGCTATCGCGGCTGCAATCCGACTGATGTCGAGAAGGTCCGACTTGCCGGCATCCAGAGGAGCACCAACGATCCCAGGGTTAGGAGGCAGCCGATGTAGCCCCAGGGGTTTCCTTGAATGGTGAAGAGGATCAGCGCGACCAGGAAGAAGATCGACCAGTAGGCGGCCCCGACTGATCTGCGGAGAGCTGCGCGAGCAATCCAGAGTGGAACACCCACAGCCAACAGGGCGCCGACTGCGGAAATTGAAAGCAACAGCACGGTGGATGACGTGTCGAAACCTTGGCCGAGCAGGCGCACGATGTTGAAGGCAGTGATGATGCAGTTCAGGCCCGCTGTCACGACGAGTGCCACCGCGGCGATGACGACTATCTTCGGTCGTGCGCCGTCGAAGCTTTGAACTCGACTACCGCGGCAGCGGCGGCCGTTACGTTTCACGCTGACGTCCGATCTTCAGTAGAACAACCCTCAGGCCCGAACGCACAGACTTGGAGAACCGAGTGATCGACATCGTATGGTTGCCGCGCCGACTCCCTCAAGGTGCTACGCCCGACGTCCACAAGAGGGATCCCTCATCGCGTATTCGCCCGAGCCGCAGCGGGCGACGAGGACTTGCCCTCAACGGCGCGCCTGGGTCATCTCGGCTGACCAGCGTCGTGCGGCGGGGCGCCACAACAAGATCGCCGCAGAACCCACAAGCAACACGGCCAGGGCGAGGAATAGGTAACCGACGATCAGGCCGACGATGCTTGCGGCAACGACGAACAGGGCGAGCCATCGCGGCCACGCCCTCCCTTTCCATGCACCCACTGCGATGCTCACTTGAGCTATACCGACGGCGGTGATGAACAGGAGCAACAACAACGAGCCGGGCGCGAGGCCGTCGAGCGCGCCGAAGATGAGCGTGCCGATGAACGGAATCAAGAAGAACCCACCGGATACAGCCATCAACCCACTCGCCCAGGTGGTCTGCAATGGTCGATGTTGCATGGCGTAGGTCTCTTGGAACTTCATTCGGCCCCCCGACCTGAACGTCACGCCTACCGATAGAAATCTAGCGCGTTGATGACGCTGACGGCCGCGCCGAGGATCGCATAGACCCACGAGCCATCCGCTACCGGGTGGCTAGTGGGGAGGCAGGTCATCATGGACCCACGCCGTCCAAAAGGACTCCAGGTCCGGCGCAAGGCATGTGTGCTTCGCGTCGATCTCTGACCAGTAGCTGACACTGCCGTCCGTGTGGATGCAGAACGCGTTTCCTGTCCCGTCGTCGCCGAACGCGACCCCGGTGCGTTCGGCGGCAGTGCCGCCGTTCCGGGCGAGGAGATGTTCAAGTGGCCAAATGACGTACCACTGCCCTGCTCGATCCCAGACGCCATCGGTCTGCAGGTACAGGTCGCGGAGTGCGAGCGGGAGTGCGGTGTCGACCTTCGCTTCGGCCGCGTTCAGTTCCGCGCGGGACGCAGGCGGCCGCGTCGACACCTCGGGTCGGTCAAGAACAACCGCCCACCATGCTCCGCCGGGTCGGTCGGGTCCTTTGTTGTTCATCGGAGCCATTCTGCGGCCCGTGGCATGCAGCCGGTAGCGGATCCCTCAGGGTTCGCATTGCGCATCGGTGGATTGTCACTGGTGGAAGCTCCGATCGCGCCCGCAGCGCGGTGAGCCTCCCGGACCCGGCCCGGCTCGAACGGGCGGCCACCCTCGCCTGGCTGCGGGGTGGACGCATCCTTACCGGGTAGATGCGCTTTGGGCGGGCTCGTCACCAGAGTAGCTCCTGTCGAGGCACGTCCCATGCGCCTTCTTGAGCCGGTCGATCACCGGGACGTCCTGTTGACGCTGTCTGTGGCCAATGGGAACTTCCGGGGCGAGGCTTCGCGTATGAATGCACTACTGATCGGATACGCGCGCGTGTCCACATACGAACAAGACCTCACCGCACAACGGGTCGCCCTCGAGCGACTCGGGGTCGACCCCGCCTACATCTTCACCGACCACGGGCTGACCGGAACGAATCGGGCCCGACCTGGTCTCCGCGAAGCACTCGCCGCGTGCCGAGACGGCGACACGCTCGTTGTGGCGAAGCTCGACCGGCTGGCGCGCTCCCTACGCGACGCGAAGGACATCGTCGACGAGCTCACCGCCAAGCACGTCAAGCTCAGCATCGGCGGCTCCGTCCACGATCCGATCGACCCGGTCGGACGACTGCTGTTCAACGTGCTCGCGATGGTCGCGGAGTTCGAATCCGACCTGATCAGCGCTCGCACTCGAGAGGGCATGGAAGTCGCGAGATCGAAAGGCCGCCTCCGCGGCAAGGAGCCAACGCTCTCTATTCCCCAGCAGCACCACCTGATGGAGGTCTACAAGGCAGGCACCCACAGCACCGCAGAACTCGCCGAGCTCTTCAATGTCGCGCGCTCGACCGTGTACCGGACCATCCAGCGCCAGATGCACTCGAGGGGCACGCGCTGAGCTGGCGCGGGTCCCCGACCACTCAGCACTGCCGTGATTCCCGCAAGACCCGCCCGCGTTGATGCCCGGTCAAGGGGCGCTGAACGCACCCAGGGGGTGTCTGAGAAAGGTTGCTGTCGAGGCGAGCCGGCTTCGACGATGATGACACCATGAGCTTCGATATCCATCTTGAAGACTTCATCGTCGGCGGCAGCAGCGGGATCGATGTCGGTCCTCATCACCCGAACCCGTGTGGGGAGTCTCGGCTCGGAGTCAGGCAGGTGCGACTGCCACTCGAGAGTGGCATTCCTGCATGATGATCGCATTCCGGATCGCGGCGGCGCAGCTCGCCCTGCTTTCCGTCGGATTCGGCATCGCCGGGGTGCTCGGCGCTGAGTATTTCGCCCGGACCGGTCGAATCTGGGGCGCCGATTCGGGGTTCCCGACCTACGATCCGGTCGGCCTCGAACGCTGGGGCATCGAGGTCGGCGTCATCCCGGCGATCCTCGCCTTCGTCACCACCTGCGAGGTCGGGTTGATCGCCGCGATCCTCCTGTGGATTCGAAGGACGGCCGTCGTCGGCGCGATCCTCGCGTTCGTTGCGACGGCTCTTCAGGCCGTGTTCTGGCTGGCTTTCGACCTGCCATTCGGGCCGCCCGGAGGCGCAATCGTCGTCATCCTGACGGTCGTCGGCCTCGTTCTTCGGAGGCGTCGGCCCTAGGGCGTGTCTGAGAACGGTTGCTGCCGAGGCGAGCTGGCTTCGACGATGATGACACCACGAGCTTCGAGATCTTCCTCCAAGACTTCTCGGACGCCCCGGCGGATCGCAGTGAGTCGGTTGGGCAGCGCGTACTGGCGCCCTTGCTCGATGCAGACGGCGAGAATGTCGTGACTGCTGATGGCTCAGTTGCGGTGTACGGGCCGGCCAGCGAGGTGCCGTTGGACCACGCCGTCTTCTGTGCCCGGACCCGTCGGCCGGCTCCGGAATCACTGCCTTGATGCCCCGGCTGCACAGGTGAGCGCGGATCGCGAGCGCGTGATCAGGCGGCTCGACCACCGGATTCTTCAGTTCGACCCAGCCCCCTGTGACCCGCCTCACGTTGGTCGCGTGCTGGTGCGCTCGAGCGATGGTCGAGCCGACCGACACGGACCAGTCCACTGCGCCAGCCGCATCCGCGACCGCAGTAAGTCGTCAGCAGTCAACATCCACTGAGCGTCCGAGAGCATCTGGAATCGCGACACGACAGCCAGCATCGACCCAGGGGCAGGCGCATCTATGTCAGACGCGCCCTAGCCGCCGATGGCGTCGAGCTCGCGGCGCAGGTACTTCGGCGCCTGGACGCGCCACGCGTCGGTCACCAGCTCGGCGAGGTGATCGTCGTCGATGCGCGCCATGCGGAAGGCGACCTTCGGCTCACCCCAGGGCGTCGTGGTGCGCAGGAACACCTGGGGCGCCATCTGGACGAGGGCCAGTGCGTCGATCGGGTCTGCGACCTTCACGCCGACGACGAGTTCGGCCGCGATGATCTCGCGCATGTCTGCGGGAATGCTCGGCCAGGGGTGGCACTCCCAGGCGTACAGCTTGCCGCGCACGAACCACGCGGCGCCCCCGGTCGTCGCGCGCTCCTCGCTGCCGGGCAGGCCGGCGGCGGTGCGGCGCAGGTCGTCGAGGGTGGCCACATCGCGAGCCTAGGCCGCTCCACCGACAGGAGTGGACCGGACCCTCAGCTGGCCGGGTCGTACTGGAACTCGCGAACCTCCTGCGCGCACCGGCAGGCCACTGCGATCTTCGCCGCCCACTCGAGTGCCGCCTCCCGAGAGGGCACCTCCAGCACGGTGTAGCCGCCCTCGAGCTGCGTGGTCCGCGGGTAGGTGCCCTCGGTCACCGTGCCGTCGCCGTCGACCATGACCGGTGGGACGGCTTCGTTGATGCCGCCCCCGAAGACGTAAACGCCGGCGTCCTTGGCCTCCTCGATGACCGCGTGCGCGGCATCCGCCACGGCCGGCAGCTCGCCGTCGGGCACGACCATGGCGGCGCTCGGGAAGGAGATCAGGTACTTGGTCATCGCTCGCTCCTCGGTGGACCATCGCATCCAGTTGCGATCCGCAACTGCTTTCGAGAAGCTACTCCGACCTTCCCCGCGCGGGCAAGCACTGAAGCACCCAAGCACCCAAGCACCCAAACACTCAAGCACCCAAGCGCGCTCAAGCGCTCACACCTCGGCGCGAACCTCCGCCGCCACCTCCGAAAACGCGATCAGCGGCCGGCCGGTGGTCGGATGCTCCAACACGAGCGCCTCGACGCCCCACACCTCGCGGATCAGGCCGGGCGTGAGCACCTCGCGAGGGGCCCCCGCGGCGACCACCCGGCCGGCGGCGAGCACGATCACGTGGTCGGCGTAGCCGGCGGCGAGCGAGAGGTCGTGGAGGGCCGCGAGCACCGTCAACCCGCCGCCGGCGAGTTCGCGCAGAAGGCCGAGCATGGTCAACTGCGCCCGTACGTCGAGGTGGTTCGTCGGCTCGTCGAGCAGCAGCAGCTCCGGTTCCTGCGCGAGCGCGCGGGCGAGGTTCACGCGCTGGCGCTCGCCACCCGACAGGGTCTCGTACGAGCGGTCGGCGAGCTCCACGAGTCCGGCGTCCTCGAGGCAGCGCCGCACGGTGCCGCGGTCCAGCTCGCCAGGCCCGGCGAATGCGCCGAGGTAGGGGGTGCGACCGAGGGCGACGACCTCCGCGACGCGCAGCCCCGGGGCATCCGACACCTCCTGTTCGGCGAGGGCGATCACCTGGGCGCGGTCGCGACGTCGAAGCGCGGCGAGGTCACGGTCGCCGAGGCGCGCCGTCCCGGCATCCGCTCGCTCGACGCCGGCGATGAGGTGCAGGAGCGTCGACTTTCCCGCGCCGTTCGGTCCGAGCAGTGCGCCGACGGCGCCGCCCGGCACCGTGCAGTCGACGTCGTCGATGATGAGACGGTGACCGCGTGTGAAGCGCACCCGGTCGGTGTGCAGGGCGTCGGTCATGCGAGGTTCCGGTTCCGTAGCATCAGCACGGCGAACATGGGGCCGCCGATGAGCGCCGTCACGATGCCCACGGGGAGCTCGCGCGGGTCGAACAGGGTGCGCGCGGCCGTGTCGGCCCAGACCAGGAAGATGGCGCCCGCAAGCGCCGACAGCGGCAGCAGCACGCGGTTGCGCGACCCGACGAGCAGCCGCACGGCGTGGGGGAGGATCAGCCCGACGAAGCCGATCGCGCCGCTCACCGCGACGAGGGCGCCCGTCAGCAGCGCCGTGCCCGTGAGCAGCAGCACCCGGCTGCGGCGGACGTGCACGCCGAGCGCCGCCGCGGCGGAGTCGCCGAACGCGAACGCGTCGAGCGTGCGTGCGCTCGCGAGCAGCGGGATGCCGACGACGATCACGGCACCGCCCGCGAGCGCGACCGACCCCCAGTCGGTACCGGCGAGCGAGCCGAGCAGCCAGTTGAGGATCTCGCGATAGCTGTCGCCCGTCGCGCTCCAGAAGATGACGAGGCTCGTGACCGCACCGAACACCGCCGACACGGCGAGCCCCGCGAGCACCGTGCGTGTCGGCGTGAGCGCGCCCGCCGCGTTCGCGAGGGCGAGGGTCGCGATCAGCGCAACGAGTGCGCCGGCGAAGGCCGCGACCGGCAGCAGCAGTCCGATGCCGAGCACGATCACGGCCACCGCGCCGACGGACGCGCCCGACGACAGGCCGAGCAGGTATGGGTCGGCGAGCGGGTTGCGCGTCAGCGCCTGCATCACCACGCCGCAGAGGGCGAGCCCCGCCCCGACCGCCGCGGCGGTGAGCACCCGCGGCATCCGCAGCTCCCACACGATGCCGTCGCGCAGCGGGCTCAGCGTCGGCTCCCCGATGCCGAGGTGCGCCAGCACGCTCGCCCACACGTCGGCCGGGCTGAGTCCGGCCGGTCCGATGGTGACGGCGATGACGACGGATGCCGCGAGCAGGGCGCCGAGGGCCACGGCCCACGCGCCCGTGCGCAGGCCGGTGCGGGGGCGGGCAGCGGTGTGCCCCGGCCCCGGCCCCGGCCTGGGCCCAGCGGCATCCGCCACCGGAGCGCCGGTGCCTGCCGCGCCGCTTGCCGACTCCGCCCGCGTCGCGCTCATCGCAGGTCGAGCTCCCCGAGCTGGTCGACGAGCGACGACACGGCGCCGACGTTGCGCACGCCGGCCTCGGTCGCCGGGAAGTCCACGACGAGGTAGCGCCCCTGCTGCACGGCGGGCAGCGCGGCGGTCGCGGGGTTCGACTCGAGGTGCGCGATCTTCTGCTCGGCGGTGTTCCACGCGGCATCCACGAGCACGATGACGTCTGGGTTCGCCGCCACGATCGCCTCCCAGCCCATCGACGTCCACGTGTCCTCGACGTCGGCGGCGATGTTCTCGAGCCCGGCGGCGTCCATGATCATCTGCGGCGCGCCGATGCCGGCGCCGACGTAGGGCGTGTCGTCGCCCGAGCTGTACCAGAGGGCGGTGAGGCCGGCGTCGCTCGGCTCGATCGCGTCGAGCTCGGCCCGCTGCGTCGCAACCAGATCGGCCGCGGCATCCGGAACGCCGAAGATCGCGCCCGCCTCCTCGAACTCGGCGAAGACCTCGTCGAAGGTGAGCGGATTCGGCATGTAGCCCTCGCCCTTGCACGCCGCGGGGGCGACGTAGCTGGCGACGCCCAGCTTCGCCAGCGTGTCGCGGTCGCCCGCGCCCTCGGCCGACAGGTTCGACTCCCACCCGGCGAAGACGAGGTCGGGCTCGGCCGCGAGCGTCACCTCCTGCGACGGCACCTTGTCGGACAGCAGGTCGATGCCGGATGCCGCGTCGGCGAACTCGTCGGGCACGGGGCCGTCGGTGAAGGCGGCGCCGACGATGCGGTTCTCGAGTCCGAGCGCGAGCAGCAGCTCGAGCGTCGACGACTTGATCGTGACCACGCGTTCGGGAGCCTGCTCGAACGTGACCTCGGTGCCGCAGTTGTCGATGGTGAGCGGGTAGCCGGATGCCGCGGCATCCGTCTCGCCTGAGCCGGCCGGCGATGCGGGCGCGGCCGTCGACCCGCTCGCGCAGCCCGCGAGGAGGAGGGCGGCGAGGGGCAGTGCGACGATGGCGACGGGAGTGCGAGTGGGCATGGGGCCTCCGGGACGGTGTGCAAGTGACGTTCCGACGAAGTCGGGGACTCGCGGCCCAATCCCGGGCCACACGCACCGATCAGATCCAGATCGGCGGTCGTGTCCATCGTAGACCTGCGACGGCCGGCGGTGTCGGCCTCGGCGGGCGGCTCGCCGCTAGACGAGGCCGAGCATCACCGACGCGGCGACCGCCAGCACGACGCCGGTGCCCTGCACGGCGTTGATGCGTTCGCGCAGCACGATCCAGGCCAGCAGCACGGTGGCGACCGGATAGAGGTTCACCAGCACGGCGACGACCGCGACGCTGCCCTCGTGGAGGGCGAGCATAAGCAGCACGTTGGCGCCGCCGATGAGCAGGCCGGCGCCAGCGGCGAGCAGGCGGGCGCGACGTCGGGGGTCGGCCGCGGCCACCGCGGCGCGCTGAGCCGAACCCGTCGCCGGCTCATCGTCGGCCTGATGCGCGTCGAGCACTGCCATCGCGCGCCGCATCGCCGGGACCACGCGTGCCAGGCCGAGGAGCACGAGCAGCAGCACGAGACCCGAGGTGGTGTCGAGGAACACCGCCACCATGCCGGCGTCGCCGGGTGCCAGGTCGAGTGCCACCGTGGCGAAGCCGAACGCCAGGCCCGAGATCGCCGCGAACAGCAGGGTGCGCGGCTTCGCGCTCCGGGTGTCGACCCGCCGCTCGAGCCCGATGAGCACCGAGCCGAGGATCGCGACGACGACCGCGACCCACGCGATGGGCGCGAGGTGATCGCCGAGCACGAGGGCCACCACGACGGGCACCGCTGAGCTCAGCAGCGCGATGAGCGGCGTCAGGAGCGAGATCGGCCCGGCGGCGAGCGCCGCGGTGAAGGTGAGGAACCCGACCGCGGCCAGGAGCCCGGCCGTCACGCCGCTCGCGATCGCCGTGGTCGACCACACGCCGCCGACCGTCAGCACGACGATCACCAGCACGACCGTGGCGACGGCGTAGTTGATCGTCGTCGCGACGAGCACCGCGATGCGGCGTGCCGCGACGCCCGAGAAGAAGTCCGCGGTGCCGTAGAGCAGCGCGGCCCCGAGCGCGAGCACGACGATCAGCAGCACCGCGACAGTCTGACGCGCACCGCCGACATCCGCTACGCCCGCGGTGCGAGCGGCGGCGAGGCCTCCACGCCGGCGCCGTCGGCCAGGCCGTCGAGCACCTCGCGCATCGCGTCGGTCGAGCGGTGCCGCGGACTCCAGCCGAGCACCGACCGCGCCCGTTCGGTCGACATGACCGGCACGTTCGCGGCGATGTCGAGCCACCCGGGATCCGAGGCCTGCAGGCGCAGCTTCCATGTGATCCACATGAGGGCCCGCACGACGACGAGCCGCACGGGGACCACGCGACGTGCGCCGACGACCTGGCCGAGCGCCTGCGGGTCGAGCACCGGCTCGCCGGCGACGTTGAACGCGCCGCCCGCCCGCTGCTCCACGATGCGCACGATGGCGTCGGCGAGGTCGTCGGCGTGCACCGCCTGCGAGATCACCTGCGACGGCACGGTGAGGATGGGGATCCGCACCCGGCCGAGCCACCGCACGGGCAGCAGCGAGCCGGCGAAGAGCCCCGCGATCTCGCTCGCCGCGCCGCGCTGGAACACCAGCCCGGGTCGCACGCGGGTGACCACGACGTCGCGATGCTCGCCCTCGAACTCGTCGAGGAGCCGCTCGTCGACCGCCTTGTGACGGCTGTAGTGCGAGGTGTGGATGCCGCCCGTCGGCCAGCTCTCGTCGACGCGGGTGTGCTTCGGACCGCGGCTGTAGGCGCCGACCGACGACACCACGACGACGTGCGGCACCCTCGCCGCGGCCGCCCCGGCGAGCACGCGCCGCAGGCCGTCGACGTTCGTGGCCCACAACTCGCGCTCTCGGTGGTTGGGCTGCAGCAGCCACGCGAGGTGCACCACCGCGTCGGCGCCCTCGAGGATCGACGCGAGCTCGGGCGCGACGCCGGACTGCGACACGTCGACCGCGCGCCAGTCGACACCGCGATACGGCTCCGCCCGCGACTCGGGCTGTCGACGCGCGACGCCGACCACCTCGGTCACCGCGTCGCTGTCGCGCAGTCGGCGCAGCACTGCCGTGCCGATGTTGCCGGTGGCTCCGATGATGACGAGGCGCATGGGCCCTCCGATCGCGTCGCCCGATGCACGTTACGTCAGCAGGCGGCGTCGATCACCGGGTTGACTCACGCCCGGTCGCGTGGTCGCGCAGGCGCTCGCCGAGGTCGATGGCCTGTCCCGCGAGCGCCGCCGACGTGTCGAGGTCCCGCATCCAGAGGGGCACGGATGCCGCGACGAGGCCGGTCTCCGTGAGCGGCTCGACGGCCGCGGCATCCGCGTCGTCGACGAGCCAGCCGTCGATGAGCCCGCCGGCCGAGCGCGCGCCGTAGTGCCGGCCGACCGCCTCGGCGGTCGTGTCGACGCCGATCGCCGGGAGGCAGGCGTCGGCCATGCCGCGCACGACCTTGCCGCCGATGATCGGGGAGACGCCCACGACCGGGGCGTGGGTCTCGCGCACGGCCTCGCGGATGCCGGGGATCGACACGATGGTGCCGATCGAGACGACGGGGTTCGACGGGGCGACGAGCACGAGGTCGGAGCCGCGGATCGCCTCGACGACGCCCGGCGCCGGGTGGGCGTGGTCGAGGTTGCGCTGCCGGAACTCGATCGCCGGAAGGGCGGCGCGGTACCTGGTCCACCACTCCTGGAAGTGCATCTCGCGCTCGCCGTCGAGCTCATCGGCGTCGGCCACGAGCACCTGCGTGTCGACCTCGGTGTCGGTCGCGGGCAGCAGCCGCACGCCGAGCGGCCAGCGGCGCTGCAGGCGGGCGGCCACCTCGGAGGGCGTCGCACCCTCGCGCAGCCAGGCCGTGCGGGCGAGGTGCGTGCCGAGGTCGAGGTCGCCGAGTGTGAACCACGGCCAGCCCACGCCCCACTCCCGCAGTTCGGCGGCGACCCGCTCGGTCTCGCCGGCGCGGCCCCAGCCGCGCTCGGTGTCGTTGACGCCCGCGAGCGAGTAGAGGAGCGAGTCGAAGTCGGGCATGAGCCGTACCCCCGCGAGCCACAGGTCGTCGCCCGTGTTCACGATCACGGTGACGGATGCCGCCGAGCCGCCGTTCCCGTCGGGCCAGCGCCGCGCGCACTCCTCGCGCACCCCGCGCACGAAGCGCGACCCTCCGACGCCGCCCGCGAGCACTGTGATCCGCACCCTGCCACGCTACCCGCGCGCGAAGGGTGGGCCGGCGCGGTCCATCCGACCACCTCGCCCACGCGTACCCCGAAGTGGGGCGGCCGAACCGCGACGGATTCTCACGTTCGCCTTGACGGCGGCGTCGGGGACTGGTTGCGTGTCCCCCGAACGCAGCAGTTCGCGTCGCGACCGGGGGGACGTATGACGATGGGGTGGCTCACGCGCGGCCGCGCGCCGCGACGGCGGCGTGGCATCCGCACCGTTGCACTCGGCGCGGCACTCGGGGCGGTCGCCGCCCTCACGCTGGTGGTGCCCGCGCAGGCGGCGGCGCCGTCGTTCGTCGACCCGCCGACCCGGTTGTACATGGCTCCCGCCGGATCGCTGCCGGTGAGCCTTCCCGCCGGCTTCCCGACGTTCATCCCCGAGGGGGAGCTCGCGTTCGACGGCGCCACCGACCTCATCTCGCAGGACGTGCGCACCATCGCGGTCGAATCGGCCGAGGCGGGCTGCGTCAACGCCGACCCATGGAACCTCACCGGATGCACGGCGGTCCAGCTCTCGGTGTCGCACGGCACCCTCGACTTCAGCGACCCGCCATCCGTCGTCGACGACTCCGACAGCAGCATCGACGTGCTGCAGCTGCCCAGCGGCGCCCTCGTGCGCGACAAGAGCGCGCTCAGCGACCTGCCCGCGCCGGTCGTCGCAGTCATCGGCACGACCCAGCAGGTGAACGACGCGCTGAAGACCCTCGTCTACACGCCCGACGACGACTCCGACGACGACGGCACCGCCGACGACCCGTACTTCTACAACGGGTCCAATCCAGAGACGCTCGCCGTCACGCTCGTGCCCGGCGACCCGGCGCTCAGCACCGCGCAGGCGGACATCCAGATCCGCGTGCAGGAGCTCAACGACTTCCCCGAGGTCGAGGTGCCCGACCAGGTCTTCCAGGTGCCGTCGGGCGGGTCGGGCTTCCTCGGCGATGCCGGCGACGACGCCGGACAGCCCGACGAGGAGGACTGGAATGTCGTCGATGAGGACAACGACGAGCAGGACGGGGACGACACCATCGACGGGCCGGGCGACGAGTGGCTGCTCATCGCGTGGACGGATTGCGGCATGTTCGCGATGCCCGCGTCGCCGTTCACCATCTACGACGACCTCGAGGAGCTGATGGAGGACACCCTCGACCTGGCGGTCTCGCCTGATCCGGCCGATCCCGAGTTCGCCGAGTACGAGGCCAACCGGGCGCTCGTCGTCGAAGGGGCGATGAACGCGCTGCCCGACGAGGTGAAGAACCTGCCCTTCGCCACCGGCAATCCGAGCGACCCGCACAGCGCCTTCGCCGGCGTGGTGAGCGGGCTGAACGCGATCGACAGCCTCAACTACGCGCTCGACCAGGTGGAGTTCCTCGCGACCGGCCTGACCGACGTCACGTGCACCGTGCGGTTCCTGGTCTCCGACCTCGGCAACAACGGCCTCCCCCTGCAGTACCTCGGCGACCCGCCCTACGGCATGCAGGTGCCGTTCTTCGGGTTGGACCTCGACACGAACGATGTCCCGACGACCGAGAAGGTGGTCGTGCAGGTCGGCGCCGGCACCGAGGTCGACGTGACGCTGCCGACCGACGTGCCCGTGGCGGAGGGCGCGACGGGCACGGTGCCCGTCACGATCACGCCGGCGGAGCATCCGGCCTTCGATCTCACGGTGTCGACCGCACCCGTCGCGCCGACGACGGCCGACGTCGACTACACCTCGCTCGCGGCGACGACGATCCCGGTGCCCGCGGATGCCGCGGCCGTCGACATCCCCGTGGACGCGCTCGCCGACGCCGTGTACGACCCGGGCGAGACCTACACGGTCTCCGTCACGCTCCCCGCCGATCCGCCCGGCTACGGGCTCACGTCGTCGGATCCGTCGGCGCTCGTGACCATCGGCGACGACGACCTTCCCCCCGACACGACGGCGCCGACGGTGACGGTCGAGCAGGGCGCGACGCAGGTCGATCCGACGTCGACGCTGCCGATCACCTTCGACGTCGAGCTCTCGGAGCCGGCCGTCGGGCTCGACGCGACCGACGTCGACCTCGCGTTCAGCGGAACCGGCACGCCGGTCGCGACGTTGGTGCCCGGCGGCTCGCCGACCGAGTACACGGTGACCGTAACCGGATTGACCGGTGACGGCGTGCTCACCGCGTCGATCGGGGCGGGGGCGTTCACGGATGCCGCGCTGAACGCGAACTCGGCATCGACCTCGACCGACAACGAGGTGACCTACGAGTCCGCCGACGAGCCCGACACGACGGCGCCGACGGTGACGATCAACCAGGGTGCGACGCAGGTGGATCCCGCGCCGGTGCTGCCGATCGCGTTCGACGTGGCGTTCAGTGAGCCGGTGCTCGGGTTCGCCGCGGTCGACGTGACCTTGGCGTTCACGGGTGCCGGTACGCCGGTGGCGACCGTCGTGCCGGGTGGGGCGCCGGGCCAGTACGTCGTCTCGGTGGACGGGCTCACGAGCGATGGCCTGCTCACGGCGTCGATCGCCGCGGGGGTGGCGACGGATGCCGCGCTGAATCCCAGTGCTGCTTCGACGTCCACCGACAACTCGGTGACGTTCGACCTCGACGACGGTGACGTGACGGCGCCGACCGTGACGATCGACCAGGGTGCGACGCAGGTGGATCCGGCCACGGCGCTGCCGATCGTGTTCGACGTGGCGTTCAGCGAGCCGGTGGTCGGGTTCACCGACTCCGACGTGACGCTGGTGTTCACGGGCACCGGCACCCCCGCGGCCACCGTCGTGCCGGGTGGCACGCCGGGCACGTACACGGTGTCGGTCACCGGGCTCACGAGCGACGGTGTCCTGACCGCGTCGATCGCGGCGGGCGTGGCGACGGATGCGGCGCTCAACCCAAGTGCTGCGTCGACCTCGACGGACGACACGGTGACCTACGACTTCGACGAGGGCGATCCCGACGTGACGGCGCCGACGGTGACGATCGACCAGGGCGGGACGCAGGCGGATCCGACGGACGTGTTGCCAATCGTCTTCGACGTGGCGTTCAGCGAGCCCGTGATCGGGTTCACGGATGCCGACCTGACGCTGGCCTTCACCGGTACCGGCACTCCGGCGGCGACCGTCGTGCCCGGTGGGACGCCGGGCACGTACACGGTGTCGGTGAACGGGCTGACGGGCGACGGCGTCCTGACCGCGTCGATCGCCGCGGGTGTGGCGACGGATGCCGCGCTGAACCCCAGTGCTGCGTCGACGTCCACCGACAACACCGTGCGATACGCGCTCCTCGTCGACGAGCCCGATCCGCTCACGATCGACGTGCCCGACGACATCGTCGTGGACGCGCCTCCCGGCGAGCCGGGCGTGACCGTCGTCTTCGACCCGCCGACGACCACCGGCGGCGTCGCCCCGATCACGGTGAGCTGCGACCACGCCTCGGGCGAGCTCTACCCGATCGGCGTGACCACGATCACCTGCACGGCGACCGACTCCGCGCCGCCCGAGGAGGTCATGCTCTTCGCGGTGATCGCCGCCACGTTCACCATCACGGTGAACGCGACGACCGATCCGGGCACGGGCGGCCCCGGCGACCCGGGAACGCCCGGTGGCTCCGGAAGTGGCGGTTCGGGCTCCGGCGGTTCAGGATCCGGGTCGACCACGGGCACGGGCAGCGCCTCGGGCATCGCGTCGACCGGCGTTGAGACACAGGGCGCTCTGCTCGCCGCACTGGCCCTGCTGCTGGCCGGCGCCGCGGCCGCACGGATCGGAGCGCGCCGCCTCGGTCGACGCTGACGAGCGCAGGGTTCCGGATGCCGCGTGCGGCGGCCCGCGGCATCCGGAACCGCCTGATCGAGACGAACGCATCACCACGCGGTCGACGCCACCCTCTGGTGTTCATCGCGCGACGGGTCCACGATGGACGGGAGAACCGCACCGGCGCGGGAGGCCCCATGAACTCGGCACCCACCACGACCCACCGCACCGTCGCCCTCGTGGGCGCGGCAGGCTCGGGCAAGACCACCCTGGCCGAGGCGTTGCTGCTGCGAGCCGGCGCCATCCCGCGCGCCGGGACCGTGGAGCAGGGCAGCACGGTGTGCGACCACGACCCCGAGGAGGTCGCGCGGGGCATGAGCCTCAGCCTCGCGCTCGCGTACTTCCAGTGGACCGGGCCCGACGGCGTCGAGTACGACCTGACCCTGGCCGATGCGCCGGGCCATCCCGACTTCGTCGGCGGCGTCGACACCGCGATGTCGGTGGCGGATGTCGCGGTGATCACCGTCAGCGCGGTCGACGGCGTGACCGTGGGGACCCGCTCGGCGTGGGCCGCGGCGGAGGCGGCCGGGGTACCCCGCATCATCGCCGTGACGCAGGAGGACAAGGCCCGCGCCGACTTCCGGCGGGTGCTCGCCGACCTGCACGCCGCCTTCGGCGACCGGCTCGTGGCGCTCGAGCTGCCCCTCGGCGAGGAGCAGGCGTTCCGCGCGATCGCCGACGTGCTGAGCGAGCAGGCGCTCGTCTACGACGAGACCGGCCGGCACCACGACGAGCCGCTGCCCGCCGAGGCCGAGGCGGAGGAGCACCGCATGCACGTCGACGTGACCGAGGAGATCGTGTCGCACGACGACGAGCAGCTCGAGGCGTACCTCGACGGCCGGGAGCCCTCGGCGCCCGACCTCGAGCGCACCCTTGCCCGGGAGGTCGCGAGCGGCGACGCCGTGCCGGTCGTCGTCTGCTCGGGGGTCACGGGCACCGGCGTCGACCGGGTCGCCGACCTGGTGTGCGCGCTCGCTCCCTCGGGTCGCGGGCACGACAGCCGGATCGTGCTCGGCGGCGGCGGCGGCGGTGGTGCAGGCGGCAACGGCAGCGGAGCGGCATCCGGAACCGAACTGGCCGTCGCGCCCAACCCCGACGGCGAGGCGCTGCTGCACGTGTTCCGCACCGTGGCCGACCCGTTCGTCGGCCAGGTCTCGACGTTCAAGGTGCTCTCTGGTGTCGTGCGTCCGAGCGACCGGCTGCACAACGCGACCACCGGCGCCGACGAGCGCATCCACGGCCTCTTCCGCCTGCGCGGCGCCGAGCACGTGCCGGCCGACGTGCTGCGGGCCGGCGAGGTCGGAGCCGTGGCCAAGCTCACCGGGTCGCCGTCGGGGTCGCTGCTCTGGTCGCGGGCGAACGGCGTCGCCCGTCCGCTGCCGCTGCCGCGGCGCGAGCCGGTCTTCGCGGTGAGCCTCGCCCCGGCGACGCAGTCCGACGACGAGAAGCTGATGACGTCACTCACGCGGCTCGTCGCCGAGGACCCGACGCTCGTCATCGACCGCACTGGCGGCCACACGGTGCTCCGCGGCCTGGGCGATATGCACCTCGCGGTCGCCGTCGAGCGGCTGGCCCGCGTCTTCGGCGTGCACGTCACGACCTCGCCGGCGCCCGTGGCCTACCGCGAGACGATCGCCGGACACGCCCAGGTCGAGGGCAAGCTGAAGAAGCAGTCGGGCGGCCATGGGCAGTTCGCGGTCGTGCACCTGCGCGTCTCACCGCTGCCGTCGGGGAGCGGCTTCGAGTTCGTCGACTCCGTCGTGGGCGGTGCCGTGCCGCGCACCTACATCCCCGCCGTCGAGAAGGGCGCGCGGGATGCGCTCGCCACGGGCGGCCCGCAGGGGCATCCGGTCGTCGACGTCAAGGTGGAGCTCTTCGACGGCAAGTCGCACTCGGTGGACTCGTCGGAGATGGCGTTCCGCACGGCGGCGTCGATCGGCGTGAAGGCGGCGCTCGCCGAGGCCGGCACGGTGCTGCTCGAGCCGGTGTCGGTCGTGACCGTGACGGTTCCGGCCGAGCTGCAGGGCACCGTGCTCACCGACCTGTCCGGACGCCGCGGCCGCGTCAGCGCGACCGAGACCACCGACGACGGCCGCACCCGCGTGATCGCCGACGTCCCAGAGGCCGAGCTCGCCCGCTACGTGCTCGACCTCCGCTCGATCACCGGCGGCCAGGCCGAGCTCTCGATCACCCCCGACCGCTACGCTCGCGCGCCCGGCGGCGTCACGGCCTGAGCGGATGCCGCGGCCCCGCCCCGCGCCCACCCGCCGCTCAGTACCCGCCGACCGCCACGTGCTGCGCCGCCGTCGCCAGCGCGTCGGCCACGTCGTCGGCGCCGTCGCGGAGCGCGCCGACGGTGACCCGCACGAAGTCGCCGCCGGGGCGGGTACGGGCGCCGTTCGCGGCATCCGCGGTGTCGGATGCCGCGAGGAACGGCGTGCCCGCCGCCACCCGGATCCCGGCTGCCGCCAACTGCACGAGCGCCGACCGCTCGCTCAGCACGGGCACCCACACGTTGATGCCGTCGGCGGGCGCGACGGGCACACCCCGGGCCCGCAGTGCATCGCCGAGCGCCCTCTGCCGCGTGTAGTACTGGCGCCGGGCCTCGGCGACGGCGTCGATCGAGGTGCCGTCGGTGAGCAGGTCGAGCAGGATCGTCTGCAGCATCCGCGACGTCCAGCCGGGGCCGAGCATGCGGCGGGCGACCACCCGGTCGACCAGGTCGCGCGGGCCGCCGAGCGCCGCGATGCGCAGGTCGGGCCCGTGCGACTTCGCGAAGCTCCGCACGTGCACGACCCGGTCGGGCAGCCAGGTGCCGAGGGTCACGTCGCCCTCGGTCGAGATCAGCCCCGAGTGGTCGTCCTCGATGACGACGAGGTCGTCGACGTCGGCGGCGGAGCGGATGACGTGCGCTAGCGCCTCGGCACGCTCGGCGGTCATCGACGCCCCCGTCGGGTTCTGCGCGCGGGGCTGCAGCAGCACGGCGGCGGGCCGGCCACGCAGCGCGCGGGCGAGCGCCTCGGGCACCATGCCGTGCGCGTCGAGCCGCACGGGCACCGCCTCGGCGCCGAGCACGTCGAGCAGGTCGAGGAACGGCGGGAACCCCGGACTCTCGACGACGACGCGGTCGCCGAACCGCACGAGCTGCTCGAGGGTGCGCGAGATCGCGTCGAGCGCGCCGTCGACGACCATGATCGAGCCTGCGGGCGACGGCCACGAGTCGGCGAGCACGGTCGCGAGCGCCGGGATGACGGGCTCGGCCTGGTAGCTCCCCGTCTCGGCGCGAGCCGACACCCGCGAGAGCGCCGGTCCCAGCGCGGGCAGCAGCAGCGGGTCGGGCGTGCCACGGGAGAGGTCGAGGCGCACGGGGTCGTCGGGCGCCGCCATCCCGCGCATCCGCGGCGCCAGCCGAGCGGATGCCCCCCGAGCGGATGCTCCGCCCCGCACGAAGCTGCCGGCGCGGCCGCGCGACTCGATCATGCCGGCGCGCGCGAGCGCCTGCCACGCCTGGCTCACCGTGGCGGGGCTCACGCCCAGCACGGCGGCGAGGTCGCGGACGGTTGGCAGGCGTTCGCCCGGCGCGAGCTCGCCCGAGCTCACGCGCCGAGCGATCACGCCGGCGATGCCGCGTGGTGTCGCGTCAGGGAATTGGGCCCGCGCGACCAGCGCAGCGGCATCCGCTCGATCGCCGTTCATCGAAGCACCGTCACAGGAATACCTGACACGACCATTGCCTCCTCACGACGCAAGGGACAGTATGAATTCACCACAGCGACACAGAGTGAAACATAAGAGAAATGTTCACGCCGAACAATAACAGAACGGGTCGCGAGCCCCGTTCGGCAGTCCGCACCACCCTCGGCGTCGCAGCATCGCCCGGTCGCACCTGAGCACAGTCCCGCCAGGCGCACCGAGCGGACGGCAACGACGCCGACCGACTCAGGAGGCAACATGACGATCGTCCGAGCGGCCATCACGCAGACGACCTGGACCGGCGACAAGGAGTCCATGCTCGACAAGCACGAGCAGTTCGCCCGCGACGCGAAGGAGCAGGGCGCCGAGGTGATCTGCTTCCAGGAGCTGTTCTACGGCCCCTACTTCGGCATCACCGAGGACGTGAAGTACTACGACTACGCCGAGCCCGCCGACGGCCCCATCGTGCAGCGCTTCGCCGCGCTCGCGAAGGAGCTCGGCATGGTGATGGTGCTGCCGATCTACGAGGAGGAGCAGCCCGGCGTCTACTACAACACCGCCGTGGTGGTCGACGCCGACGGCACGATCCTCGGCTCGTACCGCAAGCACCACATCCCGAACCTCGACAAGTTCTGGGAGAAGTTCTACTTCCGGCCAGGCAACCTCGGCTACCCCATCTTCAACACCGCGGTCGGGCCGATCGGCGTGTACATCTGCTACGACCGGCACTTCCCCGAGGGCTGGCGCGAGCTCGGCCTCAACGGCGCGCAGATCGTGTTCAACCCGAACGCCACGAAGCCCGGCCTGTCGAACCGGCTCTGGGAGATCGAGCAGCCGGCCGCGGCCGCCGCGAACGGCTACTTCGTCGCCGCGGCGAACCGGGTGGGCCTCGAGGACAACGAGTACGGCGACCTCGCCGTGAACTTCTACGGCAAGAGCCAGTTCGTCGACCCGCAGGGCAACATCGTCGGCGCCTACGGCTCCGAGACCGAGGAGGAGGTCGTCATCCGCGACCTCGACCTCGACATGATCCGGAACGTCCGCAACGCGTGGCAGTTCTACCGCGACCGCCGGCCCGACTCCTACACCTCCATTCCGAAGCCGTAACCCGACGAGCCACGCGAAGGAGCGAACATGGCCACCACCCTCATCCGCGGCGGCACCGTCGTCAGTGCGACCGGACGCGCCGCGGCCGACGTGCTCATCGACGGCGAGACCATCCGGGCCGTGCTGGAACCCGGCAGCAGCATCCTCGGCACGGATGTCGCGGCATCCGTCGACCGCGTCATCGACGCGACGGGCAAGTACGTGATCCCCGGCGGCATCGACGCGCACACGCACATGCAGCTGCCGTTCGGCGGCACCGAGGCATCCGACACCTTCGAGACCGGAACGCGGGCGGCGGCCTGGGGCGGCACGACGTCGATCATCGACTTCGCCGTGCAGACCTACGGGCAGCGCATCGAGGACGGGCTGGCCGCGTGGCACGAGAAGGCGGCCGGCAACTGCGCGATCGACTACGGGTTCCACCAGATCGTCGGCGACGTCAACGAGGCGTCGCTCGCGACGCTGCGCCGGCTCCCCGACGAGGGCATCACGAGCTTCAAGATGTTCATGGCGTACCCGGGGGTCTTCTACTCGGATGACGCGCAGATCCTGAAGGCCATGCAGGTGTCGCGCGACACGGGCATGCTCACGATGATGCACGCCGAGAACGGCCCGGCGATCGACGTGCTCGCCGCCCAGCTCGTGGAGCAGGGCAAGACCGATCCGTACTACCACGGTGTCGCCCGCGCCTGGGAGATGGAGGAGGAGGCGACCCACCGCGCGATCATGCTCGCGAAGCTCACGGGCGCGCCGCTCTATGTGGTCCACGTGTCGGCGAAGCAGGCCGTCGAACAGCTCGCGTGGGCGCGCGACAAGGGGCAGAACGTGTACGGCGAGACGTGTCCTCAGTACCTCTACCTGTCGCTCGAGGAGCAGCTCGGCGCGTCGAGCGAGCAGTGGGGCCACTTCGAGGGCGCCAAGTGGGTGTGCTCCACCCCGCTGCGCTCCCACGAGGAGGGCCACCAGCAGTCGATGTGGCAGGCGCTGCGCACGAACGACCTGCAGATGGTCTCGACCGACCACTGCCCGTTCTGCATGAAGGACCAGAAGGAGCTCGGCCTCGGCGACTTCCGGAAGATCCCCAACGGCATCGGCTCGATCGAGCACCGCATGGACCTCATGTACCAGGGCGTCGTCACCGGCGAGATCACCCTCGAGCGCTGGGTGGAGCTCACGAGCACCACGCCGGCGCGCATGTTCGGCCTGTACGGCACGAAGGGCGTCATCCAGCCCGGCGCCGACGCCGATGTCGTCGTCTACGACCCGAACGGCCACACGTCGATCGGCCTCGAGAAGACGCACCACATGAACATGGACTATTCCGCGTGGGAGGGCTTCGAGATCGACGGCCACGTCGACACGGTGCTGTCCCGGGGCAAGGTCATCGTCGACGACGACCAGTACCTCGGTGCCAAGGGCGACGGCCGCTTCCTCAGGCGCGGCCTCAGCCAGTACCTCATCTGAGTCGACCCCCAACCCCCGAGCCGACCCCCAACCGAGCGGAGCACCCCATGGACTTCGGAGTCGTCCTCCAGACGAACCCCCCGGCATCGCGCACCGTGCACCTGGCGAAGCTCGCCGAGCAGTACGGCTTCAGCACCGCGTGGACGTTCGACTCGCACCTGCTGTGGCAGGAGCCATATGTCATCTACAGCCAGATCCTCGCCGAGACGCACCGCATCAAGGTGGGCCCCTTCGTCACCAACCCGGCGACCCGTGACTGGACGGTGACCGCGTCGATCTTCGCGACGCTCAACGAGATGTACGGCAACCGCACGATCTGCGGCATCGGCCGCGGCGACTCCGCGGTGCGCGTGACGAACGGCAAGCCGACCACGCTGAAGGAGCTGCGCGAGTCGATCCACGTGATCCGCGAGCTGGCGAACTCGCGGCCGGTCGAGTACAAGGGCTCGCAGCTGCAGTTCCCGTGGTCGCGCGGCTCCGAGCTCGAGGTGTGGGTGGCCGCCTACGGGCCGATGGCGCTGACGCTCGCGGGCGAGGTTGGCGACGGGTTCATCCTGCAGCTCGCCGACCTCGACATCGCCGCGTGGATGATCCAGCACGTGCGCGACGCCGCCGAGGCGGTGGGCCGCGACCCGATGTCGGTGAAGTTCTGCGTCGCCGCGCCCATGTACATCGGCGACGACCGGGAGCACATGCGCGACCAGTGCCGCTGGTTCGGCGGCATGGTGGGCAACCACGTCGCCGACATCGTGGCGAAGTACGGCACCGGCTCCGACGGCTCGAGCGGGGCGGTGCCCCAGGCCCTGACCGACTACATCAAGGGCCGCGAGGGCTACGACTACAACGAGCACGGCCGGGCCGGCAACACGCACACGTCGTTCGTGCCCGACGAGATCGTCGACCGGTTCTGCGTGCTCGGCACCGCCGACGAGCACATCGCGAAGCTCAAGGCGCTCGCCGACCTCGGCGTCGACCAGTTCGCAGGCTACCTCCAGCACGACAACAAGGAGGAGACGCTGCGGGTCTACGGCGAGACCGTGATCCCGGCGCTCTCCGAGCACATCACGGCGAAGGCATGACGGAGGCCGGCGTGAGCGAGACGACCGCGGTGACGGATGCCGCGGGTGCGGCGCCCGACCGCGGCATCCGCTCGCCTCGTCGTGGCGGCCGTGGCGGCCGCGGTCGCCGGGCGCTCGCCCGCTGGGGCTGGGGCCTCGCTGGCATCCTCGCGGTCGTGCTCATCTGGGAGGCGTACAAGCTGCTCGGCCCGGCCGACGGCGTGGTGCTCGGCACCACCCGCGTGCTGCCGCGCACCACCGACCTCGCGATGCCGCACGTGTGGGAGATGATCGGCCGACTCGGCGAGCCGGTCACGCGCTCGCCGACGGCGCAGCCGCTCTGGGCGGTCATCGCGCTGTCGGCGCTCACCACGCTCGGCATCGCGGCGGTGGGGTGGCTCGTCGGCGTGGTGGTGGGCATCGGCCTCGCGCTCGTGATGCAGCGCTGGCGCCTCGCCGAGTGGGGCCTGTTGCCGTGGATCATCATCAGCCAGACCGTGCCGCTCATCGCGTTCGCGCCCGTCGTGAAGAGCTGGGGGTCGCGCGTCGAGATCGGCTCGTTCGAGTGGCAGGACTGGATGTCCGTCGCCCTCATCGCGAGCTACCTGGCGTTCTTCCCCATCGCCATCGGCGCCCTGAAGGGCCTGCAGTCGCCCGACCGCATCCACGAGGAGCTCATGCAGACCTACGCGGCGGGCTACTGGACGACGCTCGTGAAGCTGCGGTTCCCGGCATCCGTGCCCTACCTCCTGCCCGCGCTGCGCCTCGGCGCGGCCAATGCGGTCATCGGCGCGGTCGTGGCCGAGGTGTCGACCGGCCTGCAGGGCGGCATCGGGCGCATCCTCATCCAGTTCGCCGGCCAGGCATCGGGCGACCCGGCCAAGGCGTGGGCGCCGATCTTCGGCGCGATCGTGCTCGGCCTCGTGGCCGCCGGCTCGATCGCCCTGCTCGGCGTGATCCTCAAGAACTACCGACGAACGGAGGAGGCCGCATGAGCGACCCCCAGGCCCAGACCGCTTCCGCTGCCGCTGCTGCCACCTCCGCGGTCGAGGTGCGCGGGGTCGACAAGGTGTTCGAGACCCGCAGCGGACAGGTGCAGGCGCTCGACGCGATCGACCTCACGGTCGCCGCCGGCGAGTTCGTCTCGCTCATCGGCCCGAGCGGATGCGGCAAGTCGACCCTCATGCGGCTGATCGCCGACCTCGACGACCCGACCGCCGGCACCCTGACGGTGTTCGGCAAGACCGCACGGCAGGCGCGGCTCGACCAGGAGTACGGCATCGCGTTCCAGTCGGCCGGGCTGCTGCCGTGGCGCACGGTCGCCGGGAACGTGGCCCTGCCGCTCGAGCTGCACGGCGTGGCATCCGCAGCTCGCTCGACCCGCGTCGCCGAACTGCTCGACATGGTGGGCCTCGCCGACTTCGCCGACCGCTACCCCGACCAGCTCTCGGGCGGCATGCAGCAGCGAGTCGCCATCGCCCGCTCGCTCGCCGAGCAACCGCGGCTGCTGCTGATGGACGAGCCGTTCGGCGCCCTCGACGAGATGACGCGCGAGAAGATGCAGTCCGACCTCGTGCGCATCTCGGCCGAGACCGGCGCGGCCGTCGTGTTCGTCACGCACTCGATCCCCGAGGCGGTGTTCCTCTCCGACCGCGTCGTCGTCATGTCGCCGCGGCCCGGGCGCATCCGGGAGATCGTGCCCATGCGGCTCGGCGCCGACGCCAAGCGCGCCGCCCGCACCGAGGAGCTCCGCGAGGAGCGGGCGTTCTTCGACATGGTCACCGCGGTCCGCGAGGCGCTGCACGGGGGAGCCCCCGTCGGCACCGGGCCGCGCGGGGTGGAGACGCGCTGATGACCGCCGCCGCCGCATCCGCCGCCTCGCCGCCGCCGCCACCCAGCGGCGCGACCGGGCGCCCGCCGCGGGCCCGCTCGCACGGCTGGAGCCCGCGCACCGAGAACACGCTGCGCATCGTGGCGCCGATCGCCGTCGGGCTCATCGTGCTCGGCACGTGGCAGTTCCTCGTCAGCGTGGTCGGCGTCTCGGACTACCTGCTGCCGAGCCCGGCGTCGATCATCGAGGAGTTCATCGCGTACTGGCCGTCGATCGCGCAGGCCATGGTCATCACGGGCACGAACGCGCTCGTCGGCCTGGTCGTCGGCTCGATCCTCGGCATCCTGCTCGCCGCACTGGCCGCGCGGTGGCGCGCGATCGACCAGATGAGCGCGCCAGTCGTCGCGTCGCTCGCGGTCATCCCCATCGTGGCCCTCGCGCCAGTGCTCAACTCGATGTTCGGCGCCGACAGCCAGTTCGGCCGGCAGGCGATCGCCGCCCTCGCCTCGTTCGTGCCCGTGTTCATCAACACGTTGCGCGGGTTCCGGCAGACCGCGCCTGTGCACCGCGACCTCATGAAGGCGTACGCGGCGAACTCGGGCCAGGTGCTGCGCACGCTCACGCTGCCGACGGCGCGACCGTTCATCCTCACCGGCATCCGCATCGCCTCGTCGCTCGCCGTGATCTCCGCGCTCGTCGCGGAGTACTTCGGCGGCCCGCGCGGCGGACTCGGCGGCCTCATCTCGACGTCGGCCGCGTCGAGCGCCTACGCCCGGGCCTGGGCCTACGTCCTGGCATCCATCGCCCTCGGCCTGCTCTTCTACCTCGCCACCCTCGCGCTCGAGCGACTGCTGCAACGCCGACCCGTCGAGGAGCGACGACGCACCTGACCACCAGACCACCGGGGCCGAGGGCCCCGGGGAACCGCACCACCCGCACCGAATGCACCACCGCACCACCCGCACCGCACCGAGAACACCCGAAATGCATCGAGAGGACTGACATGAACCACAGCAGACGTCGCGTCGCGACGATCGGCGGGCTCGCACTCGCGACCGCCCTCGCCTTCACCGCATGCTCCGGATCCGGCGGGTCGGGGGAGACCGACAGCGCCGACGGCGGTGACCTCACCCCGGTGAAGCTGCAGCTCCAGTGGCTGCCGCAGGGCCAGTTCGCCGGCTACTTCGCCGCCGCCGACCAGGGCTACTTCGAGGAGGAGGGCCTGGACGTCGAGATCATCCCCTCCGGCGGCGACATCGTGCCGCAGGACGCGCTCGCCAACGGCGACGTCGACTACGCCATCGCGTGGGTGCCGAAGGTGCTCGGCTCGATCGAACAGGGCGCCAACCTCACCGACATCGCGCAGATCTTCCAGAAGTCGGGCACGCTCCAGGTGTCCATGGCCGATTCGGGCATCGACTCCGTCGACGACTTCGAGGGCAAGAAGATCGGCTCGTGGGGCTTCGGCAACGAGTGGGAGATCTTCGCGGCAATGGCCGCCGAGGGCCTCGACTCCACGACCGTGCAGATCATCACGCAGGACTTCAACATGAACGCCTTCCTGCAGGGTGACATCGACGCGGCGCAGGCGATGACCTACAACGAGTACGCCCAGCTCCTCGAGACGACCAACCCCGACACGGGCGAGCTCTACCAGCCCGAGGACTTCAACGTCATCAGCTACGAGGACACCGAGGGCGCCATGCTCCAGGACGCCATCTGGGCCGACACCGAGCGCCTCGCCGACGACGAGGACTACCAGGACACGACGGTCAAGTTCCTGAAGGCCGTCATCAAGGGCTGGGTCTACGCGGCCGAGAACCCGCAGGAGGCCTCGGACATCACGATCGCGGCCGGCTCCGGCTGGGGTCCCAGCCACGAGCTGTGGATGGTCAACGAGACGAACAAGCTCATCTGGCCCTCGCCCGACGGCATCGGCATCATCAACCAGGACGCGTGGGACAAGACGGTCGCGGGCGCGCTCGCGGCCGTGAACGAGTCGGGCGCGCACCTCATCACCGAGGAGCCGCCGTCGACCGCGTACACGAACGACTGGATCCAGAAGGCGCTCGACGAGCTCGAGGGCGAAGACCTCGACCTCACCGGCGAGAACTTCGAGCCCATCGACGTCACCCTCGAGGAGGGCGGCAACTAGTCGGCCGGATGCCGCGTGGCCGGTGAGTCCCGGCCGGCCACGCGGCATCCGCCGGCATCACCCTCACACCGCATCACCGCACGCGAACGAAAGGCACCGAAGCCATGACCGAGAACCTCGTAGAGGACCTCGACGAGCTCGCACGATCGCTCGACCGCGAGCACGTCTTCCACTCGTGGTCGGCGCAGTCGCAGCTCTCGTCGCTGGTCGTGGCCAGCGGGCGGGGATGCCGCGTCTGGGACCATGCCGGCCGAGAGTACCTCGACTTCTCGAGTCAGCTCGTGAACGTCAACATCGGCCACCAGCATCCGGCCGTCGTGCAGGCGATCAAGGAACAGGCGGAGCTGTTGACGACCATCGCACCGTCGACTGTGAGCCTCGCGCGCGGCCAGGCCGCGAAGCGCATCATCGCCCGCGCGCCCGCGGGGTTCCACAAGGTGTTCTTCACGAACGGCGGCGCTGACGCGAACGAGAACGCGATCCGGATGGCGCGCCTGCACACCGGGCGCGACAAGATCCTCTCGACCTACCGCTCGTACCACGGCAACACCGGCGCGGCGATCGTGTCGACGGGTGACTGGCGCCGCATCCCCAACGAGTTCGCGCGCGCCCACGTGCACTTCTTCGGGCCCTACCTCTACCGCTCCGAGTTCTGGGCGACGACCCCCGAGGAGGAATCGGAGCGCGCGCTGCACCACCTGCGCCGCATGATCGAGGCCGAGGGGCCCTCGTCGATCGCCGCCGTGCTGCTCGAGACCGTGCCCGGCACGGCGGGCATCATGATCCCGCCCCCCGGCTACCTCGCCGGGGTGCGGGAGTTGTGCGACCGGCACGGCATCCTGCTCATCCTCGACGAGGTGATGGCGGGCTTCGGCCGCACCGGACGCTGGTTCGCGTTCGACGGCTACGACGTGCGCCCCGACCTCATCACCTTCGCGAAGGGCGTGAACTCGGGCTACATCCCGGTCGGCGGCGTGATCATCTCCGACCCGATCGCGGCGACGTTCGACGACCGGGTGTTTCCCGGCGGACTCACCTACTCGGGGCATCCGCTCGCCATGGCCTCGATCGTCGCCACGCTCGACGCGATGGAGTCCGAGGGCATCGTCGAGAACGCCCGCGCGATCGGCGAGACCGAGATCGGGCCCGCACTCGCCGAGCTCGCCGAACGCCACGACGTGATCGGGGAGGTGCGTGGCGAGGGCGTCTTCTGGGCCGTCGAGCTCGTCGCCGACCCCGAGACCCGCGAGCCGCTGTCGCCCGCCGCGATGGGCCGGATCAAGTCCGGCCTCGTGGCGCGTGGCCTGCTGCCGTTCATCCAGGACAACCGCATCCACGTGGTGCCCCCGTGCGTCGTCACGGTCGAGGATGTCGCCGAGGCGATGCCGATCTACGATGAGGTACTGAGCACCGCACTCGAAGGAGAGGGCTGACTCATGAGCCAGACACTGACCGAATCCCAGGCGTCGGCCGCCGCCACGACGACCGTCGAGCACTGGATCGACGGAGCATCCGTCGCCGGATCGTCCGACCGCAGCGGACCCGTCTACAACCCCGCATTGGGCGTCGAGCAGAAGCGCGTGCGCTTCGCGTCGACCGAGGACGTCGACCTCGCGGTGCAGGCCGCCGCCCGGGCGTTCCCCGGCTGGCGTGACACGTCGATCGCGAAGCGCCAGCAGGTGATGTTCGCGTTCCGCGAGCTGCTGAACGCGCGCACCGGCGAACTCGCGGCGATCCTCACCAGCGAGCACGGCAAGGTGACGTCGGATGCCGCGGGCGAGATCGCGCGCGGACTCGAGGTCGTCGAGCTCGCCTGCGCCATGCCGGGCTACACCAAGGGCGAGTACTCCGAGAACGTCTCGACGGGCATCGACGTGTACACGCTGCGCCAGCCCGTCGGCGTCGTGGGCATCATCAGCCCGTTCAACTTCCCGGCGATGGTGCCGCTGTGGTTCTTCCCCCTCGCGATCGCGACGGGCAACACCGTGGTGCTGAAGCCGTCGGAGAAGGACCCGTCGGCCGCGGTGTGGCTCGCCCAGCTCATGCAGGAGGCGGGACTCCCCGACGGCGTGCTCAACGTGGTGCACGGCGACAAGGTCGCCGTCGACGCGCTGCTCGAGCATCCGACCGTGCGCTCGATCTCGTTCGTGGGCTCCACGCCGATCGCGCAGTACATCTACTCGACGGCCACCGCGAACGGCAAGCGCGTGCAGGCGCTCGGCGGTGCGAAGAACCACATGCTGGTCCTCCCGGACGCAGACCTCGACCTCGCCGCGGACGCCGCCGTCAACGCCGGCTTCGGCTCGGCGGGAGAGCGATGCATGGCGATCTCGGCGGTGCTCGCGGTCGACTCCATCGCCGACGAGCTCGTCGAGAAGATCGCCGAGCGGATGTCGCGGCTGACGACCGGCGACGGCACCCGCGGCTGCGACATGGGGCCGCTCATCACCCGGGAGCACCGTGACAAGGTCGCGGGCTACCTCGACGTCGCGGCATCCGACGGCGCATCAGTGGTCGTCGACGGACGCGACCCCGACGTCGACGGCGAGCCCGACGGGTTCTGGCTCGGACCGACCCTCGTCGACCGGGTGCCGACCTCGTCGGCCGTCTACCGCGACGAGATCTTCGGACCGGTGCTGTCGGTCCTGCGCGTCGAGGGGTACGAGGACGGGCTCGAGCTCATCAACGGCTCGCGCTACGGCAACGGCACGGCGATCTTCACGAACGACGGCGGCGCCGCGCGGCGGTTCCAGCGCGAGGTGACGGTCGGTATGGTCGGCATCAACGTGCCGATCCCGGTGCCCGTGGCCTACCACTCGTTCGGCGGCTGGAAGGACTCGCTGTTCGGCGACGCCAAGGCCTACGGCCCGCGCGGGTTCGACTTCTTCACGCAGGAGAAGGCGATCACCTCGCGCTGGCTCGACCCGAGCCACGGCGGCCTCAACCTGGGCTTCCCGCAGCACGACTGAGCGGCGGACTGGCTGGCCGGGCGGCGTGTGGCCGGCGGTACGCGCCGCTCGCCGCCCGTTGCCCTGTGCCCGCGTGCCCGCGTGCCCGATTCAGGTGAACGGCGTCCATTCAGGGCGATTCCCGCGGAATCAGCCTGAGCAGCGGCCGTCTGCCTGAATCGCGCGCGAGTGCGCCTAGCCCTCGGACGCGCGCGGCAGCGCATCGCGGAGCAGTTCCAGCGCCGCGCCCGCCGTCTGGTGCACGACCTCGGCGGGGTCGCCGTCGAACTGCCAGTGCGCCTCGCGGAGTTCACCGCGCACGCTCGCCGCCGCGTAGACGCTGCCCGGGCGCTCTCCCTCGTCGGGGTCGGGTCCGCCCACGCCGGTGACGGCGACCGTGGCATCCGCCTCGAGCGCCCGTGCCACGCCCTGCGCGAGTTCCCTGGCGCACTGCGCGGACGCGACCTTCTCGGCGGTGACCCCGAGGAGCGCCCGCTTGACCTCGGTCGCGTAGGCGACCACACCCCCACGCAGCCACTCGGATGCCTCGGGCGCGGCGCCCAGCGCATTCGAGATCGCGCCCGTGGTGAGCGATTCCGCCGCGGCCACCGTCAGCCCGGCCGCCTGTGCCCTGCGGGCGATCTCCTCCGCCAGATCTTCGAACTTGTCAGCCGGATCCTGCATCCCTCGACGCTAACTCGCCGCCGCCAGCGTGTCAGCGGGTTGACGACCGGCCCGAGCCCGCAGCGAACGCGGCGACGGCGGCTTGCGCGTCGGGCGTCTCGAACGCGGCGCCGATCGTGCGGGCCTCGTCGTCGAGCGCCTCCTGGAAGGAGCGCGACGGTCCTGAGCGCACGAGGCGCTTGGCCTGCCCGAACGCACCGGTGGCCCCGCGCAGCCAGGAGTCCGCGATCTCACGAGCGCGGTCGGCGAGCTCCTCGGGGGCGACGACCTCGGTCACGAGCCCCCAGTCGAGCGCTTCGGCGGCGCCGAGCGTCCGCGACGTCAGGGTGAGCTCGAGGGCTCGTCGCATGCCGATCGCTTCCGGAAGCAGGGTGCTCACGCCGCAGTCGGGGGTCAGGCCGACGTCGGAGTAGCGGCTTGCGAAGGTCGCCCGGTCGGACGCCACGATGAGGTCGGCCACGAGCATGAATCCGAGTCCGCCGCCGGCCACCGGCCCCTGCACCGCCGCGACGATGGGCTTGGTGCTCTCGCGGAGCGCGCGGTGACCGGCGTGGATGACGTCGGCGAGCGCGGTGATCGTCCGGCCCGGGGCATCCGTGGTGCCGGCGAGCTCGGACATCGCGCGCACGTCGCCGCCCGCGCAGAAGGCGCGCCCGACCGCGTCGAACAGCACTGCGCCGACGTCGTCGCGTTCGGCGACCTCGACGGCGAGGTCTCGCCACCGGTGGATCGCCTCGGGGTCCATCGCATTGAGCCGCGACGGGCGATTGAGCGTGATGTGGGCGAGCCCGTCACGCACCTCGAACAGGATCGCCTCGCCGCTGGCCGCTTCGCTCATGGTCGAGGAGTCTAGTTGCCCGCTCAGACGCCGAAGTTCGCGCTCGGCGCCGAGAGCCGCTCGATGACTCCAGTGTCGTCGTAGCTGAGCACCATCACGCCGAAGTTGCGCTCCATGGAGTCGGCCGGATTGGGCGGCAGTGTCACGATTCCGACCCGCGAGACCGTCACGATGCGTCCGGTGGTGGGGTCGGTATAGGGCGGAGTCGTCTCCACGCCGATCGTCATCTCCGAGGGTGCGTCGCCGACGGCCACGCCGGTCGCCGATCCGATGCCGGCCGCGGTCGCGACGGGGAGGGGACCGGCCATCGGCCCCTCGACGAAGACGTAGTGGTTGGGGTTCTCGGGAGGGGTGCCGGGGGTATCGGTGTCGTAGAGGCGAAGGCCTCCCCACTCGTGGTCGATGCCGGGGGACGACTCCATGCCGCCGGCATTGGGGCTGTCGACGGGGGCCCCGAGGTACTCGGTGAGGCCGGCCACCACCTCGGTGGTCGGGCTGGAAGTAGTCGAAGCTCGCGAGGGTCGTGCCGTCGGCGTCGAGCACCGTGATGGCCTCGGCCGAGATGGCGACGGATGCCGCGGCCGGCTCGGGCTCGGGTGCGGGCGTCGTCGGCGGCGCGCTCGTCACGGGCGGTGACGAGGTGGCGCCGGGGCCGCCTGCGCACGCGGCGAGCACCCCGATCGCAGCCAGGGATGGACGAGGGCGGCGGCGCGTCGCTTCGACATGGGTCGGAACATACCGCATGGCGAAGCCGTGGGACATCAGGGACGTCACTGAATCCGGCGATGGAGCCGGTGCCGGTGGCGGTGACGGGTCAGGCCGCGCTCCCCGTGGCGGGAGCGCCGCGGCCGCGGGAGGGGTGTCCATATGCCTGCTCGAGCCGGGAGGCGCGGGCCACGAGCACGTCGAGCACCGTGCGCACGGCGAGGCGCTCTGCGACATCCGGCCGCACCAGCGCCACGATCTGCCGGGCGGACGCGACACCTCGGATCGGCTTCAGCACGATGCCCGACGGCACCGTGCCCGACGTGAACCGTGGCACGAACGCGATGCCGAGGCCGGCCTCGATGAACGCCTCCATGATGCGCATGTCGCTGAAGCGCTGGCTGACCTGCACCCGCTTGCCGCCCTCCTGCTCGATGGCGTGCAGGATGCGCTCGAACGGGAACCCCGGCGGCACTCCGAGCCAGGTCTCGTCGACGAGGTCGGCCGGTGTCACGTGCGACCTGGACGCGAGCCGGTGGTCGGCGGGCAGGCCGATGTCGAGCGGTTCGGTGAGCAGCGGCACGGCCTTGAGCCCCCGGCCGCCCCAGGGCAGCACGCCGGGCATGGTGTGCGCCAGCACGATGTCGTAGTCCGACGTCAGGTCGGGGAACTCGGCGAGCTCGGGGTCCAGGTCGGTGCACCGGACCACGAGGCCCGCGACCTGGGAGAGGTCGCTCAGCACGCTCGGCAGGAGGGTTGCGCCGACCGTGGGGAACGTGAGCAGCGTGACCTCGCCGCTCGGGTGGTTGCGGAACTCGTCCCACAGGGCGGAAGCCCGTTCGAGCGCGATCGCGACATCGGCCGCACTGCGGGCGAGCGCGTGCCCGGCGCTGGTGAGCACGAGGCCCCGGCCGCTGCGCTCGGTGAGCGGCATGCCGGCCTCGCGCTCGAGCACCTTGAGCTGTTGCGAGACCGCGGATGGGGTGCGCCCGGTGGCCTCGGCGACAGCCGTGACGCTGCCGCGTTCGGCGAGTTCCCTGAGCAGGTCGAGGCGGCGAACGTCCATGTAGCCAGACTACATCGTCATTGAAGTATTGTGCGCTTGTGCTGCATGATCCCGCGCGCGAGAATGAGGGAGTCGAACACGTGCAACGGCGCATCCGTCGCTCGACGAGCCGCTCTTCTTTCGAAAGGAACCCACGTGTTCACGCTCCTCGCCATCCTCGGTGTCATCTCCGTCGCCGGCATCGCCGGCTCCATCGTCGTCTCCTCGCGCGACGGCTACGGCCGCCGCCACCGCGAGACGTTCGCGCGCACCGTCTAGGGCGCCGCGACATCCCGGCGCGTCCGGGAGCAGGGCCGCTGCGCGGGGGAGGGACACCCCGCGGAGCGGCCCTTCGCCGTGCTCCAGCGCCGGTCGCCGCAGCGCGCACGCCGAGGCACGGCCCGCCGGCGGCATCCGCCCCTTCCTCTCAGGCAGCGGGGCCGTAGAGTATTCGGGTGACCCTCGCCCCCCAGACCAGCAGCACCGATGCACGCCGACAGCTCATCGACTACATCTCGGCCGATGCGGTGTTCCACGGCGACTTCACCCTGACCAGCGGCAAGAAGGCGTCGTACTACGTCGACCTGCGCAAGGTGAGCCTCGACCACCGCGTCGCCCCGCTCATCGGGCAGGTCATGCTCGACCTCATCGCCGAGGTGCCCGATGTCGCCGCCGTGGGTGGCATGACCATGGGCGCCGACCCGATCGCGGCGTCCATCCTGCACCAGGGCGCCGCTCGCGGCCGCTCCTACGACGCCTTCGTCGTGCGCAAGGAGCCGAAGGACCACGGCCGCGGCAAGCAGGTCGAGGGCCCTGACGTGGCCGGCAAGCGCGTCATCGTGCTCGAGGACACCTCGACCACCGGCGGCTCGCCGCTCAAGGCGATCGAGGCGCTGCGCGCCGTCGGGGCCGAGGTCGTCGCCGTCGCCGTCGTGGTCGACCGCGCCACGGGTGCACGTGAAGTGATCGAAGGGGCCGGAGTGCCCTACCTGGCCGCGATCGGCCTCGAAGACCTGGGATTGGCCTGATGAACGGCGACGGGCGCAACGACGACGACGCCGACTGGCTGCTCGCGCAACTGGCGAACGGGCAGCCGCCGGCACGTCAGGAGCCGCCTGTCGCGCCGCCTCCCATGTCCCCCGCGATTCCGGATGCCACGTCGGCGCCGGTCCCACCGCGGGCGTCTGCCGTGCCGCCCGCCTCCGCACCACCGTCCGTGCCCAGGCGCGAGGAGGTGCTCGACTGGTTCTCGCTCGCCGAGCCCCCTGCTGCTCCGGATGCCGCCACGCGCGCGCTTCCCGTGATCGGAGGGCCGCTCGCGCCGACCACGGGCGGGCCCACTGCTCCCGAGCCGCCGGCGTTCCCGGGCGGAGCCGCTCCCGCACCGGCCGAGCCCACCGCCGGGTATCCGTCGTGGAATCCGCCGTTCACCGTCGGACGCCCCGACGTGCCGGCCGCTCCCGCAGCCTCGTCGCTCACCTCGGTCGAGCCGCCGGTGGGGTCCGTGCCGCCCTCGTTCGCGCCGGCCGCGCCCGTGGCGCCCGCCGGGCCGGTAGCGCCCGCCGGGCCGGTGGCGCCCGTGCCGCCTGCGTCCGCAGCGCCGCCGCCCGGACCGGTGACCCCGACGGCGCCGTTCGCGCTCACCTGGGGCTCCGGTGATCTCGACAACGAGGATGCGATCCGCGCTGCCTTCCGCAGCCTGTCCGAACCCGGATCGCCCGCCGTGTCCGCGGAGACGCCTGCCCCGGCGCCCCAGCCGGCTGCCGAGTCGCCGTTCGCCGGCTACACCCCGCCCCCCGTGGCACGCCAGTCCTTCACGCCGGTCCCCACCGGGCCCACGTCGGTCCCGCCGATCACGCCCGCGGCGCCCGAGTCCAGCGCCTTCGACGAACGACCCTCGTCCCCACCGGCGGACCCTCCGCGGCATCCGATCGCACCGTCGACCGCCCCCGCCGGGTGGGACGAGCGCGCGGCGACGTCGGCCCCGCTCGGCACGCCCGTGACCCCCGCTCCGCCGGCGTCGTTCGGCACGTCGGCTCCCGCCGCGGGTTTCGACGCGGAACTCTGGTCGGCGCTCACCACTCCCGACGAGCCGGCCGTGGCGCCGACGAGCGCCGCCGCGGCGTCCGAAACGGGCCGGGTGCCCGAGGCGACGCCGGTGGTCGATCCGACGCCGGTGGTCGATCCGACGCCGACGGGCCGGTTCACCGCCTTCGCAGCCGAGACCGCCGACCCCTTCAGCGCGCTGTTCGCCGACCGTCCGTCGTCTCAGGGCCCGGTCGCGGCATCCGGTGACGCGGGACGCCCCGGTGCGGCATCCGAGTCGCCCGCCTCCCGACCCGAGGCGAACGCCGACGGGGGCCAGACGCCGGTCGGCGGCACCGGCTTCCCGTTCATCGAGGTGCGTGGCGCTGCCGGCGCCCCGGTCTCCGAGCCTGCCGGCCTTCGCGCCGAAGGGGCCGCCAACCGTCGACCGCCCTTCCCGGCGTTCGCGTCGGCCCGTGACGATGAGCCCCAGCGACCCCCGCAGACCGGCGAGCCGGTGGACGACCTCCTGGCCGCGCTCGGTTCCGGCTCCGCCTCCGGTCGCTCCCGAGACGACGAGCGCGCCGACGTCGATGTGCCATCCGACGCGTTCGGATCTGGTACGCCTGCCCGTGGTGGCACCCCACCCCCCGGCGATGACGACGCGCTCGGCGCCCTCGGCCTCGGCTTCGACGGCGACGACGATGACGACGACGTGGACGAGCCCGAACCGCCGCGCGCGCCCCGTGGTCGCCTCTTCGGACGCGACCGCTCCCTCGACGACGTCGATGAGGCCACGCACGCCGACCAACTGGGTGGCGAAGCGGCCGGCGATGGATCCCAGATCGCGCGTGAGATCGAGGAGACCGGCTACTTCTGGAACCTGACGCCCGATCCGTCAGCGCCCGACCCCAAGGCCGATCGCGAGCGTGACGCCGACGGGCTCGAACGGCCGTTGCCGTTCGTGGCGGCGGGGTTCGACACCGATGGGCACGCCTCCGATGTCGATGCTTCCGAAGCCGGGCCGGGCGATCCCATCGTCGGGCCTGAGGCGCAGACCGAGCCCGAAGCGGAGCCCTCGTCTGAGTGGCGGTTCGGCGACGACGCACCGACGGCCGCATACCGCACCGACGACGCGACCGCGGGGTACCGCACCGACGACCCGAGCGCGGGGTACCGCGGCGACGACGCCGCTACCGCCCGCTTCCCGCAGGCTCCCGAACCCGCTTCCCCCGCTTCCCCCGCGGCATCCGCGGCTCACGATGGCGACCCGCTCGCCGCGCTGTTCGGCGGCGCTGCCGCAGCCGCGGCGCCGACCGACGCGTGGAGCCCGGCCGTGAACGCCGCGCCAGCGTCGGCAACGCCTGCCCGCCAGCAGCCGACCGTCCCGGCATCCACGCCTGCGGCGACCGCGCGAGCGTCGAGCACCGCGACCGGTGGCGCGTCCGGCAGCGCCGGCGCACGCGGCTCCGGCGGCTCCGGCGTGGGAGGCTCCGGCGCGGGCGGTTCCGGCGCCAAGAGCTCCGGTGACAAGCGCACCGTGCGCACGCTCATCTGGGTCGCGGGCGGACTGGCCGTGCTGCTCGTCCTCGCCGGCCTGTTCTACCTCGGAACCCTCCTGTCGGGCGGCGGATCGGGCGGATCGACCGAGGCGGCGTCGCCCTCGGCCACGTCGAATGCCACCGAGACTCCGGTCGCCGCGCCCACGGGCCCGCAGCCGGCCGGCGTGCACGCCTGGAACACGCTGTTCGGCGGCGAGTGCGTCGACCCGTACGCGAATCCGTGGGCCGAGGAGTTCACGGTCGTCGACTGCGCGGCCCCGCACGCCGCACAGCTCGTCTACCGCGGCGCACTCCCCGGCGACGCGGCGGCGCCCTTCCCCGGCGAGGCCGAGATCGCGTCGCAGATGGGCCTGCTCTGCACCGCTGACGGCGTCATCGACCAGGCCGCGATCTCGGGCATCACCGACCTGCAGGTGCAGGCGGCGTTCCCGGTCACCGAGGAGCAGTGGGCCGCAGGCGAGCGCACCTATTACTGCTTCGCGAACCGCTCGGGTGGCGAACCGCTCACGGCGAGCATCGCGGGCCCCGGCCCCGCGGCCTGACGTGGCGGCATCCGCCCGGGTCGTGGTCGTCGGCTCGCTCAACGTCGATTCGACGAGCTACGTCGAGACCTTCCCGGCGCCGGGCGAGACGATCCTCTCGCACGCGTTCCAGGTTGCGCTCGGCGGCAAGGGCTCGAACCAGGCCGTCGCCGCGCACGTCGCCGGAGCATCCGTCGACCTGGTCGCCCGCATCGGGGCGGATGCCGCGGGCGACTTCGCACTCGCGACCCTCGAGCGGCTCGGTGTGCCCACGAACGCGATCGACCGCGAGACGGATGCCCCGACCGGCGTCGCCCAGATCACGGTCGCGGACTCGGGCGAGAACACCATCATCGTCACGGGCGGCGCCAACCTCGCGCTCACGCCGGCGGTCGTCGATGCGGAGCGCGATCGCGTCGCGGCGGCGTCCGTGGTGCTCACCCAGGGCGAGCTGCCCGTGGCGACGATCGAGCGCCTCGCCGGGGTCGCCGACGAGGCGGGCGCGCGGTTCGTGCTCAACCTCGCACCGCCGGCCCCGGTCAGCGGGGCGACCCTGCGCTCCGCCGACCCGCTCGTCGTGAACGAGCACGAGGCGCGCGCAGTCGGCATCGCGCCCGCCGCCGACGCCGCCGCCGCCGCCGACGCCGCCGACGACACGCGCGACCCGGATGCCGCGGGCGGGCCGATCGACGCCTGGCGCGCGGCCGCGGCCTCCGCCGTCGGTCGAGTCGCCCGATCCGTGGTCGTGACGCTCGGCCCCGCGGGCGCCGTCGCCGCGGCGAGCGACGGATCCTGGGTCGCGGCCGCCCCCCGCGTCGACGCCGTCGACACCACGGGGGCCGGCGACGGCTTCACCGGTGCGCTCGCCGCCATGCTCGCGGAAGGGCGTTCGCTCGACGAGGCGGTCCGCGTGGCCGTCGCCGCCGGCGCGCTGGCCGTGCAGGCGCGCGGCACGGTCGACTCCTACGCCGGCCGGGCGGCCGTGCTGCGGGCGGCCGGGCTCGCCGACGCTCCGCCGGCCGGCGACGCGCCCGAGGGATCCGCATGACGGTGCCCGTGATCGTCGACTGCGACCCCGGGCACGACGACGTCTTCGCACTGTGGCTCGCGGCGGGGCATCCGTCGCTCGACCTGCTCGCCGTCACGACGGTCGGCGGCAACGTGCCGATCGAGCACACGAGCCGCAACGCCCGCATCGCGCTGACCGTCGCGGGTGTCGCCGGCGTGCCCGTCGCCGCCGGAGCCGCAGGCCCGCTCGCTCGCACGCTCGAGACCGCCGAATGGATCCACGGGGAGAACGGGCTCGGCGGACCTGTGCTGCCGGAGCCGAGCGTGCAGCTCGACCCGCGGGGCGCCACCGAGCTCATGGCCGACACGCTGCTCGCCGCCGCCGAGCCGGTGGCGATCGTCGCCACGGGACCGATCACGAACGTGGCGATCCTGCTGCGTGATCGCCCCGACGTCGCCGACCGCATCCGCGAGATCGTGTGGATGGGCGGCTCCACGGGGCGGGGCAACGTCACGCCGTACGCGGAGTTCAACGCGTGGGTGGACCCCGAGGCGCTCGCGCTCGTCGTCGGCAGCGGCATCCGCTTCACGATGGTCGGACTGAACGTGACGCACCAGGCGCTCGTGACGGCCGGGGTGCGCGAGCGGCTGGCCGGCGTCGGCAACGCGACCGCCGCCTTCGGCGACGAGCTGCTCGAGTTCTTCTGCCGCACGAACGACGAGGTGTTCGGCATGGCCGACGGGCCGTTGCACGATCCCGTCGCCGTGGCCGTGCTGGCCGACCCGGCGTGCGTGCAGGTCGTGCACACGCGGCTCGACGTCGAAGTCGCCGGCGCCGAGACCGCGGGCGCGACGAGCGTCGACCTCGACGGGATGCTCCGCCGCGAGCCGAACGCGTGGGTCGCGACGGCCCTCGACGTCGACCGCTTCTGGGGCTTGCTCGCGACGGCGGTCTCGCGCCTCGCCTGAGTTCGCCTCGACCAGGCCGCGCCCAACGGCCGCGATTCAGGCGAACGGCGACTGCTCAGGCCGACACGCGCCGAATCGTCCTGAATGGCGGCCGATCGCCTGAATCCGCGAGCGCCCGTCCTAGAGCTCGACCTCGACCGGCTCCGCCCGCACGAGCTCGTGCACGCCCGAGAGGATCTCCTCGGGCCGGAACGGGTACCGCTCGATCTCTGCCTGGTCGCTGATGCCCGTGAGCACGAGCACCGTGTGCAGGCCGGCCTCGATGCCGGCGACGATATCGGTGTCCATGCGGTCGCCGATCATCGCCGTGTTCTCGGAGTGCGCACCGATCTTGTTGAGCGCCGAGCGGAACATCATCGGGTTCGGCTTGCCCACGACGTAGGGCTCCTTGCCGGTCGCCTTCGTGATGAGCGCGGCGATCGCCCCGGTCGCGGGGAGCGGGCCGTCGGCCGACGGCCCCGTGGCATCGGGATTGGTGACGATGAACCGGGCGCCGTTGCCGATCAGGCGGATCGCCTTGGTGATCGCCTCGAAGGAGTAGTTGCGGGTCTCACCGACCACGACGAAGTCGGGCGCGGTCTCGGTCATCACGAAGCCGGCCTCGTGCAGCGCCGTGAGGATGCCGGCCTCGCCGATCACGAACGCCGTGCCGCCGGGCAGCTGCTGTTTGAGGAAGTCGGCCGTCGCGAGCGCGGAGGTCCAGATGCGGTCCTCGGGCACGTGCAGCCCGCTCGCCCGCAGCCGCGCCGAGAGGTCGCGGGCGGTGAAGATCGAGTTGTTCGTGAGCACGAGGTAGGGCGTGCCGGCGTCCTCCCACTGCTGCAACAGCTCGGCGGCGCCTGGCAGGGCGTGGTTCTCGTGCACGAGCACGCCGTCCATGTCGGTGAGCCAGCACTCGACTTCATCACGTCGTCCCATGCGCCAAGCCTAGGCCGACGAGATGGGCGGTCCATGACCGTCGGATGCAGCGCCTACGCCGTGACCCAGATGGCCTCGGCGGCGGCGCGCGGCAGCGTGCGTGCGGGCGGCTCGCCGGCCCCGCCCGCGACGCCGACGGTCACGTGCACGGATGCCGCCGCGGCATCCGTCACCCGGAGCACGGTGTCGAGGCCGATGCCGGCGTCGTCGAGGTCGCGCAGCACGGCGGGGTCGCGGTCGCTGATGCGGACGACGGCGCCCGAGTGCCCGGGGGGCGCGTCGGCGAGGAGCACGGCGTCGCGCGCCTCGAGGATGCCGGCCGCCGAGGGGATCTGATCGCCATGGGGGTCGCGGGCGGGGCGGCCGAGCCGGTCGTCGATGGCCTCGAGCAGCCGGTCGGAGATCGCGTGCTCGAGGATCTCGGCCTCGTCGTGCACCTCGTCCCAGCCGTAGCCCATCTCCTGCACGAGCCAGGTCTCGATGAGCCGGTGCCGTCGCACCACCGCGAGCGCGCGAGCCCGACCGGCATCCGTCAGCCGCACCGCGCCGTAGGGCACGTGGGAGACGAGGCCGGCCGCGGCCATCTTCTTCACCATCTCGGTGACCGACGAGGGCGCGACGCCCAGCCGGTCGGCGAGCACCTTGGGGGTGATGGCGTCGGGCTGCCACTCGGTGTGGGCGTACACCGTCTTGAGGTAGTCCTCGATCGCGGGGCTGGTGGCTGGCATCGGCCTCAGGATATCGGGAGCGGTCACGCGACGCGGCCGACGCCCGCGACTCTGAATCGTGTCAATTTGTTCGCGAAGGGTTGACCCGTCCCCGTACGGGGGATACCTTCGACCCTGCACGGAAAGCGCTATCCCACCGACGGGCCATGAGCCCAGAGAAGGATTCGACGATGAATCTCGGTCAACATCCATTCCGCGCTGTGCTGGCGGTGGCCGCCGCCGGCTGCCTGATCGCCGGTGCCGCCCAGTCCGCGGCCGCCGCGCCCCTCGACTCCGCCCGAGCGAACCCGGCGACCAACGCGGCGACGAACCGCGCCACCGCCCCGGCCCCCGTGCCCGAGGGCGTGCCACAGCTCGAGCAGCTCGACCGCGGCCTCGTCGCGGTCTCCACGTCCGAGGGCGTCTTCCTCAGCTGGCGCCTGCTCGCCTCCGAGGCGACGGGTGCGACCGACACCGGCGTCGCCGGTCCGGACTTCGCGGTCTACCGCGACGGCACGAAGATCGCCACCGTCAGCGACAGCACCAACTACGCGGATGCCGCGGGCACGGCGACCGCGCAGTACACGATCGCCCCCGTGGTGAACGGCATCGAGCTCGAGGCATCCGACGCGGTGTCGGCGTGGGCGCAGGGCTACACCGACCTGCCGCTGAAGAAGCCCGCCGACGGCGTGACGCCGCCGAGCGTCATCCCCAACCAGCCCACCACCTACACGTACTCGGCCAACGACGTCTCGGTCGCCGACGTCGACGGCGACGGCGCGTACGAGTACGTCGTCAAGTGGGACCCGTCGAACTCCAAGGACGTCTCGCAGCGCGGCTGGACCGGCCCCGTCTACCTCGACACCTACGAGCTCGACGGCACCCTGCTGAACCGGCTCGACCTCGGCGTGAACATCCGCGCCGGCGCGCACTACACGCAGTTCCTCGTCTACGACTTCGACGGCGACGGCCGGTCGGAGACCATGCTGAAGACGGCGCCCGGCACGAAGTCGATCACGTACAACGCCGACGGCTCGGTCGCGAGCGAGCGGTACATCACGATGCCGGAGGCGGATGTCGCCGCGGGCTACGCGCACACCGACGACTACCGCATGAGCGCCGGCGACTACGAGCAGCACCTCGTCGAGCTGTTCCAGGGCTGGACCGAGCACCCCGAGGTGGTGGCGGGCCACTGGCCGGCGACCCTCGAGCAGGCGTGGGGCATCCCCGTCACGCACGAGTACCCGCTCTCGGAGGCCGACGCCCAGGAGCTCGCCGACTACTTCATCGACGTGTACGCCCCGAGCCGCAGCGCCAACAACAAGCTGCGCGAGTTCGAGGGCTTCATCGTCGACGGCCCCGAGTACCTCACGGTGTTCGACAGCGCCACGGGTGACGAGCTGCAGACCATCGCCTACCCGACCGGGCGCGGCGACGACGGCCTGCTCTGGGGCGACTACGCGATGTCCCGCATCGAGCCGGGCAACCGGGTCGACCGGTTCCTCTCGGGCGTCGGGTACTTCGACGGCCAGCACCCGTCGGCGGTGTTCGCTCGCGGCTACTACACGCGCACGACGATCACCACGCTCGACTGGGACGGCGAGACGCTGAGCCAGCGGTGGCAGGTCGACAGCGGCCACGTGCCCATGACGAACCCGTTCAACGACGGACCCCACGGTCGTGACGGCACCAACCCCGAGTTCGCGACCATCACCACGCAGGGCGACCACTCGCTGAGCCTCGCCGACGTCGACGACGACGGCAAGCAGGAGCTCGTCTACGGCTCGGCGACGATCGACGACGACGGCAGCCTGCTGTACAGCTCGTTCGACGTGCTGCCCCCCGGTAGCGCCAACCCGGGCGCGACGGTGCGCCTCGGCCACGGCGACGCCATGCATGTGACCGACATCGACCCGTCGCGCGACGGCATCGAGGTGTGGACCGCCCACGAGGGCGCGACGGGCGCCCCCTACGGTTCGGCGATGCGGGATGCCGCGACCGGCGAGGTGCTTTTCGGCGCCTACTCGGGCCGCGACACCGGCCGCGCGATGATCGGCGACGTGCGCAGCGACGTGCCCGGCATCGAGGTGTGGTCGAGCCTGCCCGGCGGCACCGACGCGAGCGGACTGCTGAGCGCGAAGGGCGAGATCCTCTCGGCGGCCACGCCCGGCACGAACATGTCGATCCGCTGGGCGGCCGACCTCACGACGCAGATCGTGGGCGGCGGCCTGGCCGGCAACCCGCAGGTGCAGGTGACCCCGACCGTCGACGACTGGACCCGGGGCAACCTGCTCACCGCCACCGGCACGTTCACGAACAACGGCACGAAGGGCAACCCGTCGCTCGTCGCCGACGTGTTCGGCGACTGGCGTGAGGAGCTGCTCCTTCGCACGACCGACTCGAGCGCACTGCGCATCTACACGTCGACCGAGGTCACGACGCACCAGCTGCCCACGCTGATGCACGACGTGCAGTACCGGGCCGAGACCGCCCGCCAGCAGACGACGTACAACCAGCCGGCGTACACCTCGTTCTACCTGGCGAGCGACATGGACTTCGCGAACGTGCCGATCCTGACCACCCCGGTCACGCCCGGCGAGCCGAAGTTCAAGGACCGTCCCGGCACGAAGAAGGACGAGGTCCAGGTGCCGAACGACCGCACCGGCGTCGACTACTACGTCAACGGCGAGCTCGTCACCTCGGCGAACGGCAAGGTCGCGGTCGTCGGCGACGCCACGGTCGTGGCCGTGCCGTCGCCCTGGTACCGCATCGCCGGCGGCGCGACGGCGGAGTGGACGGTGTCGTTCGACGACTGACCGTCCGAAGGCCCGGTCGGGCGACGGATGCCGCGAGCCGCACGGGTTCGCAACGCTCCGTCGCTCGGCCGCACCAGACGACCGCCCCGGGTACCGCAATTCCGTGCCGGCACCCGGGGCGGTCCCACGCCCGCACGCGGCATCCGGCATCGCCTGATCGGACGCTCGGGTCACGCCCCCGTGAAGACCAGCCAGAGCAGCAGGCCGTTCAGGGTGATGAGGAACACGGATGCCGCGACGCCGGCGGCCGTCGTGCCCCAGTGGTTCGCATAGCGCCCGAGCACGCTGCGCCGCGCGGTGACGGACACGAGCGGGATGAGCGCGAACGGGATGCCGAACGAGAGCACTACCTGGCTCAGCACGAGCGAGACCGTGGGGTCGAAGCCGAGCGCGAGGATGACGAGCGCGGGGATGAGGGTGACGAGGCGGCGGGCGATCAGCGGCACGCGCACGTGCAGCAGCCCGCGCATGATCTCGGCGCCGGCGTAGGCGCCGACCGAGGTCGAGGCGAGCCCCGAGGCGAGCAGGCCGACCGCGAAGAGGGTGGCGACGAGCGGTCCGAGCGAGACCTGCAGGGCGGCGTACGCGCCCTCGAGGCTGTTCGTGCCGGCGACTCCGGAGAGGTTCGCCGCGGCGAGCAGCAGGATGCAGAGGTTCACGGTGCCGGCGATCGCCATCGCGATCGAGACGTCCCAGCGGGTGGCGATGAGCAGGCGGCGGGTGGGGATGCGGCGTCCGGCCTCGACGGGGTCGCCGGCGTCCGCTGCGACCCCCGCCGGCGGCTCCCCGAAGGGGCGCGCCTGGGGTGAGAAGCGGTCGCGGCTGAGGGCGGAGTGCGCGTAGATGGCGTGCGGCATGATCGTCGCGCCGAGGATGGATGCCGCGAGCAGCACCGAGTTGGCGTCGGCGAACCGCGGCACGAGCCCGCCGATGACCCCGGCGGCGTCGGGCGGGGCGACGAAGACGCCGACGCTGAAGCCGATCGTGATGATGACGAGCAGGCCGATGATCACGAACTCGAACGGTCGTGCTCCGCGGCGCGACTGGATGACGAGGAGCACGAGCGAGACGCCGCCCGTGATGAGTCCGCCCCAGACGAGCGGAATCCCGAAGAGCAGGTTGAGCGCGACCGCCCCGCCGATGACCTCGGCGAGATCGGTGGCCATGGCGACGAGCTCTGCCTGCAGCCAGTAGGCCCGCCGTCCCCAGCGGTTGCCGATGCGTTCGCCGAGCACTTCGGGGAGGCTCTTGCCGGTGACGACGCCGAGCTTCGCCGAGAGGTACTGGATGAGCCACGCCATGGTGTTGCCGAGCACCACCACCCAGACGAGCAGGTAGCCGTATTGCGCGCCGGCGGTCATGTTGCTCGCGACATTGCCCGGATCCAGGTAGGCGACGCCCGCCACGAGCGCCGGGCCGATCAGCCAGGCGAGCCGGGGCAGCGAGGCCGGCGGGCCGCCGGCTGCGGTCGCAGCTGCCCGCGTCGGGGACCGCGTCGTCGCGGCATCCGCTGATTTCGGCATGCCGAAAGATTACACAGATTTCGGTGACCCGAAAAGCCTGACGGTCTCGCCGCGACAGGAGTATGGTGCGTCGCATCGGACGGCCTGCACTGGGCCGGGGCCCCACCATGTTGGGGAGCATCGTGGTCGTCCGGCACATCACCCGGAGGTGGAACATCATGAAACGAGCAGTCATCGGCTGCGCCGTCGCACTGGGCCTCGTGCTCGGCGGCGGTGCCGGAGCGGCATTCGCCGGCGAGACCGGCGGCCACGGCCAACCGGTCCCCGGAGCGGAAACGGCCAATTCGGCCTGCGCATACTCGGGGCAGGATGTGCCCGATGCGATGGAGGGCAACCCGCCCGGCTTCGATGACGACTTCGTCACCGGCGGCCACGTGCAGAGCTACGGCCAGTGGGTCCGCGGCGGATACAAGGACGTCGTGCCGAGCCCCGGTGACGCCTGCCGCGGCGGCGTCGAGTTCGGAGGGTGATGCGCTTCCGCACCACCGACCGACCCCGGCGCGAGCGCGCCGGGGTCGGCCTCGTTCCACCCGGCTAGCCTTGCCTCGTGGATACAGCCGACCCCAACCGCGCCGTCGACGCGCATGAGCGAGCGGATGCCGCCGAACCGACGGAACCCGCCGAGCCGACCCTTCCGCACGGCGTCGGCCCGTGGCCCGGCGGGCCCTCGGCCTGGCCGGCCGATCCGCATTTCGACCTCGAGCTGCTCGAGCACGGCGACACCCGCAACGTCGTCGATCGCTATCGGTACTGGCGCATGGAGGCGATCGTCGCCGACCTCGACACGCGGCGGCATCCGTTCCACGTCGCCATCGAGAACTGGCAGCACGACATGAACATCGGCTCGATCGTGCGCACCGCGAACGCGTTCGCCGCCGACACCGTGCACATCATCGGGCGCCGGCGCTGGAACAAGCGGGGCGCCATGGTCACCGACCGGTACCAGCACCTCCGCTACCACCCGGATGTCGCCGCCTTCGCCGAGTGGGCCCACGCGGCATCCGTGCCCATCGTGGCGGTCGACAACGTCGAGGGTGCCGTGCCGATCGAGGCGTTCGAGTGGCCCGAGCGATGCGTGCTGCTCTTCGGCCAGGAGGGACCGGGCCTCTCCGACCAGGCGACCGCCGCCGCCGACGCCGTCGTCGAGATCACGCAGTACGGGTCGACCCGGTCGCTCAACGCGAGCGCGGCAGCGGCGATCGCGATGCACTCGTGGGTGCTCATGCACGCGGTGCGCTGAGGGTCGCAACGATCGCGTCGGATGCCGCGAGGAACACGCCATCCGATGGCGTGTGCCGGGCCGGCGGCCATACCGTGGGGGCATGGTCGAGCAGAGCGAACGCGGCGTGCCCATCACCTCGGCGGGCGAGCTCGAGGCGATCGTCGGCAGGCCCTTGCCGGCCGCGGCCGGCAAGTCCCGTTCCCGCCTGCACGAGGTCGACCTCGCCTGGCTCGCGGCGGCACCGCTCGCGTTCGTCGCCACCTCCGACGAGCGCGGCGCCCTCGACGTGTCGCCGAAGGGCGATCCCGCGGGCTTCGTGACGGTGCTCGACGACACCACGATCGCCCTCCCCGAGCGCCCGGGCAACCGCCGCGCGGACGGCTTCCACAACATCCTCCGCAACCCTCGCGTGGGGCTGATCTTCGTCATCCCGGGGCGGGGCGACACGCTGCGCGTCAACGGTCGCGCGACGATCGTGCGCGACGCCCCGTTCCTCGACCGCATGGTGGTGCGCGGCCACCGTCCCACCCTCGCCGTGCTCGTCGACATCGAGGAGGTCTTCTTCCACTGCTCGAAGGCGTTCCTGCGCTCGAAGGCGTGGCAGCCCGAGACGTGGACGCCTGACGCCGCACCGCGTCGTGCGGTGATCGCGCAGGCGGTGGAACGCCAGGGCGAGTCGCTCGACGCGCTCGACGAGTACTACGGCCCCCGGTACGCCGAGGGCATCTACGGCTGACGCGCGGTCTCGCCGGGCGCCGGCCACGCGGCATCCGTGGCCCTCGCATGCCCGGCCACGCGGCATCCGTCGCCCTCGTGCGCGTGTCGATGGGCCCGCGGATGCCGCGGCCGACCAGACTTGGGCCGATGCCCGTCGTCGACAACGCGATCTACTCGGGCGGCCGCCGGGTCGCCACCCCCGCCTCGCTCGAGGAGACCTTCGAGACCCGTGAGACGCACGGCGGCTTCGCGTGGATCGGCCTCTACCGCCCGACCGACGCCGAGCTCGACGCCCTGGCGAGCGAGTTCGGCCTGCACCCGCTCGCCGTCGAGGACGCGAAGAAGGGCCATCAGCGGGCGAAGCTCGAGCGCTACGGCGACAGCCTCTTCGTCGTGCTGCGTCCCGCCCGCTACCTCGACGCGCAGGAGCAGGTGGAGTTCGGCGAGTTGCACGTGTTCATCGGGCCCGACTTCGCCATCACCATCCGCCGCGCCGAGTCCCCCGACCTCGCCAGCGTCCGCCGCCGGCTCGAGTCCTCGCCCGACCTGCTCGCGAAGGGTCCGGAGGCGGTGCTCTACGCGGTGCTCGACGAGGTCGTCGACGAGTACTCGCCGGTCGACGCGGGTCTCGAGAACGACATCGACGAGATCGAGGAGCAGCTGTTCTCGGGCGACCCAGAGGTGACCCGGCGCATCTACGACCTGGCGAGCGAGGTCATGGAGTTCCAGCGGGCGACCCGACCGCTCGTGGCCATGTTCGACGGCCTCGAGCGGGGCTTCGAGAAGTACGCCGTCGACCTCGAGCTGCAACGTTACCTGCGGGACGTGAAGGACCACGTCATCCGGATCATCGAGCGCGGCGACACGTTCCGCCAGCTGCTGCAGAACGCGTTGCAGGTGCACTCGACGCTGGTGGCGCAGCGGCAGAACGAGGAGACCCGGGTGCTCTCCGAGACGGCGCTCGCGCAGAGCGAGCAGTCGAAGAAGATCTCCAGCTGGGCCGCCATCATCTTCGCGCCCAGCCTCATCGCCGCTGTCTACGGCATGAACTTCCGGTACATGCCCGAGCTCGGCCAGCCCTGGGGCTACCCGTTCGCGATCGCGCTCATGCTCGGCTTCGCGGGCGCGCTCTACCTCATCTTCAAGCGCAGGGGCTGGCTCTGAGCGGATGCCGCGGCTAGCGTTGCGGCATGACCGAGATCACCGACGATCTGCCCGCCCGTCTGCTGCACGAGGAACACGCCGGATGGAAGGCGATCCTCGACGGTCGCGGCGGCGAGCACTACCAGCGCGCGATGACCCGCGACGCGCTCATGGTCGTCGAGGGGGCGATGCTCGGCCGTGACGAGATCCTCGCCGCGTTCCGCACCACCCCGCCGTGGGACTCGTACGAGCTGCACGAGCCCGCCGTCATCCGACTCGGCGACCACGCCGGCGTGGTCGTGTACCGCGCGGTCGCACGGCGTGGCGACGACACGGTGAACCTCCGCATGTCGACGACCTACCTCTACGACGACGGCGCCTGGCACGTCGCCGCGCACCAGCAGACTCCCGCCTGACGGCTGTGGCCGCGGCATCCGCCTGACGTGGCCGCCTGCCGCGTCCGTCTGACGCAGCCCCGCGGGGCTCCGCTCAGCCGATGAGGCTCGGCTGCAGGTCGCGCAGGGTGCGATAGTGCGTCATGCGGGTGACGCCGACGGCGGCGAGCACGAGGGCGCCGACCAGCCAGGCCAGGAGCACGAGCGCGTCGACCCCGGCGCGCGACAGGTCGCCGCCGTACATGAACTGGCGCATCGCGTCGACGACGTAGCCCATGGGCAGCACGTGGTGCAGAGCGGCGAGCGGGGTCGGCAGCGTCTGCCACGGGAACGTGCCGCCCGCGGTGACGAGCTGCAGCACCATGAGCACGAGCCCGAGGAACTGCCCGACCGAGCCGAGCCACACGTTGAGGGCGAGGATGATCGCCGCGTACGTGACCGACGCCAGCAGCATGACCCCGAGGGTGCCGACCGGATTCGCCATCGGGAAGCCGAGGGTCACGGCGAGCACGACGAAGAGCATCACCATCTGCACCGCACCGAGGAGGCCGGGGGTGAGCCAGCCGGCGAGCGTGACGCGGATCGGGGAGTGCAGCGCGGTCACCGCCCGTCGCGAGATCGGCTTCACGATGAGGAACAGCGCGTAGATGCCGATCCAGCCGGCGAGTGCCGCGAAGAACGGGGCGAGGCCGGCGCCGTAGTTGCCGGCCTGGGTGAGCGCCGACGTGTGCAGGGCGATCGGATCCGAGATGGTGTCGGCCTGCGCGTCGCGCGTGGCCTGGTCGGAGTCGGGGATGGCCGCGACGCCGTCGTCGAGCCCGTCGCGCAGGGTGCCCGTGCCGTCGCGGAGGGTGTCGAGGCCGCCCTCGAGGGTGCCGATGCCGTCCCGCAGCGCACCGGCGCCGCTCGCGGCACTCGCCGCGCCGTCGGCCGCGGTGCGCGCACCCGCGGCGAGCTGGGCCGAGCCGTCGGCCACCTGCGCACTGCCGGCGGCGAGCTGGTCGATCTGGCCGACGACCTGCTGCACGCGCGCGTTGCCCGTCTCGATGTCGTCGCCGAGCGGGTCGAGGCGGGCCAGTACGTCGTCGATCGTGGCCTGGTCGACGCCTTGGGCGGCGAGCCGCGCGGCGATGTCGGCGCGCACCTGGGGGAGCGCAGCCGTCGCGTCGCCGACGGCGCTGCCGACGCGGTCCGCGGATGCTGCGAGCTGCGCGTTGCCCGCCGCGACCTGCTGCGCGCCCTCGGCGAGCTCGGCCGAGCCCGTGGCGAGCTGCTCGTTGCCCGCAGCGAGCTGTGCGGTGCCGTCGGCGAGCTGCGTGGCGCCCGCGCCGAGCCGGGAGGCGCCGTCGGCGGCCTGCGTGGCGCCGTCGGCGAGCTGGGCTGCGCCGTCGGCCGCCTCGACGAGGTTGCCGCGGATGGTCGAGATCGAGCCGAGCAGCATCGACGCAGCCTCTCGGTTCACCGTCTGGGCGATGGTGGTGCGGATCTGCTCGATGGCCTGCTTGCCGATGGTGCCGGCGAGGTAGCTGTTCGCGTCGTTGGTCTCGAGGGTCAGCTCGGCCTGGCGGGGGGCGTCGGTGCTCACCGAGGCGAGCGCGTCGGAGAAGTCGGCGGGGATGGTGATGACGAAGTCGTAGTCGGATGCCTCGAGACCGGCCTGCGCCTCGGCCGCCGTGGTGCGGTGCCAGTCGAAGGCCTGGTCGGCGATGAGCTCGTCGGCGACCTCGTCGCCCACGTTGCGCGGTGCGCCGCCGTCGGATCCGGGCGTGCCCTCGTCCTCCACGACGAGCGCGACGGGCACCTCGGGGAACTTGGCGTACGGGTCCTGGTTGGCCCAGAGGTAGAGGCCGCCGTAGAGCACGGGTACGGCGATGAGCGCGAGGAGCGCGATGACCGACATGCGGGTGGAGGTGAGCCGCCGGAATTCGGCGGCGATCATCTGCGGGACCTTCACGCGAGGCCTCCCTCGGCGATGGCGGCCTGCTCGTCGGTCTCGTCGACCTCGTCGGCCTGCATGCGGGCGATCATCGCGGCGGCGCCGATGGCCGCCGCGGAGGCGTCTCCGGCGATGACGAGCACGGCGTATCCGCGGTCGGCGAGGCCGCGAGCGAGCGTCCACCACTCCTGCGGGTCGCCGCCGTGGCGGTCGGGTGAGACGAGCACGATCCCCTCGACCCCGTCGCGCAGGATGGCGAGCTCGGTGAGCAGGCGCAGGCGCACGACCGGGTCGACGTTCGCGACCGGCACGCGCGCGAACTCGCGCAGGCCGAGGTCGTCGAGCCAGCGCGACACCGAGACCGGGTTCGAGGGGACGCCGGCGAACATGAGCTCCTCGGCGGCGACGCCCGCGAGCGTGATGTCGGGAGCGGGGTCGGACACGCCGGGCGCGTCGACGAGGGCGACGGTGCGGCGGATCGCCGCGGCATCCGCTCGGCCGTCGATCGTGACGGAACCGGCGTCGGGGCGCATGCGTCCTGCGGCGAGCAGTCCGAGGACGGTGGGGCGCTGCTCGGTCTCGGCGCGGGCGAGCGTGGCGCGGCCGGATTCGTAGCCGACCGTGGTGGGGGCGAGCGCCTGGCCGTTTCGGCCCTTGCTCACGCCGCGGAGTTCGATCCTCATGCGTGCGTCTCCTGCTGGTCGTCGGCGACGGCGGGGGTGGCGCCGTCGACCGAGAGTTCGGGTGCCCGCGCGATGAGGTCGGCGCTGTCCTGCCACCCGAGGCCCGCGGTGCCGAGCACGGCGAGCATCACGAGGCGGCGGCCCTCGACGTCGTCGATGCCGGTTGCGGCGGCCTCGAGCAGCACCGAGATCGCGGCGGACTCGATGAGGCGCGCGAGCACCTCGGGGCGGATGTCGGGGCGCACCGTGCCCTCGGCGATGCCGCGCTCGACCAGCGTGCGCAGCCGTTCGCGCACGGGCTGGAGGGCCTCGCCGGCGTGGGCGGCGTAGGGCTCGCGCACGGCCATGCCGGCGAGCATGCGCACGTGTGCGACCGCGCCCCACAGCCGCGCGCCCAGCAGGGCGATGGCGGTGGGTGCGTGCGGGTGGTCGGTGGCGGCCGCGACGGCGTTGAGGCGCGCCGCCCCCACGTCGATGACGGCGACGACGAGCGCGTCGCGGTTGGCGAAGTGGCCGTAGAAGGCACGCCGGGTCAGGCCGGCGGCACTCGTGATGCGCTCGAGTGGGGCGTCGGATGCCTCGCCGAGCGTGTCGGCGGCGGCGGCGAGCAGGGCTTCGCGGTTGGCGGTCGCGTCTCGACGTGGCGCGCGACGGCCCGCGTCGATGTCGGACATGACGCCAGTCTACGAAATTGCACACCGATGTGCAACTTGTGCAGGCGTGTCCCCCATTCCAGCCCCGAACGAGTGGCACTCGCTTTGGGGCGCGGCCGAAGGGGCACGACCTGAGGATTGCTCTTGTGGCCGAATTGCAGCCGGTGCTTGGCTGGCGACGTGTCGAAACCGAGAGGAGACACCTCGATGTCCAGAACCTCCACCACACGCCTCGTCGCCGGCCTCGCCGCCCTGCCGTTCGTGGCCATCAGCGTGCTCGGCGCCGGTCTCGCCGCCAACGCCACGTCGCCGGTCGACGGGGACCACCGGGTCCCGTACTGCCACGCCACGCACAGCGAGAAGAACCCCTTCGTCTTCATCGAGACCGACAAGGTCGCGGTCGTGCGCGCGCACGAGAAGCATCAGGACCTCGAGGACGTGTACCCCGGTTTCTGGTACGACGACCACGGCACCCCGACCTGGTTCGAGGGTCGCGGCGACGCGGCCTTCGCTGAGCGCGGATGCGTCGGAGGCGGCGGGGGCGGGCACGGCTGATCCGCCGCCGGGACCGCGATGCTAGGGCGACCGCGACGTTGGTCGGCACGCGGTCAGAGTTCGGTCAGCCCGGTCCCGATGATGAACACGCCGATGAGGATGACGATCAGGGCGGTGACGGTGGTGCTGTTGCGGCTGATCCAGTCCTTCATGGCCAGGAGCCGAGGTTCCATCCCCTTGCGGTCCGCGAGGGAGAGGATCACCGGCACCGCCACGGTCGAGGCCCCGATGACCGTGTAGATCCCGATGACGATCGCCGCTTGGCCGACAGACAGGTCGGGCGCTCGGATGGCGAGCCCGGCGGCGATCGCGAGGAGCAGTCCCTTCGGCCGGACGTTCAGTGCGAAGGCGATGCCGAAGGCGCTCCACGGCCCCAGCTTGTCGACCGAGTTCAGCCACTTGGGCATCGCATCGGAGGGATGTCGCAGCGCACGACGCCATTCGATGCTCGCGATCACCACGAGCGCGATGCCCACGAGGATCTCGATGATCGCGATGACCGTGTCGGGCCGCCGATCGAATCGAGGCGACGGGATCGCCTGCGCGCCGAGCGTGAAGATGGTGACCATCGTCGCCATGCCCAGGACCCAGCCGATCAGGAAGGGCAGCGCCGTCTGCGCTCCCTTCGGCGACAGGAGGATGACGATGGTCGCCATGATGGGGACCGAGCTGATCGCCACGGCGAGCGCGATCGGGAGGATGTGACCGATGGCCTGCAGCATCCGGTCTCGCCTACTGCAGCGCCGAGGTGAGCCGCGCGATGCCGTCGAGGAACGTCGCCGACGCGGGCTCCCGCTCCCACTCCTCCAGCGTCAGCTGCCGGCCGACGGCTCGATAGCCCGCCTCGACCTCGCGCATGTCGGCCACGAACGAGGCCCCGCGCACCAGCATGATCACCTCGAAGTTCAGGTTGAACGAGCGGATGTCCATGTTGCTCGAGCCGATCACCGCCACGTCGTCGTCGATCGACAGGTGCTTCGCGTGCAGGATATACGGCCCGGGATAGAGCCAGATCTGCACGCCCGCGCGCAGCAGCGCGCCGTAGTACGACCGCTGCGCGTGCCAGACCGAGCCCTGGTCGCCGATCTCCGAGACGAAGAGCTGCACGTCGAGGCCGCGCAGCCGCGCTGACGTGATCGCGTACATCATCGCCTCGTCGGGAACGAAGTAGGGGCTCGTGATGATCACGCGCTCCTGCGCCGCGTTCACGAGCGACAGGAACAGTCGCAGGTTGTTCTCGCCGTCGAACGCCGGGCCGCTCGGCAGGATCTGGCAGTCGAGCGCGTCGGGCGAAGTGTCGAACGCGATGGCGGTGGCGGGCACGTTCTCATCGTCGACGAGGAGCTCGTCGGTCTCGGCGTACCAGTCCGACAGGAACACCGCGTTCAGCGCCGTCACCGTCGGCCCGGTGACCCGCGCCACGAGCTCCTGCCACTGCAGGCCCCGCTTGATGTTGCTCTTGGAGTTGTAGCTGCGGTCGATGAGGTTCTGCGAGCCGGTGTAGCCGACGCGTCCGTCGACGACGACGATCTTGCGGTGGTTGCGCAGGTCGGGACGCTGGAACTTGCCCTTGAACGGCTGCACGGGGAGCATGAAGCTCCACTTGGCGCCGATGCGGTCGAGCTCGGCGTAGGTCTCCTTGTGGGTGGCCGATCGGCCCGTGGAGATGTGGTCGAGCAGGACCCGCACCGTGACGCCCCGCTGCACGGCACGCTCCATTGCGGCGAAGAACTCCTTCGTCGTCACGTCGAGCGACACGATGAAGAACTCGACGTGCACGAAGCGCTCGGCCGTCTCGATGTCGGCGGTCATCGCGTCGATCGACGCCTGGTAGTCGCCGATCAGCGTCGCCCGGTTGCCGCCGATGACGGGAAGCGCCCCGAGCCGCTGGTTCTGCTCGGCGATCGTGGCGAACCACGTGGGCCACTGCGATCGATCCGGGGCCAGGTCGACGCCCTCGGCGCGCTCGCTGATCAGCCGGTTCACCTCGGCCTGACGCACCCGCCACTTCTTCGGCAGCTTCACGTTGCCGATGAGCAGGAACAGCAGGATGCCCACGAACGGGATCAGGAAGATCGCGAGCAGCCACGCCATCGCGGCCGTCGGCTTGCGGTCGCGAGGGATGATGATGAGCGCCGTGATGCGGATGACGAAGTCCGCCGCGACCAGGATCCACCCGATGATGGTGGCAGTCTCGGCGCTCACGAACGCCCGGTCGTTCGATGTGTCGCTGCAGCACCGGCCATGGCGCCCTCCCCAGTACGGTCGCTCTCGCCGCCCGCCTCGCTCAGACGGCCGGTCGGTTGTCTGAGTATGGCACCGGCATCGCGGCCGTCAAAGCGTCGCCGCGCTCGAGTGACGCAGCGGGACGCTCAGTCGGTGCCGAGGTCGAACGCCGCGGCCTCGTTCGCGGCATCCGTCGCCGCCTCGAGGTCGGTCTCGACCTCGCCCGCGGTGATTTCGCCAGCCTCGCCGGCCTCGAGATCACCCACGAGCTCGGCCGTCGCGCCGCCCACGATGCCCTGGAGCGCGTACTGCTCGAGACGCGCACGGGAGTCGGCGATGTCGAGGTTGCGCATGGTCAGCTGGCCGATGCGGTCCTCGGGGCCGAAGGCGGCGTCGCCGACACGCTCCATCGACAGCTTCTCGGGGTGGTAGCTGAGCGCAGGACCCTCGGTGTTCAGGATCGTGTAGTCGTCGCCGCGACGCAGGCGAAGGGTGACCTCGCCGGTGACGGCCGAGCCGACCCAGCGCTGGATGGACTCGCGCAGCATCAGGGACTGCGGGTCGAGCCAGCGGCCCTCGTACATCAGGCGACCGAGGCGGCGGCCCTCGGCGTGGTAGTTGGCGATGGTGTCCTCGTTGTGGATCGCGTTGAGCAGGCGCTCGTAGGCGATGTGGAGGAGCGCCATGCCGGGCGCCTCGTAGATGCCGCGGCTCTTCGCCTCGATGATGCGGTTCTCGATCTGGTCGGAGACGCCCAGGCCGTGCCGCCCGCCGATGGCGTTCGCCTCGTAGACGAGGGCCACGGCGTCGGAGAACTCCGCGCCGTTGATGGCGACCGGGCGGCCGGCCTCGAACCGCACCGACACCTCCTCGGTGGCCACCTCGACGTCGTCGCGCCAGGCGGCGACGCCCATGATCGGCTCGACGATGTCGAGTCCGGCGTCGAGCTCCTCGAGGCGCTTCGCCTCGTGGGTGGCGCCCCAGATGTTCGCGTCGGTCGAGTAGGCCTTCTCGGTGGCGTCGCGGTAGGGGAAGCCACGCGCGACGAGCCATTCGCTCATCTCCTTGCGCCCGCCGAGCTCGGTCACGAACGCCGCGTCGAGCCACGGCTTGTAGATGCGCAGGCGCGGGTTGGCCATGAGGCCGTAGCGGTAGAACCGCTCGATGTCGTTGCCCTTGTAGGTGGAGCCGTCGCCCCAGATGTCGACGCCGTCCTCCTTCATGGCGCGCACGAGGAGCGTGCCGGTGACGGCCCGGCCGAGCGGCGTGGTGTTGAAGTAGGTCTTGCCGCCCGAGCGGATGTGGAACGCGCCGCACTGCAGCGCGACCAGGCCCTCCTCGACGAGCGGGGCCTTCGCGTCGACGTGGCGGGCGATCTCGGCGCCGTACTCCTTCGCGCGCTCGGGCACCGCGGCGATGTCGGGCTCGTCGTACTGGCCGATGTCGGCCGTGTACGTGCAGGGCACCGCGCCCTTCTCGCGCATCCACGCGACCGCCACCGAGGTGTCGAGGCCGCCGGAGAAGGCGATGCCGACGCGTTCGCCGACGGGCAGGCTGGAGAGGACTTTCGACATGCCCACCAGCCTACTTGCGCCTCTTCCCCGGCGACGACGCCGCCAATAGACTCACGCCACCGGTCGCGCGGCACCATCGACGTCGCCGTCGTCGCATCCACTGGACGGTCCGGGCCGCCGACCGACCCACGGCCGGCGGTGCACTCCACACGAAGGAGCACACGTATGCAGAAGCACACGGTGATCGGCGCGGCATCCGCCGTGGCCATCGCCATCGGCCTGATGGGGGCCGCGGTCGCACCGGCCGCAGCCGCTACCGGACCCGAATCCACATACCTCGTACTCGCGCCGCAGGGCAAGAGCACGGCGAAGGCCGCGGCCCGCGTGACCGCAGCTGGCGGCACCGTCGTCGCCGCCTACGACCAGATCGGCGTGCTCGTCGCGAAGTCGACGAACACCCGCTTCGCCGCCGCAGCGGCCGGTTCGGGCGTCGAGTCGATCGCCGCCACCGATGGGCTCGGCACGACGCTCATCGATGACGAGGTCAGCGACGTCGTCGGCAGCGCGACGGCAGAGGCCACGGGCGACCCCACGCAGGAGCCGCTGTGGAACTCGCAGTGGGACATGGCCCAGATCGACGTGCCCGCAGCGCACGCCATCACGACGGGTGACCCGTCGATCGTGGTCGGCGTGCTCGACTCCGGCATCTCGCCGACGCACCCCGACCTCGCCTCGCAGATCGCGTTCGACCAGAGCGCCTCGTGCATCGGCGGCGTGGTCGACACGAGCGTCGCGGCGTGGAGCCCGACGACCTCCGACCACGGCACCCACGTCGCGGGCACCATCGCTGGCGCCATCAACGGCGTGGGAATCGCCGGCGTCGCGCCGGGCGTGAAGGTCGCCTCCGTCAAGGTCGTCGATGACGACGGGTTCATCTACCCCGAGGCCGCGGTCTGCGCGTACCTCTGGGCGGCCGACCACGGCATGCCGATCACGAACAACAGCTACTTCATCGACCCGTGGGAGTTCAACTGCGTGAACGACCCGCGCCAGCGTCCGGTCTGGCAGGCCGTGCAGCGGGCGCTGCGGTACTCGTCGGCGCAGGGCACCCTCACGGTCGCCTCCGCGGGCAACAGCAACGTCGACCTCCAGCACAAGTTCGTCGACTCCTCGAGCCCCAACGACGGCAGCTACCCCATCGAGGACCGCACCATCACCGGTGCCTGCCGCGACCTGCCGGCTGAGGCGGCCGGCGTCCTGACGGTGTCGGCGGTCGGCCCCACCGAGCAGAAGAGCTACTACTCGTCGTACGGCCAGGGCGTCGTCGACGTGACGGCTCCCGGCGGCGACACCCGGTTCCGCACCGGCGGCGCCTCGTCGACGCTCACCGATGGCATCCTCTCGACCACGTGGAGCCCGGTGACGGGGAACGGGTGGGGATACAAGCAGGGCACGTCGATGGCCGGCCCGCACGCGGCCGGTGTCGCGGCGCTCGCCCTCTCGGCCCACCCGGGCATGAACCCCGGGCAGCTCGCCTCGTTCCTCGAGCGCACGGCGACGCCGCTGGAGTGCCCCGTCGGCGTGTACGAGCCGCGTCCGGGCTTCCCGGCCACGTGCACCGGCGGCGAGCGCAACTCCTTCTACGGAGCCGGCAACGTCAACGCGCTCAACGTCGTGCAGTAGCGACCTGAGCGGATGACGCCGCGAGGGGCCGGGCCGAGAGGTCCGGCCCCTCGTGCATGCCGCCGCGTCCATCATGGGCCGCCGAAGGGGCCCACGATAAGGTTGAGTGTGACCGCAGACCAATCAGCACCCGAGGGCGAGGCGTCACTCGCCGACGAACCCGAGGTGCGGCAGGCACTGGCCGAAGCCGATCGCGCATCCGTCGCGTCGGTCGTGTCGGGGCATCCGTCGTCACCTCTCGCGTGGGCCGAGCTGGCCGACCTGGCCGATTCCGAAGGCCATGCCATCGATGCGTTCGCGTACGCGGCCGTCGCCGTGGAGCTCGCCCGCGAGCAACTCTCGGCCGCCGGGTGGCAGCCGGGCGGCGCCGTGAGCTGGTCCGACGAGCCGAACCGCGCCTACCTCAGGGCGCTCGACGCGCAGCGCCGGGCCGCCGAGCACCTCGGCCTCGAGGGGCACGCCGCCCGCCTGGCCGACGAGCTGGCCGCGGCCGACGCGTCCGCGCCGGCGCGCATCGCGTCGGAGTTCACCCCCACGCAGATGATGCCGATCGTGGCATCCGCCGGTCGCTTCGAACCGGCCACCGGATTCGATGCCCCCACCGGCGAGCCGCTCGCCGAACCCACCGCCGTCGACGCGGCAGGAGAGGACTGACATGCCCGCAGCCGTACTCATCGGAGCGCAATGGGGCGACGAGGGCAAGGGCAAGGCGACCGACCTGCTGGGTTCCCGGCTCGATTACGTCGTGAAGTTCAACGGCGGCAACAACGCCGGGCACACGGTCGTCGTCGGCGACGAGAAGTACGCCCTGCACCTGCTGCCGTCGGGCATCCTCACGCCGGGCGTCGTGCCGGTGATCGCCAACGGAGTGGTCGTCGACATCGAGGTGCTGTTCGAGGAGCTCGAGGGGCTCGAGAGCCGTGGGGTGGATGTCTCGAAGCTCCGCGTCTCGGCGAACGCGCACCTCATCACCCAGTACCACCGCACGCTCGACAAGGTCACCGAGCGCTTCCTCGGCAAGCGCCAGATCGGCACGACCGGCCGCGGTATCGGCCCGGCCTACGCCGACAAGATCAACCGCGTCGGCCTCCGCATGCAGGACCTCTTCGACGAGAACATCCTGCGGCAGAAGGTCGAGGGCGCCCTCGACCAGAAGAACCACCTGCTCGTGAAGGTCTACAACCGGCGTGCCATCGGCGTCGATGAGGTGGTCGACGACCTGCTCGGCTACGTCGAGCGACTGCGGCCGATGGTCACCGACACGTCGCTGCTGCTGCACCAAGCGCTCGAGCGCGGCGAGACCGTGCTCTTCGAGGGCGGCCAGGCGACCATGCTCGACGTCGACCACGGCACGTACCCGTTCGTCACGTCGTCGAACGCCACGAGCGGCGGCGCGGTCACCGGCTCGGGCATCGCGCCGAACCGGATCGACCGGGTCATCGCGGTCGTGAAGGCCTACACCACCCGCGTCGGCGCCGGCCCGTTCCCGACCGAGCTCTTCGACGAGTGGGGCGAGTTCCTCAGCGAGAAGGGCCATGAGTTCGGCACCACCACGGGGCGTCGCCGCCGCACCGGCTGGTACGACGCGCCCATCGCCCGCTACGCGTCGCGGGTCAACGGCGTCACCGACTTCGTGCTGACGAAGCTCGACGTGCTCACGGGCCTCGAGCGCATCCCGGTCGCGGTGGCCTACGAGGTCGACGGCCAGCGCGTCGACGAGGTGCCGGTGTCGCAGTCCGACTTCCACCATGCCACTCCCGTCTACGAGGAGTTCCCCGGCTGGCAGGAGGACATCTCGGGTGCACGCTCGTTCGAGGAGCTGCCCGCGAATGCGCAGGCCTACGTGCGCGAGCTCGAGGCCATGAGCGGGTCCCGCATCTCGGCGATCGGCGTCGGCCCCGGCCGCGAGGAGATCGTGCAGTTGCACGACCTGCTCGACTGAGGCGCGACATGACCGCCCGCCGCCCTGCCGACGAGCCGCTCGTCGGCCGATACATCCGCCTCACGCCGTTCTCGAACGACGACATCCCCGAGCTGTACCGCGCGCTGGGACGCCCCGAGGTGTTCGCCGGTGGGTTCGGAGGCGGACCGGCTGGGCAGCCGACCGATCTCGCCGCGTTCGAGGCGTTCGCGCTCCGCTCCTACGCGCCCGCGTCCGACGCCCTCCCGTTCACCGTGCGCCTCGAGGGGGGACCCGACCACGGCACCGTGGTCGGCGCCACGAAGCTCGGCGACCTCGACCTGCCGAACGAGTCGGCGCACATCGGCTGGACCGGCTACGACCCGAGGGTCTGGGGCACCGCCGTGAATCCCGAGGCGAAGCTGCTGCTGCTCGGGCTCGCGTTCGACCACGGCTTCGGCCGGGTGAAGCTCCAGGCCGACGCGCGCAACGCGCGATCCCGTGCGGCCATCCTCAAGCTCGGCGCGCAGTTCGAGGGGCTCGCCCGCCGGCACAAGCCGCGGGCCGACGGCACCTGGCGGGACTCGGCGATCTTCTCGATCATCGTCGACGAGTGGCCGGCGGTGCGCGCGGGGCTCGAGGCACGACTGGACGCCCGGGGCGGCGAGCCCGTGCTGCTCGAGGTCAGCCCGCGAGGTTGATCGCGCCGTCGACGATGGCGACCACACCGCCCAGGTAGGCGATCGCGATGACGCCGGCGCGGGCGGCACGGTGCCCGATGCGCGCGTGGAGCAGCTCACCGAGCGCGAGCCCGACGAGCAGCGCGGCGATCGAGACCGGCCAGACACCCGCGTCGACCTCGGGCATCGCCCAGCCCGACGCGGCGAGCTTGCCGACGAGCGAGCTGAGGCCGATGACCACGAAGTACGGCTGCGCGGTCGCGGCGAAGCCCGCCTGCGGCCAGCGCGTCGCGACGGCATAGACGCTCAGGGCGGGCCCGCCCACGCCGGCGGCGGCGTTCATGAATCCGGATGTCGCACCCGCGACGATCGCGGGCGTCCGCCCCGTGGCGACGTGCTCGGTGCGGGTCACGGCCAGCGACACCGTGAGCGCCACGATCACCAGGATGCCGATGCCGAGCTGCAGCACCGGCCCCTGCAGCCGCGCGGCGACCAGCGCTCCGATGACCGTGCCGGCGACGGCGGGCACGACCAGCCAGCGGAACCGCGGCCAGTCGATGTGCCGCCAGACCCGCGGCAGGATCAGGAGCGACGACAGCACGGCGCAGGCGTTGACGATGATCACCCCGTCGAACGGCCCGAGGAGCACGACGAGCGCGGGCGCGGCGATGAGGGCGAACCCCATGCCGGTGACGCGCTGGGCGAACGCACCCACGAGCACCGAGACGGCGACGGGCAGGAGCACCGGGCAAGCCTACTGGCGCCCGTGGGCGCGGCGCCGGCGTGCCTCAGGCGGCCCCGCGGTGCCGCGCCGCCTCGGGAACGTGCAGCCGGGTCAGGAACGCATCGGCACCACGGGGCGCGCCGCGGCGGTCGTTGCGCGACACGAGCACGGTGACGAGCACGGCGAGCGGCACCGTCCAGGCGGCGGGCTGTTCGAGGAACGGGCGGATGCCGGGCGCCCACGTCGCCAGCGCGGAGCCGCCGAGGATCGCCGCCCCCGAGAGCACCGCGCCCGTCAGCATGCCCGCGACGGCGCCCCGCGCGGTGAGCCCGCGCCACCAGATCCCGAGGATGAGCACGGGTGCGAGCGTCGACGCGGTGAACGCGAACACGAGTCCCACGCTGCCGGCGAGCCCCGTCGACTCGGTCGCGAGCGCCACCACCAGCGGCACGAACGTGGAGATCACCGCGGCGATGCGGAAGCCGCGCACGCTGCCGCCGAGGAGGTCCTGGCTGATCACGCCGGCAAGCGACACCACGAGGCCCGACGACGTGGAGAGGAATGCCGCGAAGGCGCCGGCGATCACGAGCGCGGTGAGCACCTGGCCGACCGGCCCGGGCACCAGCCGGTCGGGGAGGAGCAGGATGAGCGCATCGGACTCGCCGGGCGCGGCCAGGTCGGGCGCGAACGCCCGCCCGAGGAACCCGAATGCCGTGGGGAACAGGTAGAACACCGAGAGCAGCACGAGCACGATCACCGTGGTGCGCCGCGCGGCGACCCCGTCGGGGTTCGTGTAGAAGCGCACGAGCACGTGGGGGAGCCCGAGGGTGCCGAAGAGCAACGCCACCATGAGCGACACCGTGCGGTAGCCGTCGAGGTCGCCCGGTCCGGCCGATGCCGGGAACGCCTCGGCCGGGGTGAGCTGCGCGGGCGGCTCCCCGCCGTTCACGACGAGCAGCACCACGAACACCGGCACGGCGAGCGCGGTGAGCTTCAGCCAGAACTGGAACGCCTGCACGAAGGTGATCGACCGCATGCCGCCGGCCGCCACGACGACCGCCACGATGACGGCCACCGCGAGCGACCCCGCCCACGCCGGCAGTCCCGTCGTGATCCGCACGGTCAAGGCGGCGCCCTGCAGCTGCGGCACGATGTAGAACCACCCGATGACGATCACGAGCAGGCTCGTCACGCGCCGCGCCGCGGTGGACTCGAGCCGGGCCTCGGTGAAGTCGGGGATCGTGTAGGCGCCCGAGCGGCGCAGCGGCGCCGCCACGAACAGCAGGAGCATCAGGTAGCCCGCCGTGTACCCGATCGGGAACCACAGCGCCGCGGATCCGGTCAGCAGGATGAGGCCCGCGATGCCCAGGAACGACGCGGCCGACAGGTATTCGCCGCCGATCGCCGACGCGTTCCACCACGGCCGTACCGTGCGGCTGGCGACGTAGAAGTCGCTCGTCGTGCGCGAGACGCGCAGTCCGTAGAACCCGATGAGCGCCGACGCGAGGGCCACCACGATGATCGCCGTGTAGCCGATGACCGGGTTCACTCCTCCTCCACGAGCGAGCGATAGCGAGCCTCGTTGCGCGAGGCGGCGCGCACGTAGAGCGCGCCCACGGTGATCGCGAGGGGGTAGACGCCCGCGCCGAGGAGCAGCCATGACAGCGGCACGCCGATCACGAACGTGGTGTCGAGCTGCGGCACGAGCGCGATGGCCAGCACGAACAGCGCCGTCGCGACCGCGAAGCCGACGGCGAACACGACGCCGAGCCGCAGCTGCGACCGGATCAACGACCGCACGTACACGCCTGCGATGTCGCTCGTGGGCGCCTCGCGTCCGGCCTGGGTGTGCGGGCGAGCGGATGCCCCGGGCGAGCCGGCGTGGGGTGCGGTCACGCGTACCCGGGCGGGCGGCCTCCGGCCATCGGTGGAACCGGGAGGACGCGCCGGCCCCGCGGCATCCGATCGACGGTCGTCGTCGCTCATGATCTCGGCCGGATGGTCGCCGACTCGAGCCGCTCGCGCAGGGCGGGCAGCAGCCGCCGGCTCACGGGCAGCTCGGCCGCGCCCACCGTGACGCTCGGGTGGTCGCCGCCGAGCCGGATGCGCGTGAGGTGCGGGATCGCCACGAGGTACGAGCGGTGCACCCGCACGAATGCGTCGCTCCACTGCCGCTCGAGGTCGGACATCGGCACGCGCACGAGGTAGCTCGCCTCCTCGGTGTGCAGCCGCGCGTAGTCGCCCTGCGCCTGCACGTAGCGCACCTCGTCGCGGCGGATCATCCGCGTCGTGCCGCCCAGGGTGACCGCGATCATCTCGGGCTGCGCATCGGATGCCGCGGCGCCGGCGTGCACGGCCGCCGAGGCCTTGAGCGCCTCGACGATGCGGGTCACCGAGCGGTGCAGGCGTTCGGTGCGCACGGGCTTCAACAGGTAGTCGACGGCGGCGAGGTCGAACGCCTCGAGCGCGCCCTCCTCGTCGGCGGTGACGAACACGAGGGCGGGCCGCCGCTCGAAGCGCTGCATCGCCCGGGCCAGGTCGAACCCGTTGAGGCCGGGCATGTGGATGTCGAGGAACGCGGCATCGACCGGCTCCCGTGTGAGCAGACGGATGGCCTCGGCGCCCGACGCGGCCTGGTGGATGACGCCGATGCGTGGGTCCTGTCCGAGCAGGAACGCCAGCTCGTCGATCGCAGGCTGCTCGTCGTCGGCGATGAGCACGGAGATCGTCATCGTTCCAGTCTTCCACCGGGACTTCGGTTGGCACCGGGACTGCGCGAGGCGTCTGCGGATGCCGCGACGCGGCCGGGCTGCGACTTCGGCACCCGCATCCGCACGAGCGTGCCAGCGCCGACGTTCGTCTCGACGACGAGCCCGTGCTCCTCGCCGTAGACCTGACGGAGGCGAGCGTCGACGTTGCGCAGGCCCACGTGCTCGCCCGGGGCGCCGCCCGCGAGCACCGTCTCGAGCCGTTCGGGATCGATGCCGACCCCGTCGTCCTCCACGCTGATCTCGGCGAACGCACCCAGGTCGGACGCGGTGATGGTGATGCGGCCCCCGCCCTCCTTCGACTCGAGGCCGTGCCGCACCGCGTTCTCGACGAGCGGCTGGATGGAGAGGAACGGCACCACGGTCGACAGCACCTCGGGCGCGATCTGCAGCGTCACCCGCAGCCGGTCGCCGAAGCGGGCCCGCTCGAGCCGGAGGTAGCTGTCGATCGAGCGGAGCTCCTCGGCCACGGTCGTGAAGTCGCCGTGGCGGCGGAACGAGTAGCGCGTGAAGTCGGCGAACTCGAGCACGAGCTCGCGCGCCTGCGCCGGGTCGGTGTTGATGAACGACGCGATGGCGTTCAGCGAGTTGTAGATGAAGTGCGGGCTGATCTGGGCCCGCAGGGCTCGCACCTCCGCCTCGGCGAGCGCCGCGCGCGAGGCATCCAGCTCACCCAGCTCGACCTGGGCGGCCACCCAGTCGGCGACCTCCCCGGTCGCTCGCACGAGGCCGGCCCGCACTGGCGCCCCGAACGCGACGATCGCGCCCACCGCCCGGCCGCCGGCGCGGATCGGGGCCGCCACGGCGTCGGTCTCGCGGTCGCCGAGGGGGATGCGTCGCTGCACCTGCGACCTGCCCGAGGCGCTCGCCTCCGCGGCGAGACGCCCGGCCACCGCGCGCACGGCGTCCTCACCCTCGACGACGACCCCACCCGAGCGATCCACGAGCGCGAGCGTCTCGCTGCCGAGCAGCGCCCGGAGGTAGCGGACCGCCCGAACCGCGTCGACCTCGTCGATGCCGCCGCGCAGGTGCTTCGCCGCGCGGCTCGCGAGGTGGAGGGTCTGGTACGTCGCCTGTTCCACGTCGGTGCCGAGCTCCTTCGAGGATCCGACGATGCGTCGCAGGAGCAGCACCACCCCGACGGCGAGCGCCCCCGCCACCACTCCGGCGGCAGCGGCGAGCAGCATCGACTCGGGCATGCAGGTCAGCGTAGCCGTCGTTCGTCGTCACGGCGGAGCCGTTCGTCGCACGATGCCTGCCGTTCAGCGACGACGAACGGCGAGCAGCCCCGGCGCCCCGGGAGCGAGCGCCAGCATGGTGCCACTGCATCGCCCCGCCGCCCTGACGGCTCGGTGCAGCGGCGCGGCGGACGGTCCGCCGAGACCCCCCTCGAAGGAGAGAGACGCCATGGGCAACGACGCCCTGAGCGCGGACACGTCGACGGCACTGGCCGACGTCGATTACCCCGCCATCCAGCAATCACCGGAGTTCCAGACCCTTCGCCGCACGCACCGGGGCTTCGTGTTCCCGGTGCTGGCCGCCTGCCTCGTCTGGTACTTCGCCTACGTGCTGCTCGCCAGCTACGCGCACGACTTCATGTCGACGCCGGTGTTCGGCAGCGTCAACGTGGCCATGGTGCTCGGCATCGCACAGGTGCTCACGACGTTCGCCGTGACGACCTGGTACGTGGCCTTCGCCAACCGGCGCCTCGACCCGCTCGCCACCGACATCCGTGAGGGCATCGAAGCGGATGCCGCCGCGGCATCCGACACCGAAGGGGCGAACCGATGATGACGCACACGCAGACCCACACGCACCTCGCTGCGGAAGCGGCGGCCGCCTCGCCCGGCGACCCCTGGCTCAACATCGCCATCTTCGGCGCGTTCGTCGCGATCACGCTGGTGATCGTGTTCCGCGCCAGCCGCAACAACAAGACCGCCTCGGACTACTACGCCGCGGGCCGCTCGTTCACGGGTGGGCAGAACGGCGCCGCGATCGCGGGCGACTACCTGTCGGCGGCGTCCTTCCTCGGGATCGTCGGCGCGATCGCCGTCACCGGCTACGACGGGTTCCTCTACTCGATCGGCTTCCTCGTGGCGTGGCTCGTCGCGCTGCTGCTCGTCGCCGAGCTGCTGCGAAACACCGGCCGCTTCACGATGGCCGACGTGCTCTCGTTCCGGCTCAAGCAGCGCCCGGTGCGCATCGCCGCGGCCACGACCACGCTCGTCGTGTGCTTCTTCTACCTGCTCGCCCAGATGGCGGGAGCGGGCGGGCTCGTGTCGCTGCTCCTCGGCATCGGCGACAAGCTCGGCCAGGCCGTGGTCATCACGGTCGTCGGCGCGCTCATGATCCTCTACGTGCTCATCGGCGGCATGAAGGGCACGACCTGGGTGCAGATCATCAAGGCGGGCCTGCTCATCGCGGGCGCCGCGGTGATGACCGTGTGGGTGCTCGCGATCAACGGCTTCAGCTTCTCGACCCTGCTCGACAACGCGGTCGCGACCGCCGGCAACCCGGCGATCCTCGACCCCGGCCTGAAGTACGGCGTCTCCGAGGTCGCGAAGCTCGACTTCCTCTCGCTCGGCCTCGCGCTCGTGCTCGGCACCGCGGCCCTGCCGCACGTGCTGATGCGGTTCTACACCGTTCCCACGGCGAAGGAGGCGCGCAAGTCGGTCGTCTGGGCGATCTGGCTGATCGGCATCTTCTACGTGTTCACGCTCGTGCTCGGCTACGGCGCCGCGGCCCTCATCGGCCCCGAGGTCATCGCCGCGGCCCCCGGTGGCGCGAACTCGGCCGCTCCCCTGCTCGCGTTCGAGCTCGGCGGGCCGATCCTGCTCGGCCTCATCGCGGCGATCGCGTTCGCGACGATCCTCGCGGTCGTCGCCGGGCTCACGATCACGGCGGCGGCCTCCTTCGCGCACGACATCTACGCGAGCGTCGTGAAGAAGGGCAAGCCCGAGCCGGGTGCCGAGGTCAAGGTCGCCCGTCGAACGGTGGTCGTGATCGGCATCATCGCGATCGTCGGCGGCATCGGTGCGAACGGCCAGAACGTGGCGTTCCTCGTGGCCCTGGCCTTCGCCGTCGCGGCATCCGCCAACCTGCCCACCATCGTGTACTCGCTGTTCTGGAAGCGGTTCACGACCCAGGGCGCACTCTGGAGCATGTACGGCGGCCTCGGCTCGGCGATCGTGCTCATCGCGCTCTCGCCCGTCGTGTCGGGCACTCCCACCTCGATGATCCCGGGCGCCGACTTCGACATCGTGCCGCTGTCCAACCCGGGCATCATCTCGATCCCGCTGGCCTTCTTCCTCGGCTGGCTCGGCACCGTGCTCGACAAGGGCACGGAGGACCCGGCCAAGCAGTCCGAGATGGAGGTGCGCTCGCTTACGGGCGTCGGCGCCGAGAAGGCGGTGCAGCACTAGAGGGTTCCGGCGGCGGGCTGGGAAGTTCCGCCGCCGGGGCGTCATTCGACGCGGCAGGAACGCCTGCCCGGCCGCGTCGATGGAACACCAGGGGCGGATGCCGCGACCTCGCGTCGCAGCATCCGCCCCTGTTGCCGTTCCCCGTCGTCGCATCCTGTTCGCCTCGCGGCGGGTTCGTTGAGATGTGGACGCCCCCGACCTGTCCTACGCTCGCAGCCATGAAGCAAGAGCGTTGGCAACGCGCCACAGAATGGCCGCTTGTTTTTGCTGCGGTTGCCTTTCTCCTCGCGTACTCGTGGGAGGTCATTGCGGAACTCACGGGGACTGGATTGCTGGTCGCTGAGATCGTGATCGCGGTGACCTGGCTCATCTTCCTGGTCGATTACATCGTCAATCTCGTGCTTGCTGAGCATCGATGGCGGTGGTTCTACACGCACTTGTTCGACCTCGCGATTGTGGTGTTGCCGATGCTTCGTCCGCTGCGGCTGCTTCGTCTCGTGACGATTCTCGCTGTGGTGCAACGGACGGCGGGTGCCGCATTCCGGGGGCGGGTGATCGTCTACGTGGCGGCTGCCGCGTCGCTGCTCGTGTACGTCGCTGCGCTCGCTGTGCTCGACGCTGAGCGTCATTCGGGCGGCAGCATTCAGACGCTCGGGCAGGGGCTCTGGTGGGCGTTCGTGACCATCACAACTGTGGGGTATGGGGACCACTTCCCGGTTACTCCGACCGGCCAGTTCGTGGCAGTCGGTGTGATGCTCGGCGGCATCGCGCTGATCGGTGTGGTCACGGCAACGCTGGCGTCGTGGATCGTAGAGAAGGTGGGTGCGAACGAAGCGGCTGAGGAGGCGTTGACTCGCCAACACGTTGAGGAGTTGATGATCGAGATCAGGGCACTCCGCGAAGCGATCGGGGCCGCGAACACCGTGTCGCCTGACGCCGAACGGTGAGCATGCTGCGACCGACGGCTTCCCTCGGCTTGCTTGCTCTCGCATCGGCACAGTGCGTCTGAGCGCGCCATGCGTCGACGCGCGGAATTCCGTCGAACCTTGCCCACCTGCGACGCTGGCTCTCGCCGGAAGACATGCGCCGCATCGCCCGACCGGCCGTTCCATACGACAGGGATTCGCCAGTAGGACTCGGAGTACGGGTCCCCGCTCTCAAGCACAAGCAAGTTATCCCGCGTGAAGGCGGGCAAACGTGCTGACCGAACGCAAATCCGTCGACACATTGCGACGAAGTCTGGACGCTCACAACAGCACAATCACATGTTGATCATGTGCCCCGTCAGGCCGTGGAACGCCTCCTGCAGGGCTTCGGAGAGCGTCGGGTGGGTGTGCACGTTGCGGGCGAGCTCGAGCGCGCCGAGGTCCCACTTCTGGGCGAGGGTGAGCTCGGGCAGCAGCTCCGAGACATCCGGGCCGATGAGGTGGCCGCCGAGCAGCTCGAGGTACTTCGCATCGGCGACGAGCTTCACGAAGCCCACCGGGTCGCCGAGGCCGTTCGCCTTGCCGTTCGCGGTGAACGGGAACTTCGCGACGACCACGTCGTAGCCCTCGTCGCGGGCCTGCTGCTCGGTGAGCCCGAAGCTCGCCACCTGCGGCGAGCAGAACGTCGCCCGCGGCATCATCCGGTAGTCGCCGAGCTCCAGGGTCTCGGCGTCGCCGATGGTCTCGGCGGCGACGACGCCCTGCGCCTCGGCCACGTGGGCGAGCATGAGCTTGGCGGTGACGTCGCCGATCGCGAAGATGTGCGGCACGTTCGTGCGCATCCGCTCGTCGATCGCGATCGCGCCTCGTTCGGTGAGCTGCACGCCCGTGTTCTCGAGGCCGAAGCCCTCGACGTTCGGGGCGAAGCCCACCGAGATGAGGGCCTTGTCGACCTCGAGCGCCCCGGGCTGCCCGTCGGCCCCCGTGTACGAGACGGTGACGGATGCCCCGTGGTCGACGACCGTCTCGACCTTGGTCGAGGCGAGGATCGGGATGCCGAGGTTGCGGTACTGCCGCGTGATCTCCTTCGAGACCTCCACGTCCTCGTTGGGAAGGGCCCGGTCGAGGAACTCGATGACCGTGACCTGGACGCCGTAGTTGCGCAGCACGTAGGCGAACTCCATGCCGATGGCGCCGGCGCCGACGATCGCGATCGAACGTGGCAGGTCGCGGGTGAGGATCTGCTCCTCGTAGGTGACGACGTTCTGGGACAGCTGGACGCCGGGGAGCAACCGCACCCGCGAGCCGGTCGCGATGATCGCGGTGCGGAACCCGATCGTCTCGACCGACCCGTCCGCCTTCGTCACGTCGAGCGTGTTCGCGTCCCGGAAGGCGCCGCGGCCGTCGACCTCGGTGATGCCGTTCTTCTTCATCAGGAAGTGCACGCCCTTGACGTGCTTCTCGGACACCTGGCGGCTTCGGTCGAACGCGGCACCGAAGTCGAAGTGCACCTCGCCCGAGATCCCGAACGTCGTGGCCTGGTCGTGGAAGATGTGCGCCAGCTCGGCATTTCGCAGCAGCGCCTTCGAGGGGATGCATCCCACGTTGAGGCACACTCCGCCCCAGTACTTCTCCTCGATGACGGCCACCTTCAGGCCGAGCTGCGCGGCGCGGATCGCGGCAACGTAGCCGCCGGGGCCCGCGCCGAGGACGATGACGTCGAAATCGCTCATGCGGGCCAGCCTAGGTCGGGAGCGCTCCCGCGTCACGGGTGGGATGCGCCCCCCACCGGTGATCAGCCCGACGGAGGGGTGATGCGGGACATGATGACGGTGAACTGGCCCGTGTTGTCGTCGCGGGCGAGATCGTTCACGCCCAGCACGACCTGGCCGATCCGACCGCCGCCGCCGTAGCAGTCGAAGTACGACTCGGTGCCGAGTCCCACATAGGGCGGCAGGCCGTCGATGGCTCCGATCAGGGAGCCGTGCTCGGCGTCCTCGAGGCCCGGCACGTTGTCGCTCGGATCGTCCGCCTGCTGCGTGAACACCTCCGCGCCGTCGGCGTCCACCGACGTGAGCTCCTGGTCCTCGCCCCACATGATCACGCCGTTCCCCCAGACGGAGTAGGTGGCGCCCGGGAGGCAGGTGATCCCGGTGGGCACCCAGTCGGCGGCACTGGCCGGCACGTCGACGGTGATGGGCGTGAGGGCGTCGAGCGTGATGGTCGCGTCTTCGGTGGCATCCGAGGCCGTCACCGTGAAGGATCCCACGTTGCCGCCGGGATCCGAGTCGTTGAAGCCGAGCTGGAGGTCGCCGTCGACGGGGCACTCCATCGCCAGCCGTGAGCCGACGACGAACGGCAGGCCACAGTCGCTCACGCGCCCGATGAGCGAGGCGTGCGACGCGTACGGTTGCGGATCGATCACGGAGTACTGCTGCTCGGCGCCCTCGGGCGTCAGCGCGATGCCGCCGAGGTCCTCGACCTCGACCTCGCCGGTGGCGTTGAGGAGGAGACGACGGCCGCCGGTGCACTCGAGACCGGTCGGCGTCCACGCCGTGTCCCCTCGGACCTCGATCTCGGCGGGGAGCGTCACCGCCGCGACGTCGGCCGCGCCGCCGTCGTCGCCGCCGGCCCCGCTCAGCGCCGCCATCACCGCGACGGTGCCGCCGATCCCGAGGAGGAGCGCGGCGCCGGCCGCGGCGGCGGCGATCAGTCGTACCCGGCGCGGGTCGGGCTTCGGAGTCGGCGTGGGCTCGGGCGGGGCGGCGGGGATTCCCGGGATGTCCGCCGCGTCATCCGGGTCGTCCGCGGACTTCGGCACGATGAACAGGCGGGTGTCGTCGCCTCGGAGGCAGAGCACCGGCGTCACCCACTCGAGCGTGTCCCGACCGAGGCCGAGGATCGCGATCCGGCCGCTGACCACGGCCTCGTCGATGCGACAGCCGTAGGCGAGTGCCGAGTAGAAGCCCTGCGAGAACGCGACGGCCGCCGCGTCGCTGATCGTGAACTGCATCGCGGCGACGGCGTTGATGCCACTGTTCACGAGCGCCGCGGCCGTGCCGGAGTACAGCTCGTTCGTGCTCGCGGCACCCGACATGCACGAGTTGATCACGACCAGCCGGGGGGTCGGCTCGGCCTGGTCCAGCAGGTCGGCGAGCGCCGACGCGTCGACGTACTCCGCCCGCCCGTCGGGGTCGACGAACGCGAGCACGCCCTCCTCGGAGGAGGAATCGTACGACCCGTGCCCGACGAAGTGGAGCACGTGCCACGGCGCCGAGAGCAGCTTCTCGTGCACGTTGGTCCACGTGACGTCGTCGAGCCACTCGACGAGGATCCGGCCCCGGGCGATATGGGACCCGAGCGCCGTCTCGAGGCGCATCCGCTCACCCGCGGCGTCGATCGCCGGCAGGTCGCTGGGCGCGGCGACCATCGCGAGCACGCGCAGCGGCGGGTCGAGGTTCAGCGGTTCCATCGCGTCCGTCGTCGGGATCTGACGGATCAGCGGCTCCTTGCGGCAGACGTACACGCCGGCCTGGGGGTCGAACAGCGACTCCCACGGGAGGGCGGCGAGCATCGGCGCGACGAGCCGCAGGCGCACCTGGAGGCTCTCCCCGCGGCCCATTGCGACGGCACGGCTCGTGCGATACGCCTCCTCGACCTCGCCGGTGAAGACGGCGGAGAACAGCTCCGTGCCCACGCGCTGGATCTCGGTCTCGCCCTCGGTCAGCACCCGCCGCGCCGGAACCGCCGAGGCGAGCACCGTGGAGTCCATGAACGGCAACCGGGTGATGAGGGTGTCGACGTCCAGCCGGAACGACGCGGATGCCGCGTCCGCCCCGGCCGATCGGAGCACGCGGACGGTCCACGTGCCCGGCTCCCCGCCGGGTCCGATCTCCAGCTCGATGATCGCGCTCACCAGCGGCTCCCGGGCGGTTCCGGGGAGACTGGCCCGGAACCGATACGGAAGCAGGCTACTCCCGCGCGGCCCCGGCGGTCATCAGGTCGGGCACGGGTCGGGCGGCGGAAGCATCCTGCCGACCTCCGGCGGATTCCGGACAAGGACCTTGCGGAGGCGCGACCGCCGCCGGCGGCCGGGCGTACGCTCGACCGGTGAGCACGAGCACCAGCGCGAAGACCGCCGTCGCGGCATCCGGCCCCAGTCCATCGGGACGGCTGTCGACGTGGGTGCAGTTCCTCGCGATGGGAGTCGTGTGGGGGGCGAGCTTCCTCTTCATGAAGGTCGCGCTCGAGGGGGTGTCGTTCGGGCAGGTCGCGTGGACGCGCACGCTGCTCGGCGCCCTCGCGCTCGGCGCGATCGTGCTCGTCACGCGGCCGCGGGTGCCTCGGGCCGACGGCACGCCGGGCCCGGTGCTGCCGCGCGAGCGGGTGGTGTGGCTGCACTTCCTCGTCGTGTCGCTCACGACCTGCGTCATCCCCTACCTGTGCTTCGCGTGGGCCGAGCAGTACGTGTCGTCGAGCCTCGCGTCGATCTACAACGCGACGACGCCCATCATGACCGCGCTCATGGCCACCCTGGTCTTCCGCGTCGAGCGACTCGGCCTGAGCCGGTGGGCGGGCGTGGGCATCGGCATCGTGGGCGTGCTCGTCATCATCGGGCCGTGGCAGTACCAGGCGCTCACGGGCAGCCTCGCCGGGCAGCTCGCCTGCCTCGTGGCCACGCTCTGCTACGGCTTCACGTTCGGCTACCAGCGCCGGTTCCTCAGCCAGCGGCCGATCGCGCCGGCGACCTTCGCGTTCCTCTCGATCGGCGTCTCGGCCGTCGTGATGCTCGCCCTCACGCCGTTCATCGCGTTGACCCCGGTCGACCTCGACTGGACCATCGTGGGCTCGCTGCTGGCCCTCGGCGTGCTCGGCACCGGCCTGGCCTACATCTGGAACATCAACGTGCTGCGGGCCTGGGGGCCGACCGGCACCTCGACGGTCACGTACGTGACCCCGGTCGTCGGCGTCGCCCTGGGCGTGCTGCTGCTCGGCGAGCGCTTCAGCTGGCACGAACCGGTCGGTGCGGTGCTCGTGCTGCTCGGCATCCTGCTGACGCAGGGGCGCCTCCGCCTCCCGCGGCGCGCCGCCGCCGCCTCAGCGGTCTGACGCGCCCCGCCGCCCGCCTTCCCCCTCACCTCCCCGCCGCCTGGCCGTCCCCTCCCTCCACGGCCGAAATGTAGGAACTTCTCGGCGACGCGCCAGCGCGGAGGGCCCGACGCGCCGCGGTGGCGCGCGTTCTTCCTGCATTTCGGATGCCGCCGGCGCCCGATCCGGCACGGTTGGCCCCGCGCACACCAGCCGCGGAACCGAGGGTCTTGACAGCAGCATCAGTGCATGGTTGGTTAGTTACACAAGTAATGAACCAATGAGGTTCGCGCACCGCACCAGAACGCACGACCAGATGGGCCGGCATTGGACGAATCACGCCCGATCTTCATCCAGATCGCTGAACAGGTCGAGAACGACATCATCGAGGGATCGCTCCCCGAGGGCGGCCAGATCCCGTCGACGAACGAGTTCGCGACCTTCCTGCGCGTCAACCCGGCCACGGCACTGAAAGGGGTGAATCGCCTTGTCGACGACGGAATCGTGGAGAAGCGACGGGGGATCGGCATGTTCGTGACCCAGGGCGCGCGGGCACGGCTCGTCGAACGTCGCAGGGCCGACTTCGCTGCCGAATACCTCCGGCCGCTCATCATCGAGGCCGAGAAGCTCGGCATCGACATCGACGAACTCGCGGGGCTCCTCCGCGCGGAAAGGATCGACTCATGACCCGCACCGTGGTCCGCGCCAGCGGACTCACCAAGCGCTACGGCTCATTCACGGCGGTGGACGCCGTCGACTTCACGCTCGAGGAGCACCGCATCTACGGCCTCCTCGGCCGGAACGGCGCGGGCAAGACCACCGTGATGCAGATGCTGACCGGCCAGATCTTCCCGAACGACGGCGAGCTGGAGGTGTTCGGCCGCACGCCGGCCGAGCACGCCGACGTGCTGCGACGACTCTGCTTCATCGCCGAGTCCCAGCGATACCCCGACGCCTTCCACGCCTCGCACGTGCTGAAGGCGGCACCGTGGTTCTTCGAGAACTGGGATGCCGAGTTCGCCGAGCGACTCGTGGACGACTTCCGGCTTCCGCTCGATCGCCCCATCAAGAAGCTCTCGCGCGGCCAGCTCTCGGCGGTGGGGGTCATCGTCGGCCTCGCCTCGCGCGCGCCGCTCACGTTCTTCGACGAGCCCTACCTGGGCCTCGACGCGGTGGCGCGGCAGATCTTCTACGATCGGCTCCTCGCGGACTACAGCGCGCACCCCCGCACGATCGTGCTCTCGACGCACCTGATCGACGAGGTGGCCAACCTCCTCGAGCACCTGCTGATCATCGACCAGGGACGCATCCTGCTCGACCGCGACGCCGACGAGGTGCGCGGGTCCGCCACCACCGTGGCGGGCGGGCGGGCGGCGGTCGAGTCGTTCGTCGCCGATCGCGCGGTGATCGGTCGCGAGAGCCTCGGCGGCCTGGCGTCCGTCACGATCGACGGCCGGCTCGACCAGGCCGACCGCATCCGAGCCGCCGAGCTCGGCCTCGAGCTCGCACCGGTCTCACTCCAGCAACTCATCGTCCACATGACCGGCGCCGACCTCCGCACCGACTCGACCGAACAGGAGGTCGCAGCATGACCGCCGTGATCGAACAATCCACCGTCCGCACCGAGCCGCGGACTCGATTCACCGAGGTGTGGCGCGTCGTGCGCCTGCACGCCCTCACGCCGTCGGTGTTCTTCGGCATCCCGTGGATCATCCTCGGGGCGGCATGGCTGGTGATGATCGTCATCGGCATCATCGCCGGGGCCGCGGGTGCGGACACCGAGAAGATGGGTGAGGGCATGCGCTACAGCTGGGCAGTGCTGTCGCCCCAGTGGTACCTCGTCGCCGTCGGCGTCCAGGCGATCGGCCTCACGATGTCGTTCGCCCTGGGATTCGGCGCGACGCGACGGGACTTCTGGCTCGGGACGAGCGCGATGTTCGGGATCGTCTCGCTGCTGAACGCCATCGCCATCGCCACCCTGGTGCAGCTCGAGATGGCCACGAACGGCTGGTGGCTGAACGTCTCGATGTTCGACGCGCTCTGGTACGGGCAGAACGGCTGGCTGGTCGACTTCTACACGACGCTCGCGCTCCAGCTGTTCGTGCTCTTCATCGGGGCGAGCGTCACGACCGTGTACCTGCGGTGGCGGATGCGCGGCATGCTGACCCTCGCGTTGGGCGCGGTTGCACTCCTCCTCGGCGGAGTCGCCATCGCGACCTTCACCGAGAGCTGGCCGGCGATCTTCGAGTGGTTCGGGGGGATCGGCATCGTGGGGGTGTTCACCGTCGTGCTCGGGCTCGCCCTGGTGTGCGCGATCGGCGGCTACGCGGTGATCCGGCGGGCCACGCCCCGCTGACCCGAGCGGGTCATCCCCGAGGATGACGCCGAGCCGCCTCAATCCACCTCGGGTGCGACGCGAGCGAACGCCCGCCGGCGCGAGGCTCGGAGCATGAGTTCCTTCGTGATCGAGGCCGCCGGCCTCAGCAAGACCTTCGGGTCCACCCACGCCCTCGCCGGCGTCGACCTCTCGGTGCGAACCGGAGAGTCCGTCGCCATCATGGGCGCCTCCGGTTCCGGCAAGACGACGCTGCTGCACTGCCTCGCGGGCATCACGCGCCCTGACGCGGGCACGGTCGGCTTCCACTCGGGCGCCGGGCGCGTCGAGGTGACCGCCCTCAGCGAGCGCGAGCGGTCGAGGCTGCGACGCGAGGCCTTCGGGTTCGTGTTCCAACAGGGGCTGCTCATCCCCGAGCTCACGGCGGTCGAGAACGTCGCGCTCGCGCTCATGCTGAACGGGATGCCGCGCGCCCGCGCCGAGGAGTACGGGCGCGGCTGGCTCGCCGCCCTCGGCCTCGCGGGCATGGAGGACCGTCGCATCGGGCAGCTCTCGGGCGGGCAGGCGCAGCGCGTCGCCATCGCCCGGGCGCAGGTGACCGGGGCATCCGTCATCTTCGCCGACGAGCCGACCGGCGCGCTCGACTCGACGACATCGTCCGAGGTGATGCGGGCGCTGCTCGATTCGACGACCGGTCAGGGCCGCACGCTCGTGGTGGTGACGCACGACGCCGAGGTCGCCGCGCGCTGCTCGCGCATCGTCGACGTTCGGGACGGCCGCATCGTCGGGGAGCGGGTGCCCGCATGATCGCCCGGGTCGCGTGGCTCCTCGCACGTCCGGGCTCGGCGGGCGCCGCGGCATCCGTGCTGCCCGTCACCGCGTTCGGGATCGTCACGGCGCTGCTGCTCACAGTGATCGGCGGCGCGCAGACCTTCTGGACGTGGACCGACGACGACGGCATCCTCTACCAGGCGCTCGCGGTCATCGCCCTCGTGCTGCTCGTCGTGCCGCTCGTCTCGCTCGGCGGGGCGGCCGCGCGGCTGTCGGCCCGACGGCGCGATGACCGGCTCGCCACCCTGCGGCTGCTCGGGGCGACGCCGGCGACCGTCTCGGCGCTCGCCGTGATCGAGTCGTCGGTGCTCGCGCTCGTCGGCGCGGTCGCGGGCGTGGCCGTGTACCTCGCCATCGTGCCGCTGCTCGGGCTCATCGAGTTCCGCGGCGAGCCGCTCGGGGCATCCGGCGTGCTGCTGCCGTGGTGGGTGCTCGTCGCCGTGCCGTTCGCGATCGCCGCGCTCGCCGCGCTGAGCGCCGTGCTCGGGCTGCGGCAGGTCGTCATCTCCCCGTTGGGCGTGCGCACCCGCCAGGAGGCGCCGCGGATGCACTGGGTGCGCGCGGTCGTCGCCGTGGCGGTCGTGGCGCTCGCGTTCGGCGTGATGTCGGTGCTGCAGGTGGCGGGCAGCGTGATGGTGATCCTCGCGATGCTCGCGTTCGGGTTCGGCGCCTCCCTCGCGGTGCTGAACCTGGTCGGCCCGTGGGCGATCCGGCTCGTCGCGAAGGGGCAGGCGAAGCGGGCGAAGACGCCGGGCCGGCTGCTCGCCGCACGCACGGTGCTCGAGTCGCCGAAGGGTGCGTGGCGTCAGGTCGGCGGCGTGGCGATGACGAGCTTCATGGCGGTCTTCGCCGGCACGGGCGTCGCCGTGCTCGACGCGCTCGGCACCGGTGGCGACGCCGACTCCGACGTGCTGATGGCCGACATCCGCACCGGCATCCTCATCACGGTGATCGGATCGTTCCTCATGGTCGCGTGCTCGGTGGGCGTCAACCAGGCCGCCGGCATCCTCGACCGAGGCGAGCTCTACCGCAGCCTCGACATGCTCGGCATGCCGGTCGGCACGATGGATGCCGCGCGCCGCCGCTCGGTGATGTCGCCGCTGCGCATCACGGCGATCGGCTCGGCCGTCACCGCCGCCGTCGTGATGCTGCCGCTGACCGGCATCACGCTCATCGTCGCGCCCGCGTCGCTGCTCGTCATCGCGGGCGTGCTGGCCATCGGGATCGGCATCGTGTGGCTCGGACTGCTGTCGACGCGACCGGTGCTGGCGCGTGCGGCGACGGGGTGATCCGGACCCGGCCACGCGGGTACGCTCGATGCATGACTGACGGGGCGATCGACGAACGGGATGCCGCGATGAGCGAGCTGCTCGGCATCCGCTCGAGCATCGACAACATCGACGCGGCCCTCATCCACCTGCTCGCGGAGCGCTTCAAGTTCACGCAGCAGGTCGGGCGGCTGAAGGCCCAGCACGGACTGCCGCCGAGCGATCCCGAACGCGAGCGGCGGCAGATCGCTCGGCTTCGGGCGCTCGCGGTGGACGCGCACCTCGACCCGGCGTTCGCCGAGAAGTGGTTCAACTTCGTGGTCGCCGAGGTCATCCAGCACCACGAGGAGCTCGCCGGCAACGGCGCCGCCGGCGACGGCCTGTGACCTGGTACCCGCTCGCGCTCCCGTCGCTGACTGGGCGGCGGTACCTCGTCACCGGCGCGAACGCCGGGCTCGGGTTCTTCACCGCGGCGCGGCTCGCCGGTGCGGGAGCCCACGTCGTGCTGAGCGGGCGCAGCCCCGAACGGCTGGATGCCGCGGCGGCGGCGATCCGCGGCGCCCGGCCCGCGGCATCCGTCGACACACTCGTGATGGACGTCTCGTCGCTCGACGCGGTGGCGGACGCAACCGGCCGGCTGCTGGCCGAGGCGCCCCTCGACGGGATCGTGGCCAACGCCGGCATCGTGCACCCACCGCGCCACCGCGAGGAGTCGGTCGACGGCAACGAGCTCGTGCTCGCGACGAACGTGCTCGGGCACTTCGCCATGCTCGGCGGGCTGGTGCGGCACCTCGCGCCCGGCGCCCGAGTCGTGTCGCTCGGGTCCCTGGCGACGCGCCTGTCGACGTTCCGGGTCGACGACCTGCAGCTCGAGCGCGGCTACGACGGGTGGCGTGCCTACGCGCAGTCGAAGATCGCGGCGCAGTCGGTCGGGTTCGAGCTCGACCGGCGACTGCGGGCTGTCGGGAGCTCCGTGGCGAGCGTCGTCGCGCATCCGGGCTACTCGGTGAGCGGGCGCACGCCCACGGTGCCGGGCGTCAACGAGCCGAGCCGGGGCGGACGCTTCGGCGACGCGCTGCAGGCCGCGTGGGCGCAGGGCAAGCACCGGGGCGCCGAGGTCGTGCTGCACGCACTGACCGCCGCCGACGTGGAGGGCGGCCAGTTCTGGGGTCCCCGCTTCCTGACGCGTGGCGAGCCGACGCTGCAGGAGCCGACCCGGGTGTCGTCCGACCCGGCGATCGGCGCGCGCGTGTGGGCGTTCGCCGAGCAGGCGACGGGTCGCCCGTTCGTGGTCGGCGCGTGACGGCGGAGCGGCGTGCGGGCGCCCGGTGGTTCACCCCGCGCGTGCGAATGCTGCTGGCCCGCGTCGTGGTGGTCGTCGGCGTGGTCATCGCGCTGCTGGCGCTGGTGACGGCCCGGTGGGGGCTGCTGTTCGTCGCGGTCGTCGTCGTAGGCCTGGGCGCAGCGATGAGCCCGGCACGCCGCCGGTCCTGACGCGGCACGGCGGGCCCGGCACGCCGCCGGTCCTGACGCGCCACGGCGAACGCCGCAGCCGCCGGACGGGCGCGGTTCACCTGCGCGCAACCCTCACGTCGGGTGGCGTTGGCGGCCGCTGCATAGCGTCGGGGCAAGGTATCGCGGGCGGAGTTCCGCGCGGCGGAGCGGCCTCACCCAACCGGGGCCGTCTGAGGAGGCCCAGCCATGTCCAGGCACACCATGCTCGTCGACCTGTTCGAGCAACTCGACAGCGCCGACGAACACGACATCGACCTGCTGGTCGACCTGCTCGGCCTCGGCCGGCGCTAGGGCGCACGCGTGCACACCGTGCAGCACGTCGGCGAGCTCGACGTCATCGTGAAGCCCTCCCCCGTCGCCATGGTCTGGAACGACCCCGGTCGCCCGCACGACGCGATCGCGGCGCCGGGCGTACGGCTCTCGCCGGGCGAGGCGCTCGTCGAGGTCGAGCTCGCCACCATCTGCCCGTCCGACGTGCGCACCGTGCTCGGCGAACGTCCGGCGCACCGTCCGCTGGTGCTCGGGCACGAGCAGGTGGGGCGGGTCGTCGCCGTGGGCGAGGGCGCCCGCCGGGCCGACGGCGTGCCGCTCGAGCTCGGCGACCGTGTCGTGTGGTCGGTGCTCGTCGCCTGCGGCACGTGCGACCGCTGCGCGCGCGGCCTGCCGCAGCGGTGCCGCGAGCTCGCCCGCTACGGGCACGAACGCGTGCACCGCGGCTGGGAGCTCTCGGGCTCCTTCGCCACCCACGTGCAGCTGCGCGTCGGCACCGACATCGTGCGGGTGGGCGAGGACATCCCGAGCCGGGTGCTCGCACCGGTGTCGTGCGCGACGGCGACGGCGGTGGCGGCGTTCGACGCCGCATCCGCTCGGCTCGACCTCGACGGCCGCCTCGTGCTCGTGACCGGCGGGGGGCTCGTCGGGCTCACGGTGGCCGCGCTGGCGATCGAAGCGGGTGCCGAGGTGATCGTCTCCGAGCCGGATGCCTCGCGGCGGGCGTTCGCGCGCAAGATCGGCGCTGTCCCGGTCGACCCGACGGCCCGGTCGGCCTCGCCGGAGCGGCTCGACCACGCGCTCGCCGACTTCGAACGGCGGGGTCTGCCCGAGGTGCTGGCCGCCGTCGAGACGTCAGGCGCGCCGTCGGCGGTGCGCGCCACGATCGGCTCCCTCGGTGCGGGCGGCACGGCCGTGCTCGTCGGCAGCGTGCCGCCCGGATCCGAGGTGTGCCTCGACCCCGACTCGCTCGTTCGACGCCTCGTGACGGTCAGCGCCGTGCACGACTACACGGGGTCGCAGCTGCGGCGGGCCGTGGACTTCCTCGAGCGCTCGTGGCGGCGCGTGCCGTTCGACGAGCTCGTGGGTGCCACGCATCCGCTGGTCGAACTCGACGAGGCACTCGCGGAGGCCGCGACGGGCCGGTACGTGCGGGTCGGCGTCGCGCCGGGACGACGAGCCGTGTGAGCGGTCCCACGCCGCGCCATGCGGGGGCGTGACGCCGCGTCCGGTTCAGGGCAGCATGGGGTGATGATCAGCAGGGAGCTGGCGCTCGCGCTCCGGGAAGCGGGCCTCACGTGGCATCCGGAGTCCGGCGACCGCTTCCAGCTCGACCTGGCCGAGAACGTCGAGGCCGAGGTCGAGGCCGATGTCTTCACGGTGAGCGAGATGACGATCGAGGCGCGGCGGTACCCGACGGGCACGATCCTCGCGTTCAACGGCACGACCGAGTGGGCGCTCGACTCGGTCGCGCTCGCCGATGCGGTGTGGCTGCCCCGCGAGGATCAGCTGCGCGAGCTGCTGCGGGCGACGTTCCGGTCGCTGACCCGCCTCGACGACGCGTTCGAGGTCGAGGTCGAGGTCGGCGGGTCGCGCATGCGCTTCGAGCATCCCGACCCGGCCGAGGCGTACGGGCTGGCACTGCTCGAGCTCATCGGCAGGTCGAGATGACGGATGCCGCGGCCGCGGCCTCCGTCGCGCGCGCCAGGCTGCTCGTGGCCGACGCCGTCGCCGCGCTGCGGGACGCAGGGGCCCGCCAGGAGGTGCTCGCGGAGCTCGTGCCCGAACGCCGTGTGCTCGGGATCCCGCGCGCCGCGCGCATGACCCCGCTCGGGCGGGTCTGGCGGCTCGGCGTGCTGCTGCTCGACGAGTCGGGCGGCGCCTGGGACACCGGGCGGGTCGTGCGGGCCGAGCGGGTCGCGCGCAAGAGCATCACGGCTGCCGCGGTCGCCGAGCAGCGCGCCCTCCGGGCCGCGGCCGTCAAGGGCGGCATCCATGAGGGCGAGACGGTGGCGTTCGACGCGCGACCGATCGACTTCGACGAGCTCGGCCGCGCTGGGGCATCCGGCCCGCTCGTGCTGCGCGACGGCGAGGTGCTCGTGCGCTGGAGCCACGCCCAGCCCGACGCGCTCATGCCGCTCGATCGCTACCTCACCGACCGCGTCGACCTGCTGGCGCACCCGCCGCAGGGCGCCTAGCGCCCGCCCCGAGCAACGCGGGCAGCACCCACGCGAAGCAGCGCGAGCAGCAGCCACAGCAGCACCGCGCCCGCGACGTAGGCCGCGAGGTCCATCGGGTCGAACGCGCTGCCGAAGAGGAGCCTGGACACCGGCAGGGCGGCGACGATCGCCGCCGGCGCGGGGGTGAGCTGCAGCAGCTCGATCACCATGGCGACCGCCAGGGCGATGGCGGTGACCGTGAGCGCCGAGAGCCTCGGCCACACGAGCACGATCAGCAGGCCGAAGAAGACGACGTAGAGCATGCTGCCGAGCACGTCGATGAGGGGCGTGCGGGCGAGCAGCTGCAGGGCGAGGCCCAGCACGAGGCATCCGGATGCCGCGACGACGGCGAGTACGCGGAGCCGCCGGGTCTCGGCGAGCGGGGTCGTCTGCGGCATCCGATCAGTGAAGCACACGCCGTCGATCTCGCTTCGGCAACGATCCGGCATCGCTCCGGCAACGATGTGCCCCGTTCGGGGTGTCGCCCGGGAATGAGGCGGAATCATGGCTCTTGCGGTCGGCGCATCCGTCGGCCGTTCGGTGACCGCTGCGGGGGAGGTCGGGCACATGGCGTCGATCACGTCGACCGACCGCGCGTGGGTTCCCACGGTCGCGACCGCGCTGGTCTTCTGGATGCTGCTCGTCGGCGCCGCGCTCATGCCCGAGGTCTGCGCGACCGTCGACCTGGCCGGGACGGGTGCGGCGTGCGTGACGGGCGCGCGCAGCTCGGCGGCGATGACCGGCGGCGTCCTGGTGCTCGCGGTCGCCTCGCTCGGGGTCGCGCTGACGTACCTGCTCCCGACGGCGTCGCGCCCCCTCGTGCAGCGCCTCTCGATGATCGCCGTCGCCGCGGTCGGATCCGCCGCGCTCGTGATGACGGTCGGGGCGTCGGGCTTCCGTCTCCTCTAGTCGTCGCCGTCGGTGCGGGACGGGCGCACCTCGGACTCCTGGATGGACTCGATCACGGAGTCCTGCAGGCCCTTCTGGCCGGTGTGCAGCTCCTGATACGTCTCGCCGGCGCCCATCAATGGGCCGAACGCCGCGCGCACCCGCCGGCCGCGCGGGGCCATGACGGCCCGCACCGTCATGCCGACGACGAGCGCGAGGCCGAAGAGCGCGGCCAGCGCCCCGATCACGAGCTCCATGGCGTTCTCACCCACCGTCGCCACGCGGGTTGCTCCGTGAAGCCGAGCGAGGTCCACAGCGACCGGCCGGCGTCGGTTCCGGATGCCGCGGGGCCGCCTCCTGCGCCCGCAGCCGCAACGGCGTCGGCGAGACCCGGCTCGCCGCCGAACCCGTAGGCCGTCAGCGGTAGCAGCGTGCCGTCGCGGTAGCCCTCGAGCACGAATCGCTCGTGGTGCACCACGTGATCGGGCAGCGCGTCGAGCCGGAACCACTCGAGCCCGGTCGCCTTCTGCTCCATGAGCGACGGCGTGCCCCGCCAGGAGCGACAGGCGAAGAACACGTCGAGGCGCTCGTCGACGGGCCGGCCGGTGCCCCCGGTGCGGTGCATGGCCGTGAGCGGCTCGAGGGCCGCCTCGACGACGTCGACGCCGAGCTCCTCCGCCGTCTCGCGCACGCCGGCCGCGAACACGGTCTCGCCCTGCTCCACGTGCCCGGCGGCCGCGGCAGCCCACCAGTCGTCGTAGTAGCCGGTGCCCGCCCGCCGCTGGAGGAGCACGCGCTCGCCGGCGTCGCCGCGCTCGCCGTCGAGCAGGAACACGTAGGCGGCGGGGATCAGCGCGAAGCGGCCGTGCTCGGCGGCGTATTCGTCGGAGTACGCCTGCCGCTCGTCGTCCATCGTGTGGTTCGCCTCCGTCGCCGACCCGGTCGAGTCGGTGTCAGTACCCGACGATCGGGCCGAACGCGTCGGCGAGCGGCGCGCGGTTCACGCTGCGGAGCTCCTCGACCGGCACGGTGAACAGGCCCTGCACCTCGAGCGAGCCCGACGCGGCATCCGTCACGCCGATGCGGCGCACCGGGTAGTCGCGGCCCTCGCAGAGCCCGCGGAACTTCACGTCGTCCTCGCGGGGGACCGACACGATGACGCGCCCGGTCGACTCTGAGAAGAGTGCGGTCGCCGCGTCGATGCCGGCGTCCTGGATCACCTCGTCGAGCACCACGCGTGCGCCGACGCCGAAGCGGCCGACCGCCTCGGCGAGGGCGATCGCGAGGCCGCCGTCGCTGAGGTCGTGCGCCGAGTCGATGAGCCCCTCGAGGGCGGCGGCGGCGAGCAGCTCGGCGAGTGCCTTCTCGCGGCCGAGGTCCACGGCCGGGGGACGACCGCCGAGGTGGTCGTGCACGACACCGGCCCAGGCCGAGCCGTCGAGTTCGGCCGCCGTGTCGCCCAGCAGGTAGATGTTGTGGCCGTCGTCCTGCCAGCCCGACGGGATGCGGCGGGCGACGTCGTCGATCACGCCGAGCACGGCGATCACCGGGGTGGGGTGGATCGGCACGTCGCCGGTCTGGTTGTAGAACGACACGTTGCCGCCCGTGACGGGGATGCCGAGCTCGAGGCATCCGTCGCTCAGGCCCTCGACCGTCTCGGAGAACTGCCACATGACCTCGGGGTTCTCGGGGGAGCCGAAGTTCAGGCAGTCGGAGACGCCCATGGGCTTGGCGCCGCTCACGGCGACGTTGCGATACGCCTCGGCGAGCGCGAGCTTCGCGCCCTGGCGCGGGTCGAGCTGCGAGTAGCGGCCGTTCGCGTCGGTCGCGACGGAGACGCCGAGGCCCGACTCCTCGTCGACGCGCACCATGCCCGCGTCGTCGGGGTAGCTCAGGGCCGTGTTGCCGAGCACGTACTTGTCGTACTGGTTCGTGACCCATGCGGCATCCGCCTGGTTCGCCGAGCCGACCAGTTGCACGAACTGCTCGCGCAGCGCCTCGGGCGTCGAGGGGCGCTCGAGGGCGGATGCCCCGTCGGCCTGCAGCGCATCGAGGTAGGACGGGTAGGCGACCGGGCGCTCGTATACCGGGCCGTCGACAGCGACCGTGCGCGGGTCGACGTTCACGATCTCCTGGCCGTGCCACATGATCGAGAGGCGGCCGGTCTCAGTGACCTCGCCGAGCACGCTCGTCTCGACATCCCACTTCTTCACGACCTCGAGGAAGCCGTCGAGCTTCTCGGGGCGCACGATGGCCATCATGCGCTCCTGGCTCTCGCTCATGAGGATCTCCTCAGGCGTGAGCGAGGGGTCGCGCAGCAGCACGTCGTCGAGCACGATCGCCATGCCGCCGTCGCCGTTCGACGCGAGCTCGGAGGTCGCGCACGAGATGCCCGCCGCCCCGAGGTCCTGGATGCCCTCGACGAGGTCGCCGGCGAAGAGCTCGAGGCAGCACTCGATGAGCACCTTCTCGGCGAACGGGTCGCCGACCTGCACGGCGGGGCGCTTCGTGGGACCGCCCTCGGCGAACGTGTCGGAGGCGAGGATCGACGCGCCGCCGATGCCGTCGCCGCCGGTGCGGGCGCCGAAGAGCACGACCTTGTTGCCGGCGCCCTTCGCGTTGGCGAGGTGCAGGTCCTCGTGGCGCATGACGCCGACGGCGAGCGCGTTCACGAGCGGGTTCGCCTGGTAGGTGGGGTCGAACCAGGTCTCGCCGCCGATGTTCGGCAGGCCGAGGCAGTTGCCGTAGAAGCTGATGCCCGACACGACGCCGTGCACGACGCGGGCGGTGTCGGCGTGGTCGATCGCACCGAACCGCAGCGCGTCCATGACCGCGACGGGGCGTGCGCCCATCGAGATGATGTCGCGGACGATGCCGCCGACGCCGGTCGCGGCGCCCTGGAACGGCTCGATGTAGCTCGGGTGGTTGTGCGACTCGATCTTGAACGTGACCGCCCAGCCCTCGCCGATGTCGAGCACGCCGGCGTTCTCACCCATGCCCACCATGAGGTGCTGCTTCATCGCCGGCGTGACCTTCTTGCCGAACTGGCGCAGGTAGATCTTCGACGACTTGTAGGAGCAGTGCTCGCTCCACATGACCGAGTACATCGCGAGCTCGGCGCTCGTGGGGCGGCGGCCGAGGATGTTGCGGATGCGCTCGTACTCGTCGGGCTTCAGCCCGAGCGCGGCGTACGGCTGCTCCTTCTCGGGCGTGGCCGCGGCGACCTCGACGGTGTCGAGCACCGGCGTCTGGGTCGTCGGGGCAGCGGTCGTGGCGGGGGCTTCGATGGTCACGAGTGGCGAGCTCCAGAGAACGGCGGCGAGCGGATGCCGCGGGGGCGGATGCCTGACCGTGCAAGTCTACCCGGGGTGCTCACCTGAGCAGGCCTCGTTGTTTTGAGTGATTCAAAACAACTGCTACGGTCGAGGATATGAGCAGCGCATCCGACCGTGAGCAGGCCGAGGCGCACCTGCGCGCGGCGGGGCTCAAGGTCACGGTGCCACGCATCGCGGTGCTCGACGCGGTCACGGGACACGGCCACCTCGATGCCGACGCGGTGCACGCGCGCGTCGCCGCCGATCACCCGAGCGTGTCGCTGCAATCGATCTACAACGTGCTCGGCGACCTCTCGAACGCCGGGCTGCTGCGCCGCATCGCGCCCGCGGGCTCGCCCGCGCTCTACGAGAGCCGCATCGGCGACAACCACCACCACGTCGTCTGCACCCGCTGCCACGCCGTGGCCGACGTCGACTGCGTGATCGGCGAGCCGCCCTGCCTCGTGCCGGCCGACACCGCCGGCTTCGCCATCCACACGGCGGAGGTCACCTTCTGGGGCCTCTGCGCCGACTGCCGGCAAGCCGTCGCCGAGCTCGAACGACACGCTCCGGCCGAGTCCGGCTAGCCCGCGGCATCCGCACGGCGCTCACCGCCCGCCGCGCCGCCAGCGCCCTCGCCTCGTCGAGGCGGAGTTCGGCGCGCCTTCCCCGACCCCGCACCACCGCTCCCGCACCCCCGACCCCGCACCACCGACCCCCGCACCACCACCTCAGAGAGAGAAGGACGACACATGTCGGAACCCACGACGACGCAGACCGGAACCCCGGTCGCGAGCGACGCGCACTCCCTCACGGCCGGCGCCGACGGCGCCACCGTGCTGCACGACCGCTACCTGGTCGAGAAGCTCGCCCAGTTCAACCGGGAGCGCATCCCCGAGCGCATCGTGCACGCGAAGGGCGGCGGCGCCTTCGGCCGCTTCGAGGTGACGGCGGATGTCTCCGCGTACACGCGCGCCGCCGTGTTCCAGCCCGGCGTCGAGTCCGAGACGCTCCTGCGGTTCTCCAGCGTCGCCGGTGAGCAGGGCTCGCCCGACACGTGGCGCGATGTTCGCGGCTTCTCGGTGAAGTTCTACACGACCGAGGGAAACTACGACATCGTGGGCAACAACACCCCGGTGTTCTTCATCCGCGACGCGATCAAGTTCCCCGACTTCATCCACTCGCAGAAGCGCCTGCCCGGCTCGGGACTGCGCGACGCCGACATGCAGTGGGACTTCTGGACCCTGTCGCCCGAGTCGGCCCACCAGGTCACGTACCTCATGGGTGACCGCGGCCTGCCGAAGTCGTGGCGCGAGATGCACGGCTTCGGTTCGCACACGTACCAGTGGATCAACGCCGAGGGCGAGCGCTTCTGGGTCAAGTACCACTTCCGTTCGCGACAGGGCGACCTGCACCTCGACGCGGACACGGCCGAGGCGATCGCCGGGGCCGACGCCGACCACTACCGCCGCGACCTCTTCGACGCGATCGAGCGGGGCGAGTTCCCCAAGTGGGACCTGCACGTGCAGGTCATGCCCTACGAGGACGCGAAGAGCTACCGCTTCAACCCGTTCGACCTCACCAAGGTGTGGCCGCACGGGGACTACCCGCTGATCCCGGTAGGCACGCTCACCCTCGACCGCAATCCGCAGAACTTTTTCGCCGAGATCGAGCAGGCCGCCTTCTCGCCGGCGAACACGGTTCCGGGCATCGGCATCAGCCCCGACAAGATGCTCATGGCCCGAGTCTTCAGCTATCCCGACGCGCAGCGCTACCGGGTGGGCACGAACTACAACCAGATCCCCGTGAACGCGCCGCACGCGGCATCCGTGCAGAACTACTCGCAGGACGGCGCGCAGCGCCACGCGTACAACGCGCCGACGACGCCGGTGTACGCACCGAACTCGTTCGGCGGTCCGGTCGCCGACGCGGCTGCGGCGGGCGAGGGCAGCTGGGAGAGCGACGGCGAGCTGGTGCGGTCGGCGGCGACGCTGCACGCCGAGGACAGCGACTTCGGCCAGGCCGGCACCCTCTACCGCGACGTGTACTCGGCCGCGGCCAAGGAGCGGCTCGTCCAGACGCTCGCCGGCCAGGCGGCCGCCATCACGGTCGGCGAGATCCGGGCGCGGTTCTTCGCGTACTGGACCAACGTCGACGCGGGCCTCGGCGCGCAGCTGATCGCCGCCACCGCGTCCGTCGACGACGCCGCAGCATGACCCACGACGGCCGGGGTGCGTGGTGCGCCCCGGCCGTCGCGAGTAGAGTCCGTCGCACGCAGGATCCCCTGCGCCCGGTGGAAGGAACCGCCATGCACGCCGTGTGGACCCCCGTGCGGAAGGCGCTGTCGGCCTACCGCACGGAGTACGCGATCTACGGCACCGTGCTCGTCAGCTCCGTGATCGCCGTGGGCTGGGAGGACGACACCGACCTGGAGGTGCTGCTGTTCGTGCTCGGATCGGTGGGCGTGTTCTGGCTCGCGCACATCTACTCGGGCGTGCTCGCGCGAGAGGACGACACGCAGCCGCGACTCCGCGCCGTCCTGATCGCCGCTCGCGGTGCCATCCGGCACACGGCCGGACTGCTGTTGGCCATGGTGCTGCCCGCCGTGTTCCTGTTGCTCGCCGTCGTCGGGTGGGTCGACGAGTACGTGGCGTACTACGCCGCGCTCTGGGTGGGCGTGGCCGTGCTCGCGGTGCTCGGCTACCTCGCCTCCGCCCGCCGTGGCAGCCCCTGGTACCTGCGCGTCGTCAGCGCCGTGGTCACCGGGAGCCTCGGGCTGCTCGTCATCTGGCTCGGCTCGCTCGTGCACTGAGCGCGCCTCGCCGGGCCGCCCGGCACGTCCGTCGGCCGAGCGCGGATGCCGCCCGCCGCCGCTATTCCGCCCGCGAGAACGCCGACGCCCGCTCCACCTGCTCGCGGGTAAGCGGCACGCCGGTGTAGCGCTCGAACTGCCGCGCGGCCTGCAGCGCGATCACCTCGGCCCCCGAGATCACGCGCTTCCCGGCCGCGCGCCCGGCCGCCACGAGCGGCGTCTCGGCGGGGAACGCCACCACGTCGAACACCGTGGTCGCGCGTTCGACGAACGCGGGCGAGAACGCCAGCGCCGCGGCATCCGCCCCGTGCATGCCGAGCGGGGTGACGTTCACGATGACGTCGAACGCGGGCGCGGGGTCCTCCGCCACCCAGGCGTAGCCGTACTTCGCGGCGAGCGCCGCGCCCGCGGCCTCGTTGCGCGCCACGACCGTGACCTCGCCGAAGCCGGCCCCGCGGAACGCCGCCACGACCGCCTTCGCCATGCCGCCCGAGCCGCGCACGAGCACCCGCTCGCCGGGGTCGATGCCGTGCTCGGCGACGAGCATCGCGATGGCCTCGTAGTCCGTGTTGGAGGCGGTGAGCACGCCGCCGTCGTTCACGATCGTGTTCACCGACTCGATCGCGGCCGCCGACTCCTCGATGACGTCGACGAGGGGGATCACCGCCTCCTTGAACGGCATCGACACCGAGCAGCCACGGATACCGAGGGCGCGGATGCCGCGAACGGCGCCCTCGATGTCGTCGGTCGTGAACGCCTTGTAGATGAAGTTCAGGCCCAGCTCGTCGTAGAGGAAGTTGTGGAAGCGCGTACCGAGGTTCGACGGGCGGGCCGCGAGCGAGATGCAGACCGACATGTCCTTGTTGAGGATGGGCATGACCTCAATGGTGCCGGATGCCGCGGGCGGCCGCTCGCAGCTGGCGCCCGGGCGCCGCCGGGCGGACCGCCGCGCGCTCAGGACGGCCGCGCGCCGCTCAGGCCTCGCGGCCTCCGGGCGGCCCGACCACCAGCAGGGCGGCGAACACGGCCGCGACGCCGACGACGGCGAGCCCGGTGAGCAGCACCGGACGGGCGAGGAACCAGCGCAGCATCCGGTTCACCCAGCTGCCGTCGGCCGGGTGCTCGGTCGTCTCGCGTCGCCAGTCGCCGTCGAGCCGGCCGTGGCGCATGAGCCACATCTCGAACGGGATGGTGGCGTACGGCACGATCGCGGTGAGCACGGCGAATGCGATGAGGCCGACGCTCCAGCGCTGGTTCACGCCGACGAGCACCGCCTGGAACGCGTAGGCCAGGAACACGAACCCGTGGATGGAGCCGCCGACGAGCACGGCCGCCTCGATGCCGCCCGCGTACTTGAGGATCATGGCGACGATGAGGAGCGTCCAGGTCACCGCCTCGGCGAGGGCGAGCGTGCGGAAGAGGCGTTTCGGTGACACGGGGGAGGCTCCAAGGGTCGGGATGCTTCCATCGTCGCAGTCGCACCAGTGGGGAGTCATCGAACGAACGGATGAACGCGGGTAGCCTGTTGCGGGTGACCGAGCCGACCGAGCCCACCGAGCCATCCGCACGCGAGCTCGTCTCGAGCCTCATCCGGTCGATCCCCGACTTCCCCGAGCCGGGCGTCACGTTCCGCGACCTCACGCCCGTCTTCGCCAGCGGTCCGGCGCTGCACGCGCTCGGCACCAGCCTCACCGAGCCCTTCGCCGGCCGGTTCGACGACATCGGCGGGGTGGAGGCGCGCGGGTTCCTCATCGCCGGTGCCGCATCGGCCATCTGCGGCGCCGGCGTGCTGACCGTGCGCAAGGCCGGGAAGCTGCCCCGAGCAGTGCTGCGCGAGGAGTACTCGCTCGAGTACGGCACCGCCGCGCTCGAGGTGCACGAGGGGGAGCTCCCGCCCGGCGCACGGGTGCTCATCGTCGACGACGTGCTCGCGACGGGCGGCACGGTCGGTGCCGCGGCACGCCTCGTGGAACGTGCAGGCTGGCGCGTCGCGGGCATCGCGGTCGCCCTCGAGCTCGAGGGGCTCGGGGGCCGCGAGGCGCTCGGCGACCGCTACGAGGTCTTCTCGCTGCTCCGATACTGAGCGGATGCCGCGGGCGGCCCGCAGCGGGCACGGGCCGGCCGCGGCATGCGACCGCCCGTCAGTCGCGGCTCGAGCCCGCGGTCATCCGCCCCTCGGCGTCGAGGCCGGTGAGGTACGCCGCGTTGCCCCGCAGCGCCGCCTCGTAGCGCACCACGTCGGCGGTGCGCACCGCATCCGCGACGAGCGCGAGCAGTTCCCCAACGGCGCCGTCGCTCCGGCCCGCCGCGTGCAGGCCCAGCGCGTGGAACGCCCGCACGGATGGCGACTCCGGCCAGCCGGCTAGGGCCCGGTCGAGCACCGCGACGGATTCGTCGAGCCGGCCCAGCAGGCGAAGCGTGCTGCCGTACTGCAGCAGGCACTTGCGCAGCGTGTCTCCGCCGAGCCCGGCCGCCAGCGCGGACTCGTAGTAGCCGGCGGCGGTCTCCTCCTCGCCTGCGGTGTCGTAGGCGCCGCCGACTTCGTAGAGCACCTCGGGCTGGTCGGGATGCTCGGCGAGCAGGGCGAGGAAGGCGTCGATCGTCGGCTGCATGTGCTCGCGGTCGCGACCCGCGAAGATCTCGGCGATGGTCGCCTCGAGCTCGGGGGTCAGTGGTTCGAGTCGGTGCGCGTCGGTCATCGTCCCATCCTGCCGCGCTGCGCGGCCTGGAGTCAGCCCTGCTGCGAGCCGGAGTCGCCGTCGCCGGGCATGAGCGGGAATCCCCCGTCGCCCCGCGAACCGTCGCCCGGCCGGAAGCCGTCGTCGGGGAAGCCCCGCCCGTCCTGCACGACGCCGCGGCCGGGGCCGCCGCCGAAGCCGTCGAGCAGCGACGCCGCGGTGCCGGCGACGAACCCGCTTGCGAAGCAGAGCAGGGCGAGCAGCACCGCGCCGACGGCGAGCACCCAGGCGCGCCGGTACCACGGCACGCGGTGAGCGTCCGCTGGCGGCGCGTTCGGCGGCACGCTGGCGTATCCGGCAGGAGGCGGCGTACCGGGTGCGAAGGGCCGAGGTGCGACGGGCTGCGTTGGGGCGGTGGCACTCATGGTGGAATCCTCCGGGACGAGGCGGGGCGTGATCCCCGCACCTCACCGCAGGATGCGACCCGAGCCTATGCGGGTCCTCTCAGCAGTCCATGAATCCGCTCCGAATCGCGCCCGGGGACATCCGCCCGCGAGCCGCGACTACGCCTCGACGAGTGCCCGGCGCACGACGCTGGTGAAGAACCCGAGGCCGTCGACCCCCGACCGCATCGCGGCGGCGGTGTCGGGGCCGAAGCCGGGCTCGACGGCGTGCTCGGGGTGCGGCATGAGCCCGACCACGTTGCCGCGAGCATTCGAGATGCCCGCGATGTCGCGGAGCGAGCCGTTGGGGTTCACATCGACGTAGCGGAACACGACGCGCCCCTCGCCCTCGAGCCGGTCGAGGGTGTCGTCGTCGGCGATGAAGCCGCCCTCGCCGTTCTTCAGCGGGATGGTGATCTGCTGGCCGGCGTCGAAGCCGCTCGTCCAGTCGGTCGAGGTGTTCTCGACGCGCAGCACCTGGTCGCGGCAGATGAACGCGCCGTGGTCGTTGCGGATCAGGCCGCCCTCGAGCAGGTGCGCCTCGGTGAGCATCTGGAAGCCGTTGCAGATGCCGAGCACGGGCATGCCGGCGTTCGCTGCTTCCACGACCTCGGTCATGATCGGGCTGAGCGAGGCGATCGCGCCGCAGCGCAGGTAGTCGCCGTAGCTGAAGCCGCCGGGGAGGATGAGCGCATCGACGCCGTCGAGGTCGTGCGAACCGTGCCAGAGGGCGACTGGCTCGGCGCCGGCGAGCCGCACGGCGCGCTGCGCGTCGCGGTCGTCGAGCGAGCCGGGGAACGTGATGACGCCGATGCGCATGTCAGCCCGCCTCAGTGCGTCTCGCCCGCGGGGGCGACGTAGCCCGAGTCGGAGTGCTCGGCGGACTCGTGCGCGGCCTCCTCGGCCAGCTCGGCGTTGGACTGCTCGTAGTGGATGCCCACGACGTCCTCGATGACCGAGTTCGAGAGGATCTCCTCGGCGATCTGCTGCACGCTGGCCTTGAGGGCGTCGTCGACGGGGCCGTCGACGGTGAGCTCGAAGCGCTTGCCGATGCGCACGCCCGAGAACCCGCTGCGGCCCGTGCGGGCGAGGGCGCCGGCGACGGCCTTCCCCTGGGGGTCGAGCAACTCGGCCTTGGGCATCACTTCGACGACGATGGTGGGCACCGCGGTTCTCCGTCCGGTGTCGAGGGTGTGGATGCCTCGATTCTATCGGGAGACCGCGGATGCCCCTCGCCGGGCGTCAGCCCGGGCGGTCAGCGCCACGTCAACGTCGCGAGATCGCCCGCACGATGAGGGCGACCGCCGCCAGTGCGGCCACGGCCACGCCGATGACCAGGCCGGGGTTCTCGCGGTAGCGCGCCTTCACGTAGCCGACGCCCTCGTCCGCGGCGCTCCTGGCGTTCGCGTAGGCGTCCTTGGCCTGTGCGGTGACGGTCTCGGCGGCGTCGGCGGCCTTCTCCGCGACGTCCGCGGCCTTGGCCTTGGCGCTGTCGATCACGTCGTTGACGGCACCGGCGACCTGCTCCTTCGCGTCGTCCGCCGCCTCCGCGGCGTCGCGCGTCGCGTCGCGCACGCCGCCGGCGACGTCCTCCGCCGTGCCGGCCGCCAGGTTGGCCGTGTGGTCTGCTGCGCTGCCTGGCGTGGTCGCGTCGGCGATGTTGCGGTCCGTGTCAGTCATGGTTCCACCTTCCGTCGTTGCGATGCCGTCATGCTACGCGCGCCACCTCGGGGCGGTCGAAAGGGGGGCCGGGGTTGCAACGCGGTGAGGCGGGTGCTACTGGCTCGTGGCCTCCGCCGTCGGCGTGCACGGATGCCTCGGGCCGAGGTTGCGTGCGCGGAGTTCCGCGCGTACTATTCCGCACGGAATACTTACTGGGATCGAGCGGAGGGGGCGCGGATGTCTCGACTCACCCCACTGGCGCTCTCGACGCTCGCCCTGCTCACCGAGCGTCCCATGCACCCCTACGAGATGTACCAGCTGATGCTCCTGCGTCGTGAGGACCGCGTCGTGAAGGTGAGCGCGGGATCGCTCTACCGCGCCGTGGAACGCCTCGCCGCCGACGGGTACATCGCCGAGACCGGCGTGGAGCGCGAGGGCAACCGCCCCGAGCGCACGGTCTACGCCATCACCGCCGCCGGACGCGAGGCCGTGCGCTCGACCCTCGAGCAGATGCTCGGCGAGTTCGTCAACGAGTTCCCCGAGTTCCCCGTGGCGGTCGGCGAGGCCCACAACCTGCCGCCCGACCGGGTCGCCGAGCTGCTCGCCGAGCGCGTCGCGCGCATCCGCGAGTTCACCGCGTTGATCGACGCCGGCCTCGCGCACATCGCCGAGAAGGGCGTCGCGCGGCACTACGTGCTCAACGTGCACTACACCCGCGCCATGCTCATGGCCGAGCTCGACTGGCTCGAGCACACGATCGACGAGCTCCGCAGCGGTCGGCTGCACTGGACCGCCCCCACCGACTGACCCGCGCGCCGCCTGACGGCCGCGACCGACTGACGACAACGAACGGAAACGAAGACACGATGGAACCGCAACGCAAGCCCTGGCCCGCCCTGTGGGCGCTCGTCATCGGCTTCTTCATGATCCTCGTCGACTCGACGATCGTCTCGATCGCCAACCCGGCGATCCTGCGCGACCTCGACACCGACATCACGGCGGTGCTCTGGGCCACGAGCGCCTACCTGCTCGCCTACGCGGTGCCCCTGCTCATCACCGGCCGCCTCGGCGACCGGTTCGGGCCCAAGCGTGTCTACATGATCGGCCTCGTGGTCTTCACGCTCGCGTCGCTCTGGTGCGGGTTCTCCGGCGACATCACCATGCTCATCGCGGCGCGCGCCGTGCAGGGCCTCGGCGCCGCGCTCATGACGCCGCAGACGATGGCCGTGATCACCCGGATCTTCCCGCCCAACCAGCGCGGCGCCGCCATGGGTCTCTGGGGTGCCGTGGCGGGCGTGGCGACGCTCGTCGGGCCGATCCTCGGCGGCGTGCTCGTCGACTCGCTCGGCTGGGAGTGGATCTTCTTCGTGAACGTGCCCGTCGGCATCATCGCGTTCCTGCTCGCCTGGCGGCTCGTGCCGAACCTCGAGACCCACTCGCACCGCTTCGACTGGCTGGGCGTCGCGCTCAGCGCGGTCGGCATGTTCCTCGTCGTCTTCGGCATCCAGGAGGGCGAGACCTACGACTGGGGCACCATCGTCGGCCCGATCACGGTGTGGGGCCTCATCGTCACCGGCATCGTCGTGCTCGTCGGGTTCGTGGTGTGGCAGCGATTCAACCCCGCCGAGCCGCTGCTGCCGCTGCCGCTGTTCCGCGACCGCAACTTCTCGCTGTCGAACGTCGCGATCTCGCTCGTCGGCTTCGCCATCGTGGCCATGCCCCTGCCGCTCGCCTTCTACTACCAGGTCGCCCGTGGGCTCACGCCGACGCAGGCCGCGCTGATGCTCGTGCCGATGGCCCTCGTGACCGGTGTCGCCGCCCCCTTCGTCGGCCGCCTCATCGACCGCGTCGACCCGAAGTGGATCGCATTCAGCGGGTTCGTGGTCACCGCGCTCGCGCTCTGGTGGACGTCGACGCTCCTCACCCCCGACCAGGAGCTGTGGGTGCTCCTCATCCCGTCGGGCCTGCTCGGCCTCGGCCTCTCGGGCATCTGGGCGCCGCTCGCGTCGTCGGCGACCCGCAACCTGCCGCCGTCGCAGGCCGGAGCCGGCTCGGGCGTCTACAACACCACCCGCCAGGTCGGCGCGGTGCTCGGGAGCGCGGCCATCGCCGCCCTGCTGAATGCACGCCTCGCGGCAGAGCTGCCCGGGTTCGACACGCAGGCCGCCGAGCAGGCGAGCGCGGGCTCGAGCGGCATGCCGCCGCAGGTGCTCGAGGGCTTCACGGCCGCGATGTCGCAGTCGATGTGGCTGCCGATCATCGGCTTCGCCGTCGGTGCGATCGTCGTGCTGTTCTACGCCAAGCCGAAGCTGACGGTCGACTGGGGTGCGGCGGTTCGCTCCGGCGAGGCGATGGGCCAGCCCGCCGACGAGGCGGCCCGAGCCGAGTAGCCCAGCGGATGCCGCGGCGTCGCGCCGCGGCATCCGCCCCGCTCGTCGTGATCGCGCTGCGGCACCTAGGTCCGCCGCAGCGCGCGGATGACCACGAGCACGACGACGGCGACGCACACGAGCACGGCGCTGCCCACCGCGACCGGCCGCTCGCGGAGCATCCCGAGCGCGCGACCGGGGAGCCCCTCCGACCCGCCGACCGAGTCGACGGGTTCGCGCCGCTCGTCGCCCGTCTGGCCCGGACCGGCCGGGGATTCCTGCCGGGTGCCGGTGCTGCTGCCGCTGGTGCCGATTCCGCCCGCGGCCATCTCGCTCATCGTCGGACCGCCGTGCGCATCCGCATCGGTCCTCGCGGTCGTGCCGTTCATCTCGCTCATGCGCGACCGCCGGCCGTCTGGGCGCCGACCTGGCGACGGGCCTGGGCCCAGGCCTTCTCGCGGGCCTTGATGACCTTCGGGTTGGTCCAGAACGCCTCGCTCGCCACCGAGTACTCCCGCAGCCGCGGCGCGAACCGCCGGCCGAGCGCGGCCACGATGCCGACGACCCCGAGGATGATCATGGTCGTTCGAATCTGCCGTGGCATGTCGCCCCTTTCCGCCGTCGACGGGCTCGACGGCTCCTGGGGCCAGCATGCGAGGGTGCCCGACGGCGGTCGAGCCGATTGACAGCCCCGAGCGCGGCGAGTAGAACCCGACCCCCTTCAGGCCAGTCCGGCCCGCTCGGTGAGCACCGTCCTCAGCGTGTCGCGCGTCGCCTCGAGGCCGCGGTGCACCTCTTCGAAGCTCGTCGACAGTGGCGAGAGGCCGAGCCGCAGGCCGCCGGGGTCGCGATAGTCGGGGATGACGTCCTGCTGCCAGAGCCGCGCGGTCACCTCCCGCATCGCGGGGTGGTTGACCGTCACGTGCCCGCCGCGCTCGTCGGGGTCGAGCGGTGAGGCGAGCGTGACGCCGAGCGGGCCGAGCCATTCGTCGGCGACGGTGATGGCGAACGAGGTGAGCGCGACCGACTTCGCGCGGACCGCCGGCATGCCGGCCTCCTCGATCATCGCGAGGGTCTCCTCCATGGCGATCATCCCGATGATGGGCGGGGTGCCGCTGATGAAGCGACGGATGCCGGTGGCGGGCGTGTATCCGGGACCCATCCTGAACACGTCGGCCGTGCCCATCCAGCCGTGGATCGGTTGGCTGAGGACGCCCTGCAGGTCGTCGCGCACGTAGGCGAAGGCCGGGGATCCCGGACCGCCGTTCAGGTACTTGTACGTGCAGCCGACGGCGAGGTCGAAGCCCCAGAGGTCGGACTTGATCGGCACCGATCCAGCCGAGTGGCAGAGGTCCCAGAGGATGAGCGCCCCGGCGTCGTGGGCGATGCGCGTGAGCTCGGGCGCGTCGGCGAGGTAGGCCGAGCGGTAGGCGACGTGGCTGAGCACGACGAGGGCCGTCTCGGGGCCGGCCGCCTCGGCGAGCTGCTCGGGCGTCACGCCCGACGCCGGGTCGACCTCGATCCAGCGCAGCCGCATGCCGCGCTCGGCCGCGATGCCCTCGAGCACGTAGCGGTCGGTCGGGAAGTTGTCGCTGTCGACGATGATCTCGCGGCGTGCGGGGTCGCGGGCGAGCTGCGCGTCGACGGCGGCGCGGCAGAGCTTGTAGAGGAGCACGGTCGTGGAGTCGCCGATGACGGTCTGCCCGGGCTTGGCCTCGATGACGGCGCGACCGATGCGGTCGCCGATCTCGAACGGCAGCTGCATCCATGACTCGTCCCAGCCGCGGATGAGCCGGCCGCCCCAGTCCTCGCGCAGGAAGCGCTCGACCCGCTCGATCGCCGACACCGGCGGGCGGCCGAGCGAGTTGCCGTCGAAGTAGACGAGGTCGGTGTCGGTGCCGGCGAAGCGCTTACGGTAGTGGGCGAGGCCGTCGGCGCGGTCCATGCGGCGGGCGTACGCGAGATGCGGGTCGAGGGTCACAGGAGCTCCAGGTCTTCGGTGGGCACGACGCACGCGGTCGCGAGCCACTCGGGCAGGTCGTGGGTGGTCGCGGGCGGCGGCCCGGGAACGAACGTCGCGATGCCCTCGGCACGGGCGCGGCGAGGCCACGGGTCGGTGATGGCGGCGACGAGGTGGGCGGCATCGAGCCCGGCGGATGCCAGCAGGGCGAGCTCGGCGGGGTTCACCCCGAGCGGCTGGTCGCCGTTGCCGAGGTCGGTGCCGTAGAGCACCCGGCCGCCCGCCGCGGCGAAGCGGCGCAGGTTGTCGGCGGCGCGCTCGGCGTCGGGCGTCGGTTCACCGTACCCGGCGACGTACAGCGTCGAGATCCAGCGCTGCCCGATCGCGACGGCCCGGGCGATGAGCCCGTCGTCGACCACCTCGGTGAAAGGCGTGTGCGCCAGTGCGTCGACGCCGGCGTCGACGGCGAGCCGGGCCATCCCGTCGCCCTCGACATGGGCGACGACGGGCAGGCCGAGCCGGTGGGCGGATGCGACGATCGCGTCGAGCGTCGCCCGGTCGAACACGGGGCCCGCGGCCGCGTTGAGGGCGACCTTGATGACGGATGCTCCGAACGCGTGCTGCTCGCTCACGGCCGTCTCGGCGGCCGACGGCAGCGCCGACCGTCCGTCGCCGTGCTCCGCGGCGATCTCGCGGGCGGATCCCGGTGCCGCCCACGTCCGCCCCACCGGATACCCGCCGGGAGCGGTGAGGAACGCCCCGGCGAAGTCGGCCCGCGGCAGGCCGCCGCGGTGACGCCGCGCGGCGACCAGGTCGGGCGGCGCGCCGAGGTCGACGAACCCGGCGATCGCCGTGTCGGCCAGCGCGTCCTCGCCGATGATCATGAGGTGCACGTGGTGGTCGACGAGGGGCGGCAGCATCGTGCCCGTCTCGCCGGGGTGGTCGCCGTTCAGCGAACGACGCACCGCCGACGCCAGGGGGCCCAGGTCGAGCACGGCCTCGGTGCGGGAGTCATCGGCTCGTGGCATCCGTCAACCAGGGATCTCCGTGCGCACGGCGTAGAGCTCGGGGAAGAACGTGAGCTCGAGGGCGCGGCGCAGGAAGGGCGCACCGCTCGATCCACCCGTGCCGGTCTTCGAGCCGATGATGCGCTCGACGGTCTTCAGGTGCCTGAACCGCCAGAGCTGGAAGTTGTCCTCGAGGTCGACGAGCTCCTCGCACGTCTCGTAGGCGGCCCAGTGCTCCTCGGGGTTCGCGTAGATCGCCGCGAACACGGGCACCAGCTCAGGCTGGAACGTCCACGCGAGGGTCACGTCCCGCTCCAGGATCGCCGCGGGGATCGGGTACCCGGCGCGGGCCAGCAGTCGCAGGAACTCGTCGTAGATGCTGGGCGAGTCGAGCGCGTGGCGCAGGATCGCGCTCGCCGCGGCATCCGACTCGAAGACCTGCATCATCTTCGCGTTCTTGTTGCCGAGCACGAACTCGACCGCGCGGTACTGGTAGGACTGGAACCCGCTCGCGTTGCCGAGCACGCCGCGGAACTGCCCGTACTCGGTGGGCGTGAGCGTCGCGAGCACCGACCACTGCTCGGTGAGGGTGCGCTGGATGTGCTTGACCCGGGCGACGCACTTGAGGGCCGGGGCGAGCTCGTCGGCCCGCAGCAGGTCGCGCGCGGTCTCGAGCTCGTGCAGCACGAGCTTCAGCCACAGCTCGGTGGTCTGGTGCTGGATGATGAACAGCAGCTCGTCGTGGTGCTCGGGCCGCGAGATCGGGCGCTGCGCCGAGAGCAGCGTGGGCAGGTCGAGGTACCCGCCGTAGCTCATGCGATCGCTGAAGTCGGTGACGACGGATGCCTCGATGCGGCGGGTGTTCGCCGCGACGGGCTGCTCGGGTTCGGCGTTCTCGGCGGATTCGGCCACGCAGCCAGCCTAGCCGCGCGCCTGCGCCCCGCTCGTTCCGGATGGGACGAGCGAGGCGCAGTGAGGGGTGGATGCGGGACGGATGCCGCAGCCGGGCGTCAGCGCGTCGTGCCGGCGCCGACACCTCCGCGGAGGACCAGCGCGATCACCGCGGCGACGACGGCGAGCCCGGCCGCGCCGAGGTACACGAGCGAGAACCCGCCGGCGAGGGCCGCCTCGGTCGTGGCGCCACCGGCGGCGAGCGACTCGGTGCGCGAGGCGGCGAGCGTGGCGAGCACCGCCATGCCCAGCGCGCCGCCCACCTGCTGGCTCGTGTTGACGAGTCCGCCGGCGAGTCCGGCCTCACCGCCCTCGACTCCGTGCACGGCGAGCTGCGTCGCGGTGACGAAGGCGCCGCCGAGTCCGATGCCGATGAGCAGGGTCGGGCCGAGCACGTGCACGAGGAAGACGGCGTCGGCCGGCGCGGCGGCGAGCCAGGCCAGCCCGCCCGCGAACACCAGCAGCGAGACGGCGAGGGTCGGGCGCACGCCGAACCGGGCGACGAGGGGCGGCACGGCCCCGGCGACGACCACGAGCGCGATCGCGAGCGGCAGCTGGGTGAGCCCGGCGCCGAGGGAGTCGAGGTGCATGACCTCCTGCAGGTACACGGAGAGGGCGAAGAAGAGCGCCACCATCGCGCCGCCGAGCAGGAGCATCACGACGTTGCCCGCGCTGACCGAGCGGTTCGCGAAGGTCGACAGCGGCAGGAGCGGCTCCGCCGTGCGTCGTTCGACGACCACGAAAGCGGCACCGAGCACGATCGCCGCGCCCAGCAGGCCGAGCACGACGGGGTTCGCGAAGCCGAGCTGCTCGGCGCTCGTGAGGCCTGCGACGAGGGCGACGAGCGCCCCGGTGACGGTCGCGGCGCCGGCGAGGTCGAGCCGCATGCCTGCGCCCGGCAGGTCGCGGCGGATGAGGAACGGGACGGCGACGAACACGATGACGCCCACCGGCAGGTTGACGAAGAACACGGCCTGCCAGCCGAAGGCAGCGGTGAGCACGCCGCCGAGCAGCACTCCGGCAGCGCTGCCGGCGCCGGCGACGGCGCCCCAGATGCCGAGCGCCCGGGCGCGGTCGCGGGTCGACGTGAAGAGGCGGGTGACGAGGGCGAGCGACGCCGGGGCGAGCAATGCGGCGGAGGCCCCCTGCAGTGCGCGGGCGGTGAGGAGCATCTCTCCAGACACCGCCAGGCCGGCGAGGGCGGATGCGCCGATGAACGATCCGGTGCCGATCAGGAAGATGCGGCGGTGCCCGAACCGGTCGGCCAGGCGGCCGCCGAAGAGGAGCAGGCTGCCGAACGGCAGCACGTAGGCCGTGATCACCCAGGCGAGCGCGCCCGGGCCGAGCCCGAGGTCGGCGCCGAGGGTGGGGATGGCGATGTTCACGATCGAGGCGTCGAGTACCACGAGGAACTGGGCGAGGGCGAGCGCGGCGAGCGCCCACCAGCGCCGGGAGGGCGGTGCGGAGGGTACGGCGGGCGCCGATCCGGTGGGCGTCGGAGCAGTGGAGACGGAGATGGGAGTCATGAGCGTGTTCCTCTTCTGCGCGGTCGCTGCCGCGCGGCGATAGTGTGAGTGAGTGGTCAGTCACCAAATTGGCCAAAAGCATCGCCGACCGAAGGCGGCCGGCGTCGAGGTCAGGGCACCAGGCCCGACGGTCTCACGAGTCGCCTCCTTCCGTGATCTCGGCGGGCGTGGTTGCGCCGAACTCGGGGTGACGGATTCCGAGCGCGAGCGTGCGAGCCCAGTGCTCGGGTGCGTCGTCGAGGTCGAGCGTCACGACGAGATGGCAGAGCTGCCCGAATGCGATGAAGCGCTGCACCGCGGCATCCGAGGCACCGGATCGCGTGGCGGCGAACTCGGTGACCCGGGCGTAGCCGCGGCGCAGGGCCGCGCCGATCTCGGGCACCTCGGCGGCCGACTGCGCGTGCACCTGGAGCATGAGGAGCGAGCGATCGGCGATGAGCTCGGCGTAGGCGAGGCCCATCGCATCGAGCACGCCCTCGGGAGTGTGGTCGGACGTCGCCTCTGCGCCGCGGCCGAGCGCGTCGACCACTTCGTCGAAGCAGGCGTCGAGCGCTCCGACGAAGAGCTGCTCCTTGCTCGGGAAGAGCTTGAAGACGTAGGCCGACGAGATGCCCGCCTCGCGCGCGACATCCGCCACGGTGGTGCCGCGGTAGCCCGTACGCGCGAACGCGGCCACGGCCGCACTCGTGACATGGGGGCGCCGTTCCTCGGCGGTGGAGAGCTTCGTTCGCATATGAGTGACTGTACACTCACTCTTCTCGGTGCGCAAGCACGTAGACCGACACGTGCGAGGTCGACTCCGCGGTGAAGCGCGACCCGGCCCAGTCTGCGTGCCGGGTCTCGAGTTCGAAACCGGCGAGACGCGCCATCAGGTCGAGCTCCGACGGCCAGATGTAGCGGTGCGGGCTGCGATCCAACCGGGCCTCGTGGCCCTCGCCGAAGTGGAAGTGGTGGGAGACGACGTGCTGCTCGAGCACGTCGATGGTGTCGAGGCCGATGTAGCCGGGCTCGATCGCGAACACCGAGGCGCCCTGTCCCGGCGGCAGCGTGCGCAACTGCGGCACCCAAAGCTCGATGACGAACCGGCCACCGGGCGACAGGTGGCGCGCCGCGTTCCGGAAGCACTCGACCTGCTCGTCCTGCGTCAACAGGTTCGAGATCGTGTTGAAGACGAGGTAGACGAGGGTGTGCTCGCCCGGTACGCGCACCGTCGTCATGTCGCCCTGCATCACGGGAACGGTGTCGTCGTCGGCCTTCTCGCGGAGCCGCTCGATCATCGCGGTGGAGAGCTCGATGCCGGCCACGTGGATGCCGCGCTCGGCGAGCGGGATCGCCACGCGACCCGTGCCGACCGCGAACTCCACGACCGTGCCGCCGTCGGCGAGCGCTGCGAGACGGTCGACCGTCGGATCGAGCACCTCGGGCGCGAACATGCCGACGCCCGGGGTGTCGTAGCGGCGCGCCGTGTCGGCATCCCAGATCTCGTCCTGGTCCATTCCGACATCATGCCAGCGCGCGGAGCGGGCGCGGCGGGCATCCCCGCCGGTCAGACCGGCCCATTGCCCGCCGCGCCGCATCCCTCTCCCCCAAGAGGAGCCGACTCCGAACCGCAAGGAAACGGAGTCGACTCTCCGAATGATAGCCCACCCAGGGCGTACAGTGAACTCGTGAACCCGACGGCGTCGCCGCGTCGCGACGCGCGACGCAACCACGAACGACTCCTCGCCGAGGCCCGGATCCTCTTCTCGGAGCGCGGCATCGACGCCCCGCTCGACGAACTGGCCACCCGGGCCGGCGTCGGCGCGGGCACCGTCTACCGGCACTTCCCCAACCGCGATGCCCTCATCCGCGAGCTCTACGACACGGCGATCGGCGAACTGCACGATTTCGCGCCCGAGATCCTCGGCGCCGAGACCGGATGGCGCTCGATCGAGCTCTGGCTCGAGCGGCTCGGCTCGTGGGTGGCCGAATCGCCGTACCTGCCTGGCGTGATGCGGCGCGTCGCCGAACTCGACCCCGGCCATCAGCCCGGCGCGGAGTTCGCCGACGTGATCGACGGGATCGTCGCACGGGCCAAGGCGGAGGGTGCGCTGCGCCCCGACGTCACCGCAGTCGACATCAGCGTGCTCGTCGACATGCTCGGATCGGTCGGCCAGTACGGCGGCGCCTACCTGCCCTACTGGCGCCGACAGCTCGCCGTGGTGCTCGACGGCCTGCGCGCGCGTCCCGATCTCACGCCGCTGCCGGGCGACGGCCAGGCGTTCGGCGAGTTCCACGACATGTCGCACGCGAAGGGTCCACGCTCGACGCCTCGCGAGTGACCCGCGGCCGGCACCGACGGACTCCCCGCCTGCGCCGACCGCCTCCTGCGCGTCGTGGCGGAAATACGGGGGCTCAGGCGCCGGATGCCGCGGCGGCGCGCACCTCGACGAGGTTCGCCCACGGGTCGTCGAAGGCGAGCACGCGACCGTCGTGGCGCACCGGGACGCCGTAGTGCGTCATCCGCTCGCCGAGCTCGCCGAGGTCGTCGCCGCCGGGGACGACGATCTCGACCTTGCCGAGCCCGAGCGCGAGGCCGCGTCGGCCGGCGCCGGCGCTGTTCCACGTGTTCATGGCCATGTGGTGGTGGTAGCCGCCGGCCGAGACGAAGAGCGCCGAGCCGCCCAGGCTCGCCGTCGTCTCGAATCCGAGCCGGTCGACGTAGAACTCGCGCGCGCTCGCGATGTCGCCGACCGAGAGGTGCACGTGCCCTACGACGGCGTCGCCGACGCCCAGGCCGGATGCCGCGGCATCCGCTGCCCCCTCGGTGAGGTGGTCGCGCAGATACGCGTTGGGGTCGAGGAAGATGGTGGCCATCTCGATCTGCCCGTGGGTCCAGCTCCACGTGGAGCGGTCGCGGTCGAAGTAGAGCTCGACGCCGTTGCCCTCGGGGTCGGTGAAGTAGAAGGCCTCGCTCACGAGGTGGTCGGCGCTGCCCGTGAAGGTGCCCGGGTACTTGGAGGCGACGGAGAAGATCGCGGTGGCGAGCGCCTCGCGGGTGTCGAAGAGGATCGCGGTGTGGAACAGGCCGGCCTCTCGCGGCGAAGCGTGCCGCAGCTCTGGCGCGTGCTGCAGGATCACCACCGGCGTGGTGCCCCGGCCGAGCACGGCGACGGGGCCGTCGTGGCTCAGGAGGTCGAGGGTCACGCCGTCGCGGTAGTAGCGGATCATGCCGTCGAGGTCGCCCACGCGCAGCGTCACGGCGCCCATCCCGGTGTCGGCCGCGAGGAGTCCGGCGTTCGGCGCCGCACCATTGGTTGTAGTCACAAGTAATTGTAACCCCGTCGCCGCCGAGCGTATTCCGATCGGAAACCGGCGCGTCCTTGCCGCCATGGGAGGGCCTCCATATGGTGGGAGCCATCACCAGCTCCCGGGGCGGTATCGGGGAGCGCTCGACGAGGGGAACCACCATGGGAATGGACAACCTGGCGCTGTACGTGGCCACCTACGACACGGCCGACGCAGCCACCGAGGACTACAAGTCGCTCAAGGCCGCCGAGTCGGCGTCCGACCTCGAGGTGGTGTCGTCGGTCGTGATGCATCGCGGCGAAGACGGCGGGGTCGAGGTCGACGAGCATGGCACGGGCCACGTCGCGAAGGGCGCGTGGATCGGCGGCGCCGCCGGACTCGTGCTCGGGCTCTTCGCCCCGCCGCTGCTGGCGGCGACCGCGATCGGTGCGGGCGTCGGCGCGATCGCCGGCAACATCGCGAAGAAGCGCGACGAGAAGCAGGTCGGCCTCGAGCTCGAGGAGTACCTGCCGAAGGGCTCCTCCGCCATCGTCGCCGTGATCGACGACCGCTATCTCGACCGTATCGACGCGGCCTTGGGCAAGGCCGTGAAGAACGTGAACAAGGCCATCGACCGCGACGACTACGAGCAGCTCGAGAAGGCGATCAACGAAGGCGGCGACAAGATCGCCAAGGCCATCGCCTCCTAGCTCCGACGGATGTCGTGCCGACGGCCTCGGTCGCCGGCACGACCCGCTCGCACTCCACGAGCCAGACGCCGTCCACCCGGCGCAGACCGAGCACCGTCTCGAAGTGCACCGCACGTCGCGGCCGGAACGGCGGCCCGGTGACGAGCACGTCCCGGCTGTGGCAGAACGCGAGGTCGCCGGCGACACTCACGGTCAGTTCGAGCACGCGATGGTCGATGGCATCGGGGAAGCGGCGGAACCAGGCGCGGATCCACGCGATCCGACGTGCCTCGTCGGCGAACGGGCTCAGGGGCGGTGCCACCCCGAAGGTCACCGCGTCGGGAGCGTAGCGCGACGCGAGGTACTCGGCGTCGCGCGATCGGATCGCCGCCGCGCGCTTGCTCACGAGCCACGCGACCTCCGCGGACTCCACGGCCGATTCGGTGAGCTGCGGCATCGCTCGCATCGCGCCTCCCCTGGCACCCGGATGGCGCCGTCACAGGGACGACGAACGGATGCCGCCGAGAACGACACCCATGCGATGCGTCACGGCAACGCGCGCTCAGCCGCGCGCGGTGAGGCGCTCGAGCAGCTCGCGGTAGCGGCCCGCCGTCTGCTCCACGATCTCGCGCGGGAGCGTCGGCGGCGCCTCGAACGCGGCCTGGTCCCAGTTGGCAGCGAGCCAGTCGCGCACGATCTGCTTGTCGAAGCTCGCCATGCGCTGCTCGGGCGTCGCGCCGGACTCGTACGCCGCCGCATCCCAGTACCGGCTCGAGTCGCTCGTGAGCACCTCGTCGGCCAGGGTCACGATGCCGGTGTCGCGGTCGGCGCCGAACTCGAACTTCGTGTCGGCGAGGATCAGCCCCCGCGCCTCGGCGACGGCCGACGCGCGCTCGAAGATCTCGATCGACAGCTCGCGCAGCTGCGCCGCGACGGTGTCGCCGACGATCTCGGCCGTGCGCTCGTACGAGATGTTCTCGTCGTGCGAACCCATCGGCGCCTTCCACGCCGGGGTGAAGAGCGGCTCGGGCAGGCGGTCGCCGTTCGAGAGTCCCTCGGGCAGCGGGATGCCGCCGATCGCGCCCGTCGCCTGGTACTCCTTCCACCCGCCGCCGGTGATGAAGCCGCGCACGACGCACTCGATGGGGAACATCTCGAGCGTGCGGCACAGCGTCGCCCGGTCGGCGACCTCGTCGGGGATCGCCGGCACCTGCAGGCGGTCGTCCTCGGCGTAGGCGAGGTGGTTGGGCACGTCGGGCAGCTGGTCGAACCACCACCGCGTGAGCGACGTGAGCATGGCGCCCTTGCCGGGGATGGCCGGCTCGAGCACCCGGTCGTAGGCGCTCACCCGGTCGCTCGCCACGACGAGCACCACCCGGGAGGTGCGCAGGGGGTCGCCGGTCCAGCTGTCGTCGTCGTCCATCGCGGCCGTCGGCACGTAGAGGTCGCGCACCTTGCCCGAGTAGACGTGGGTCCAGCCCGGCAGTTCCACCGCGTCGTCCATGGTGTTCGGCTCCTTCACTGGGCGGCGGACGCGGGGCCCGCCGCGGTCACTCCGCGACGCGCGCGGCGATGTCGGTGCGGTACTGGGCGCCCTCGAGGCGCAGATGGCCGAGCGCCTCGTAGGCGCGGCGGCGGGCCTCGGCGAAGTCCGAGCCGACGGCGACGACGTTGAGCACGCGGCCGCCGGTGGCGACGAGCGGTGCGGATCCGGCCTCGTCGGCAGCCCCGATCGCGGTGGCGGCGTGCGCCACGTGCACGCCCGCCACGGATGCCGCGGCGTCGAGTCCCTCGATCACGCGGCCGGTCTCGGGGGCCTCGGGATACCCCTCGCTCGCGAGCACGACCGTGACCGCGGCATCCGCCCGGAACTCGGGACGGGGCAGCTCGCCGAGCCCGCCCGTGGCCGCCGCGAACAGCAGGCCCGACAGCGGCGTCGCGAGACGCGGCAGCACGACCTGCGTCTCGGGGTCGCCGAAGCGGGCGTTGAACTCGATGACGCGGATGCCGCGGGGCGTGAGGATGAGGCCCGCGTAGAGCAACCCGATGAACGGGGTCTGCTCGGCGGCGAGCTGCTTCACGGTGGGCAGCGCGATGGTCTCGATGACCTCGTCGACGAAGGCCTGCTCGCTGCCGAAGTCGTTCGCCAGCCACGGCAGGGGCGAGTAGGCGCCCATGCCGCCCGTGTTCGGGCCCCGGTCGCCGTCGCGCAGGCGCTTGTAGTCCTGTGCGGGGGAGAGCGGCAGCACGTTGGTGCCGTCGGCGAGGAAGAACAGCGACACCTCCTGGCCGTCGAGGAACTCCTCGACGAGCACCGGGCCCTGCTGGAGGTAGTGGGTGGCGTGCGCGAGCGCGGCGTCGCGGTCGGTGGTGACGAGCACGCCCTTGCCGGCCGCGAGGCCGTCGGCCTTCACGACATAGGGCTCGCCGAACTCGTCGAGCGTCGCCTGCACGTCGGCGAGCGTGTCGGCGAGGCGGGCGCGGCCGGTCGGGACGCCCGCCGACTCCATGATGCGCTTCGCGAACGTCTTCGAGCCCTCGAGCGCCGCGGCCGCCTTGCCCGGACCGAACACGGCGATGCCGCGGGTGCGCAGCGCGTCGGCGACGCCCGCGACGAGCGGGGCCTCGGGCCCGATCACGACGAGCTCGATGTCGTTGTCGATCGCGTAGTCGGCGACGATGACGGGGTCGGTCGGGTCGAGTGCGATGGTGGTCACGCTGCCCCGGCCCGACGAGGTGGCGGATGCCGCGATGCCGGCGTTGCCCGGAGCGGCGATGAGCTCGTGACCGGCCTCCTCGTCGAGGAGCGCGAGGATGATGGCGTGCTCGCGCGCGCCCGAGCCGAGGACGAGGATTCTCACCGGTTCAGGCTACCCGATGGGACTCGGGCGCCTCGGGCCCTGGGCGCCCCGTGACAGCGCCGACGGACGGGTCGCCTGACGGTGCCGTGCGGGAGGATGGGGGCATGGCACGAGCACGGATCGACGACGACCTCGGACGCGCGGCACTGACCACGATGCTGGCGATCGCCGAGGCGAACGGCATCGACCAGGCCGACGGGCCTGCGCTCGCGGCATCCGTCGACCGCTCGACCCTCGCGCTCGTCGTGCGCTACACCCTGCAGCTGCTGGCCGAGCAGGCGCCCGGCGGCACGGTCGAGGTGCGCGTGCCGCCCTATGCGGCGGTGCAGTGCGTCGAGGGTCCGAAGCACACCCGGGGCACGCCTCCGAACGTGATCGAGACGGATGCCGGCACCTGGATCGCGCTCGCCAGGGGCACGCTCTCATGGGCCGACGCCAAGGCGTCGGGGCGGGTGCACGCCTCGGGGCAGCGGGCCGACCTGACGGGTCACCTCCCGGTGCTCTCGACGTAGCGGCACCGAGCGCGCCGCCGAGCGCCGGGCGGCGGGCGGGCCGAGCGGCATCCGCCGGATGGGACAATGGAGGGGTGAGCGACCCTCAGAACCTTCCGCAGCCGTACGAGCCCGAGCGCGACCCCGAGACCGGGGCTGCACCCGAGGCCGACGCTGCACCCGCGCGGCGCGTGGAGCACCTGGAGATCGACGAGCCCATCGAGACCGAGGTCACCGATGACGTCGTGACCGTGCGGCGCGCCCCCCGGTATGGACGGTTCATCACGCTCGGCGCCATCCTCGGCGCCGTGGTGGCGCTCATCCTCACGTTCGCCTTCTCGGGCCAACCGGTCGACGGGGCGGCAGGCCCCGGCTTCGACAAGGGCCAGGTGTTCGGCTTCCTGCTGCTCGGCTGCGCGGCGATCGGCGCGATGCTGGGCGCCCTGGTCGCCCTCGTGATCGACCGCGCCTCCGCCAGGAAGGCGAAGTCCGTCGCCGCGCTGCACGAGTCGACGTACCGCGCCGACGACTAGGCGCGCAGGCTGAGCACCCCGTCGGCGAACTCGCGCGGCGCCTCCTGCGGCAGGTCGTGGCCGATGCCGGGGAGCTCGCGGAACGCGTAGGCGCCCGTGAACTTCTCGCGGTCGGTCTCGCCGCCGGGACCGCCGACGCCGTCGGCGCCGCTCTCGAGCACGACGGTCGGCACCCCGATGGGCGGCTCGGTCGAGGCAGCCGCCTCGAGGTCGGCATAGCGCGGATCGCCCTCGGCGAGCCCGTACCGGTGCCGGTAGGAGTGGATCACGACGTCGACGAAGTCGGGGTTGTCGAGGCTCGGCGCGCTCGCGGCGAACGCCGCCGCCGCGCCGGCCCATTGGGGCGACCACGTCGTCCACAGCAGTTCGCAGAGCTCGCGCCGATACCGTTCGAGCCCGCGACGCCCGCGCTCGGAATGGAAGTAGTACTGGTACCAGTACGTGCGCTCCCACTCGGGCGGGGCCGGCTCCTGGCCGAAGCCCGCCCCGAACACGTTGTAGCCGCCGACCGTCACGAGACCGCCGACGCGGTCGGGATGCACGGCCGCGACGAGGCACGATGCGCGACCGCCCCAGTCGTAGCCGCCGACGATCGGCCGGTCGAGGCCGAGCCCCTCGATCAGGTCGAGCAGGTCCTGTGCGAGCGCCGCCTGCTCACCCGAGCGCATCGTCGCGGCATCCGTGAACCGCGTCGGGCCATAGCCGCGCAGGTAGGGCGCGATCACGCGCATGCCGGATGCCGCGAGCAGGCCGGCGACCTCGTCGTAGGCGCGCACGTCGTAGGGGAACCCGTGCGAGAGCACCGCGGCCGGCCCGTCGGGCGGACCCGCCTCCTCATAGGCGATCTCGAGCACCGGGGTGCGCACGCTGCCGCGGCGAGTGAATCCCATGCGGCCAGTGTGGCGCACGCCACCGACGTCGTGCTCGGCTCGGCCGCGCCCCGACGGGATGGCCGATGACACGCCGCCCGCGGCATCCGCTCAGCTGAGCTGGGTCTTCTCCACCCACTCGAGGTACTCCTCGGTGACCGTGCCGGTGACGTACTCGCCGGTGAAGCACGAGAGGTCGAGCTGGTCGATCGAGGTGCCCTGGGTGATCGCGGCCTGCAGGTCGGCGACCTCCTGGTAGATCATGTGGTCGGCGTTCAGCTCGCGGGCGATCTCGGGGATCTTGCGCCCGTGCGCGACGAGCTCCTGGCGGCTCGGCATGTTGATGCCGTAGACGTGCGGGTAGCGCACCGGGGGAGCGGCCGACGTGAAGGTGACCTTGTTGGCGCCGGCGGCGCGGGCCATCTCGACGATCTCCTTCGAGGTCGTGCCGCGCACGATCGAGTCGTCGACGATGAGGATGTTCTTGCCCTTGAACTCGGTGCCCATGGCGTTGAGCTTCTGGCGCACCGAGCGGCGGCGCTGCGCCTGCCCGGGCATGATGAACGTGCGGCCCACGTAGCGGTTCTTGTAGAACCCCTCGCGGTACTCGATGCCGAGCTTCTGGGCGACCTGCATCGCCGCGGGTCGCGACGAGTCGGGGATCGGCATGACGACGTCGATGTCGCCCTTGTCCATGTGGGTCTCGATGGTGGTCGCGAGCCGGTCGCCCATGCGCAGGCGCGCCTCGTACACCGAGATGCCGTTCATGACGGAGTCGGGGCGGGCGAGGTAGACGTACTCGAACGAGCACGGCACGAGGCGCGGGTTCTTCGCGCACTGCCGCGAGATCATGCGCCCGTCGAGGGTGATGAAGATCGCCTCGCCGGGGAGCACGTCGCGCACGATCTCGTAGTCGCCGTTCTCGAGCACGAGCGATTCGGAGGCGACGATCCACTCGTCCTTGCCGGCCTCGGTCACGCGCTTGCCGAGGATGAGCGGACGGATGCCGTAGGGGTCGCGGAACGCGAGCAGGCCGTAGCCCGCGATGAGCGAGATGACCGCGTAGGAGCCCTCGACGCGTTCGTGCACCTGCTCGACGGCGGCGAACACCTGGTCGGGGTCGAGGTCGAGCCCGGTGATCTGCCCCTGCAGCTCGGTCGCAAGCACGTTGAGGAGCATCTCGGTGTCGCTCGTGGAGTTCACGTGGCGGCGGTCGATGTTGAACAGGTCGCTCGAGAGCTCACGCGTGTTCGTGAGGTTGCCGTTGTGCACGAGGATGATGCCGTACGGCGCGTTCACGTAGAACGGCTGCGCCTCCTCCTCGCGCTCTGCCGCGCCCTTGGTCGTGTAGCGCACGTGGCCGAGGCCCATGTTGCCGAGCAGCGAGCGCATGTCGCGCGTGCGGAAGGCCTCACGCACCTGCCCGCGCTGCTTCGTCATGTGGAAGACCGGTCCGTCTGCGGTCGCGATGCCGGTGGAGTCCTGCCCCCGGTGCTGCAGCAGCAGGAGGCTGTCGTAGATCTGCTGGTTGACGGGCTCGGTGGAGACGATGCCGACGATGCCGCACATGCGAGCTAGGGCTCCTCGTGGGGGTGGGTTGAGCGTCCGAGCAGGACGATCCATCCTCCCACACGCGCGCGTGTGAGCCGCCTGAACGGCACCTCCTGCTCAGCTGAGCGGGTGCCGCTACCGGGCGTGACGCTCGACGAAGGCCCGCAGCATCCGGCTCGGATGCGACACCTCCGCCCGACGCACCGCGGCGAGCGTCGGCTCGAGCTCGTCGGCCGCGAAGTACCCGTGGTTCGCATAGGCGTGGATTCGCACGGTGATGGCCTCGACGTCGAGCTCGGGGTGGAACTGCGTCGCGTAGACGTTCGACCCGACCCGGAACATCTGCACCGGGCAGGTCGGCGACGACCCGAGCAGGGTCGCGGAGGCCGGCAGCGATCGGATCGCCTCCTTGTGCCCCACGAACGCGTTGAACGTCGGCGGCATCCCGGCGAGGATCGGGTCGGATGCCCCGGCGTCGGTCAGCGTGACCGGCACGACGCTGATCGGCTCGGCGTAGGTCCGGTCGATCGGCGCGCCCTGGTGCACGCCGAGGGTGCCCACGCCGTAGCAGGCCCCGAGGAAAGGGAAGTCCCGGGCCACGACCTCGTCGAGGAGCGCGTCGAACTCGGACTCGACCCGCCGCTGCACCGGCGACTTCCGCTCGGCAGGATCGGACGCGTTGAAGGGGCCGCCGCCGACGAAGATGCCCGAGAGCCCGTCCAGGTCGAGGTCGGGCATCGGCTCCGCCTCGAGCCGCACCCGGACCAGGTCGCGCTCGTCGAGGCCGGAGTGGCGGAGGAACAGCGCGTACTCCTCGTCGGCGGGCTGGTCCTCGGCGCGCGTCGCGAGGAGGACGAAGGGCTTCACACGCCCACGATATTCCCGAGGCCCGCGGCGCGGGGCCTCAGTACTCCGACGGCTTGGGCAGCACGGCCATCGTGCAGCGCGAGACGCACACCAGCTTGCCCGCGGCATCCGTGATCCTGATGTCCCACACCTGCGTGGTGCGGCCGCGCGAGATCGGCGTCGCCTCGCCGTAGACCCAGCCCTCGGCGACCGGGCGCACGTGGTTGGCGTTGATCTCCATGCCGACGCAGTAGCTCGTGGCCGGGTCGACGGTGAACGTCGAGCCCCAGCTCGCCAAGCTCTCGGCGAAGGCGACGGATGCCCCGCCGTGCAGCACCCCGCCCGGCTGCCGCGTGCGGCCGTCGACCGGCATCCGGCCCTTGAGCGAGCCATCGGTGAGTTCGGTCATCTCGATGCCGAGCTCGTTCAGGAGGGTGCCGTCGCGACGCGAGTTCGCCCAGTCGAGGGAGGGCTCGCCGAACCAGATGCTCATGCGATCGAGTCTGGCATGCGCTCCCGTCCACGGGTGCGCTGCGGCGCCTCGACGACCCGTAGCTGTGAGTGGGCCCGCTATGCCAGCTCGGCGATGATCGGGTGGATGGCGTCGTCGAACGCCGAGGCATCCGATCGCAGGGAGTCGGTGACCGCCACGGTCATCGCGCCGATCCACCAGACGCCCGGCTGCGTGAACGGCACCACCTCGACGTTGAGCTCGAAGGAGTGCGCCCGGCGCCCCACTTCACGCTCGTGCTCGGCGATCGTGCCGGCGTAGGCGCGGTAGGAGTCGCCACGGCGTGCGGCCGATGCGGTGCGGTACCCCTGATGCGCCCATTCGGCCCAGGCCCGCGCGGCCTCGGCGTGCGGCACGATCGCCGCGGCCAGGATCTCCGCTTCGGAGACGGGCAGCGCCACATCGGTGTCGTACGCCTCGACGAGTTCGAGCGGCACGGCCGACGGATGCGCCTCGGGCTCGACCGTCATCGCCCACCAGGCCCGCCACTGCCGTTCGAGCAGGTCGTGCTGGTCGATCTCGAGCCGGTCGCCGACTGCGCCGACGTCGCGGAGCCTCGGCAGCTCCACCGGCGACGCGATCGCGAGCACTTCGCGCAGGTAGAGGGCGAGGAGGACCGAGCGACTCGCGTTCTCGCGAATCACCCACGACGGAGTTCCGCCCGCGTGCATGGGTCCATTTTAGGGTGCGCTGTCCGCCAGGGCACGGATCGGCGCGCGGGCCGCGGGTACGCTTGACAGGTGACCTCGAACTCGTCCTACGCCGCCGCCGGAGTCGACACCCGGGCGGGCGATCTCGCCGTCGAGCTCATGAAGGAGGCCGTCGCCGCGACGCACGGCTCCAACGTTCTCGGCGGGGTCGGCGGTTTCGCCGGTCTCTTCGACCTCTCGTTCGCGAAGGACTACGCCCGGCCGCTGCTCGCGACCTCGACCGACGGCGTCGGCACGAAGATCGCGATCGCCCAGGCGCTCGACCGTCACGACACCATCGGGCAGGACCTCGTGGGCATGGTCGTCGACGACATCGTCGTGGTCGGGGCGAAGCCGCTGTTCATGACCGACTACATCGCCTGCGGCAAGGTCGTGCCCGAGCGCATCGCCGCGATCGTCACGGGCATCGCGAGGGCCTGCGCCGAGACGGGCACCGCGCTCGTCGGCGGCGAGACCGCCGAGCACCCCGGGCTCATGGGCGCCGACGACTACGACGTGGCCGGCGCCGCGGTCGGCGTGGTCGAGGCCGACCGGCTGCTCGGCGCCGAGCGCGTGCGCGACGGCGACGCGGTCATCGCGATCGCCTCGAGCGGCCTGCACTCCAACGGGTTCTCCCTGGTCCGGCACATCCTCGCGAACGCGGGGCTGTCGTACACGGATGCCGCCGCAGAGCTCGGCACGACGTGGGGCGAGGCGCTCCTCGAGCCGACGCGGCTCTACGCCGGGCCGCTCGTGCGCCTCCTCGAGCACGACCGGCTCGCGACATCCGTGCACTCGCTGTCGCACGTGACGGGCGGCGGCATCGCGGCGAACCTCGCCCGCGTGCTCCCTCGCGGCTCGTGGGTCGAGCTCGACCGGTCGACGTGGTCGCCGGCGCCCGTCTTCCGCGTGCTCAACGACCTCGCGGGCACGACGCTCGAGTCCACCGAGGGCACCTGGAACCTCGGCATCGGCTTCTTCGCCGTGGTCGCCGCGGAGGACGCCGCCGCCGTGATCGACGAGCTCGACGCGCTCGGCCTGCCCTCGTGGCAGGCGGGCACCGTCGCCATCGGCGATCGCGACCTCGACGGATTCGAGCAGGGCGCGAAGGGCGTCGACGGCGGCGCCGTGCGCCTCGTGGGCGCCTACCGGGACTGAGCCGATGCACGCGGCCGTCTCGATCGGGATCATCGGCACGACGAGTGCCGAGGTGGCCCGCGAGCTGGCCCCGCGCGTCGAGCGGCTCGGCTTCTCGGCGCTCTGGATCAACGACGTGCCCGGCGGCGACTCCCTCGACGGGCTCCGCGCGGCTGCATCCGTGACCGACACGCTCCGCCTCGCGACCGGTGTCATCCCACTCGACCGTCGGCCCGCCGACACGCTCGACCTGCGTGAACTGCCCGTGGCGCGCACGACCCTGGGGATCGGCTCGGGTCGGGCCGAGCATCCGGTTCGCCTGGTCAGCGAGGGTGTCCGGGCGTTGCGCGCGTCCACGACCGCGTCCATCGTCGTGGGTGCGCTCGGCCCGCGGATGCGCCGGCTGGCCGCCGAGCACGCCGACGGCGTGCTGCTCAACTGGCTCACGCCGGAGGCGGCGCGGGCGGCGGCCGAGGAAGCCCGCGCTGCGGCGAGCGCCGCCGATGCGCTCCGCCCGCGGGTCGTGCTCTACGTGCGCACGATCGCCGAGCAGCAGGCGCGGCCGGCGCTCGAGCAGGAGATCACCCGCTACGAGTCGGTGCCGTCGTACGCCGCGAACTTCGAACGCCTCGGCATCGCCGCGGCCGACGCGACGGTGACGGATGCCGCGGGGCTGGCCGCGTTCGACGTCGTCGACGAGCTCGTGCTACGGGCCATCACTCCGTCGAACTCGCTCGCCGAACTGGAGCGGTTCGTCGAGGAGACCGCGCGCTGGCGATTCCAGGCATGAGGCGTCCGCCCCGCGCGGTCCGCCTCGACCGGGTCACCGGGTCGTCGGATCGTCGATGGGCGGCAGGGTTGCGCAAGAAGCCGTCGTCAGCGCCAAGCGTTGAACATCGGTCGCGACTAGGCGCGCTGTTGCTCGTCTCCGGTGACGTAGGTGTCGTCGTCGTCGGCGGCGTACTCCGACCACTTCGACGCCTCTTCGTTGTATTCGTCATGCTGCGAACCCGTGAGTTCGCGCTCAAGCGCCGTGTAGTCGGTGTTCGGACTGAAGTACTTCAGCTCCCGAGCGACCTTGGTGTGCTTGGCTTTCTGACGGCCGCGCCCCATGCGTGACCCCCTTACGACATCTGGCCGGGTGGGATGGTCTTCACCCGGCGCGCTCTGATAGAAGAAATTCGTCCGGCTGCCAGTTTAGCACCGCGAATCGGGCCGGTCGGAGCCTTCCACAGCGAGTGTGCGCCGGCCGTATCCGCCGCGCCGCCATGGTGCGCGCATCCAGCAAGACATGCTGAGATTGTCACGTGATGACGAGCCCTGAACGCGTGAAGGTCGTGGTGATCGGAGCCGGTCAGGCCGGGCTCTCCGTCGCCTACTACCTGCGCCGTTTCGAGCTCGTCGCCGACGACGATTTCGTCATGCTCGACCGGGCTCCAGGGCCCGGCGGCGCATGGCAGCACCGCTGGTCGTCGCTCCGCCTCGGCACCGCGCACCGCGTCAACGACCTGCCCGGCATGGCCGAGCTCGGCGTCAGCTTCGACACCGCCGACCGCACGCTTCCGGCGAAGGAGGTCGTCGCCGACTACTACGGGCGGTTCGAGCAGCACTTCGACCTGCGGGTGCGTCGCCCCATGAACGTGCGCGCCGTCGCGAACGAGGGCGTCGACCTGCTCGTGCAGTACGAGGACCTCACCCCGCAGCCCGTCGAGGAGGCCAAGGCCAAGGGCCTCTTCGGCCGCCGGCGCAAGACGTTCGAGGAGCCTCCTGCCCCGTCGGCTCCGCAGCACCGGCTCGCGACGCAGTTCCTCGTGAACGCCACGGGCACCTGGGGCTCTCCATTCGTGCCGTACTACCCCGGCATGGCCGACTTCGCGGGCCGGCACCTGCACACCTCCGACTACGTCGACGCGGCGGACTTCCGCGGCCAGCACGTCGTCGTCGTCGGCGGCGGCACGTCGGCGATCGGTTTCATGCTCGAGCTCGAGGACGTCGCGGCCGGCCTCACCTGGGTCTCTCGGCGCCCGATCGACTGGCTCGATCGCCAGGAGCTCGACCTCGAGGGCGCCTCGGCCGCGGTCGCCCTGCAGGACGAGGCCGCCAGGTCGGGCCGCGCGCTTCCCTCGGTCGTCAGCGGCACCGGCGTGCCGAAGAGCCGCAGGATCGCGGCGGGGATCGAGCGGGGCCTGCTCGTCGCGCGGCCCATGTTCGATCGGATCGAACCCGATCGCGTGGTCTGGGACGGCGACGACGGCGGCATGGCGCGCGCCGATGCGATCATCTGGGCCACGGGCTTCCGGCCCGACCTGCGGCACCTGTCGCCGCTCAAGCTGCGCGAGAAGGCCGGCGGCATCACGGTCGGCCAGGGCGCCTCGTGGAACGACCCGCGCATCTTCCTCGCCGGGTACGGCCCGCAGGCCTCCACCATCGGCGCCAACCGGGCGGGCCGCATGATCGCCCGCCAGATCATGGCGATGCTCTAGCGAGCGGATGCCGCGGCGCTCAGCCCGACGAGCTCCCGCCGTCGCGCGCCCGCCGTCCGAACGTCCCGGCGGTGACCGTCGCGTACGACGCCGCCACGACCTGCTCCAGCACGTCGAGGTCGATCTTCGCGAGGTCCTTCACGTAGAGGCATCCGACGCCCGTGGTGTGCGGGCCGAGGCGCTCGAGCGCGTCGGAGTGGGCCGCGACGCCGTCGGGCAGGTAGATCGTCGTCGACGGCCCGCGCGGGGCGAAGGCCGCGGCGGCCGCATCGCCCTGCCGCCCGCTCTCGTAGTGGTAGTGGTACGTGCCGAACCCGATGATGCCGCGGTAGGCCATGCGGGCGGGCTCGCCGGTGACCCGCGACATGAGGTCGAGGAGGGTCTCGGCGTCGCGACGGCGCACGGGACGCTCGATCGTCTCGAGGAACACGCGCACGTCGTCGTCGACCACCATGGGCGGCAGCCTAGCGACCGCGCTTCGATCCTGTCGTGGTCGGATGCGGCGCTTCGGCGATCGGCCGGCGCGGCAGCGGGCGCACCGGCTCGCCGCGGCGATCCTGACCGGGCAGCGGGCGTGAACGGCGGCCGTAGATGAGGTCGGAGGAGTCGAGCAGCCACGGCACGAGCGCCACGGTGACGCCGTGCACCAGCAGCAGCTTCTGGCGGATGCGCCGCGCCTTGTGGTTGTGCAGGATGTTCTCCCACCAGTGGCCCACGATGAACTGCGGCATGTAGACGGTGACGACCTCGGAGCCGTGCTCGGCCCTGCGGTTCTTGATGTACTGGATGAGCGGATGGCTGAGGTCGCGGTACGGCGACGACAGGATGCGCAGCTTCACGTGGATGTTCTGCTTGACCCAGTCCTTCTTCAGGCGCTTCGTGGACTCGTCGTCGATCGACACGTGCACGGCCTCGAGGGAGTCATGGCGCGCCGCGATCGCGTAGTCGAGCGCCTTCAGGGTGGGCTTCTGCATGCGGCCGACGAGCACGATCGCGTGGTCGCCCGTCGCGCCGAACGTCGTGGTCGGGTCGACCTCGATCTCCTTCTCGACGTCGCGGTAGTACCGGTTCACGCCCATCATCAGGAAGAAGAGGATGGGCATCATCACGAACACGATCCACGCGCCGTGGGTGAACTTCGTGATGGTCACGACGATGAGCACGACCGCGGTCATGCCCGCGCCGATGGCGTTGATCACGAGGGCGCGCATCACGGCGCCCTGAGAGAGCGGCTTCGCATCGGCATCCGCCGAGGCTGCCGTTCGCCGCGGCTTCGCCTTCGACGACGGGTGCCGCCGCAGCGAGAGCTCGCGCAGCCAGTGCCGGACCATGCCGGTCTGCCCGAGCGTGAACGACACGAACACGCCGATGATGTAGAGCTGGATGAGCACCGTCAGGTTCGCCTGGAACACCACGAGGATGAACGAGGCCGCGAGCGCGAGGATCACCACGCCGTTCGAGTAGATGAGGCGGTCGCCGCGGGTCGAGAGCGACTTGGGCGCGTAGCCGTCCTGCGCGAGCACCGAGCCGAGCAGCGGGAACCCGTTGAACGCCGTGTTGGCCGCGAGGAGCAGCACGAGCGCGGTCGTCGCCTGGATCAGGTAGAAGAAGACGGAGTTGTCGCCGAAGGTGGCGCCCGCGACCTGCGCGATGAGGCTCTTCTGCGGCTCCGTGGCGCACTCCGTCCAGCCGATCAGGTTGCACGGGTTCTCGGCGTAGTGCACGTTCGAGATGAGCGCGAGCGCCGTGAGCCCCGCGAAGAGCACGATCGCGATGCCGCCCATGAGCACGAGGGTGCGCTGGGCGTTGCGGACCTTGGGACGGCGGAAGGCGGGCACGCCGTTCGAGATGGCCTCCACGCCCGTCAGCGCGGAGCATCCGCTCGCGAAGGAACGCAGCAGCAGCAGGATGATGCCCGCCTGCGTGAGCGACTCGGGGTCGACGCCGTAGATCGACGACTCGGCCACGGGCGGGTCGCCGAGCAGGGTGCGGGTGAGGCCCACCACGACCATGACGAACACGCTGCCGATGAAGAGGTAGGTCGGCACGGCGAAGGCCTTCGACGACTCGCTGACGCCGCGGAGGTTCACGGCGGCGAGCAGGATGACGAAGAGCACGGCCAGCTCGACCCGGAACCCGTTGAGCTCGGGGATCGCCGAGATGATGTTGTCGACGCCCGACGCGACGGACACGACGACGGTCATCACGTAGTCCACGAGCAGGGCGGATGCCACGACCAGGCCGGCCTTCTCGCCGAGATTGCGGTGCGCCACCTCGTAGTCGCCGCCGCCCGAGGGGTATGCCCGGATGAGCTGCCGGTACGACGCCACGACCGTCACGAGCAGCACCACCACGGCCAGGGCCACCCACGGCGCGAAGCTCAGGAAGGCGAGGCCGCCCACCATGAGGATCATCAGCAGCTCCTGCGGGGCGTACGCCACGGAGGACAGCGGGTCGCTCGCGAAGATCGGGAGCGCCAGGTGCTTCGGGAGCAGCTGCCCCTCGAGTTTCTCGGTCGGGAGGGGGTCGCCGATGATCCAGTTCTTCGGCGACTTCAGTTCTGCCGGCGGCTCGCCGACTTCATTCGTCACGGCGGACGACACTACACCCGCCGGGTCGAGAGTCAAGTCAGCCGGGTGGGGAGTCAGGTCAGGACGAGGAGGTACATGCCCGCCGCGGCGGCGAGCCCGAGGGTGAGGGTGACCACGACGTTGAGGATCGCGGCCCGCCAACGCCCGCCGTCGACGAGCTCGATGGTCTCGACCGTCCACGTGCTGAACGTCGTGAGGCCGCCGCAGAACCCCGTGACCAGCACGAGGCGCAGGTCGCCGTCGAGGGCCGCGCGCTCCGCGAGTCCGATCAGCGCGCCGGCGACGCCCGAGCCGACCACGTTCACGATGAGGATGCCGCCGGGCAGGTGTCCGGGCCGCACCGGCAGCGCCCGCGACAGCGCGTAGCGCAGCACAGCGCCCACGGCGCCCGCCACGAGCACGGAGACCACGACGAGCGGCGCGAGCGACGCGGTCACAGGGTCTCCCCGGCGTCGGTGATCTCGGTCGGCATGGGACGGTGGGCGATGAGCGAGCCGATGCGGAGGCCGGCCGCGGCGAGCCCGAGCCCGCCGATCACCGAGGCCAGCAGGTAGGCGACCGCGACCCCTGCGTCGCCTCCGGCGGTGAGCAGGAGGAGCGAGGCCATCACCGCCGACAGTGTGGTGAACGACCCGAGCACGCCCGACCCGAGGCCCGCCTTGAGCCAGAACGGCGTGGTCGGTCGGGTCCACACCCCGCCGACCAGCCAGCCGAGCGCGAACGCTCCGACCAGGTTGACGACGAGGGTCTCGATGGGGAACTCGCCGTCGGCATGCGGGAACGCGAGATCGCAGGCGAGGCGCAGGCCCGTGCCGACGAGGCCGCCGAGGGCGACGGCGAGGTAGGCGAGCACCCCTCGAGGCTACGCCGTGGCAGGGGCCAACTCGTAGACCCAGTCGTTCGTGTGCAGCACGTTGCCCGGCGTGACCTCGAAGTCCTTCTCACCGAGCAGCGTGAAGCCGGCTTTGCGGCACACCGCGTTGGAGGCGGCATTGTCGACGCGCGGATAGGCGTGCACCGGCAGCGTGTCTCCGTGCGCGCGGGCGACCTCGAGCATGGCGATCACCGCCGCGGGCGCGATGCCCTGCCCGCGGTACTCGGACTCGACCGACCAGCCCGATTCGAGCACCGGCTCGCCGTCTTCGTCGCGATGCCAGTAGCCCACGATGCCGACGCCCTCGGGGTGGCCGGGGATCATGATGCGGAACTGGAAGCCCGCGCCCTCGCGCCACAGCCGCAGGTAGCGCTCGTGACGGGCGATGACCTGCTCGTCGGCCTCGACGCCGCCCATCTGGTCCATGAGCTCGGGGGTGTTCGCCCGGCGCAGCAGGTCGAGGTCGTCGTCGGACCAGGGCTGCAGTGCGACATCCGTCATGCCCCAAGACAACCACCGACCCCCGACACCCGCAGGATGGCGGGTGTCGGGGGTCTCAGGCGGGGTCAGTGGTCGGTGAGGGTCGCCAGCACGTCGGCGCGCACCTCGGCGAGGCGGTCCCGCAGCAGCGTCACGGCCTCGGCCGACACGCGGCCGCCGTGGGCCCGGGTGCGCAGGTCGGTGCGCAGTTGCTGGCGGAACTCGTTGAGCACCAGGTCGGCCTCGTGCACGGCGCGGTTCGAGTCGGCGTGCGGGGCCGATGAGCCCGTGCCACCCGTGCCGCCGGTCGCACCGCCCGCTCCCGTGCCGCTGCCGGCCGGCGCGCTCGACGCGGCACGCTTCGCCTCGCGCGCAGCGCTGGCGAGTTCGGCACGCAGCGTGCGCATCGCGTCGTTCACCTCGGCGCGCACGCCGTCGGCGAGGCGGCGCACCGAGTCGGTGAGGTCGTCCTCGATGGCGTCGAGGTCGTGGCGGCGTGCCTCGAGCTCGGCTCGACCGGCATCCGTGATCTCGTAGACGGTCTTGCGGCCGTCCGTCGACTTCGTGACGAGTCCCTCCTCCTCGAGCTTGGAGAGGCGGGGATAGATGGTGCCGGCACTCGGGCTGTAGGTGCCCCCGAAGCGATCGGAGAGCGCCTGGATCAGCTCGTAGCCGTGCCGGGGCCGCTCGTCGAGCAGGGCGAGCAGATAGAGGCGCAGGTTGCCGTGGGCGAAGACGGGGGGAGTCATGCCGAGGCCCCGGCGTCGCCCGCGCCGGTGCCGGCTGCGGCATCCGCCGTGCCCGCCTTCGCCGACGCCTCGCGGCGCATGATCGAGATGTTGCCCGACACGCTGTTCGCGCCGAGCTCGAGCCAGCGGCCGGCGAGCTCGCCGACGGTGCGCTCGAAGCCCTTGCCGAGCATGCCCTTGATGGTGGAGTCGTCGAGCAGCACCGTGCCGCCGACCGTGTTGACGCGGTAGCGGGCGCCGGTGCCGGGCTCGAAGCGCACGGTGAGGTCGCCCGACACCGTGTTCGTGTCGATGCGGTGCGGCGTGCCCTCGGCATCGACGATCATGTTGCCCGAGACGGTGTCGGCGTTGAACGACACGATGTCGCCGGTCGCGACGATGTCGCCCGAGACCGAGTGCGCCGTGATGCGACCCGTGTGGTTGCCGGCCGAGACCTCGCCCGAGACGCTGGACAGCTCGACGTCGCCCTCGTGGTTGTCGATCACCAGGTCGCCCGACACGGTGTTGAACTTCGCGTCGGTCGCGAAGCCCGAGATGAGCGCGTCACCTGAGACGACGCCGAGCTTGATGGCGACGTGGCGCGGGGCGAGGATCGACACCTCCGCCTTCGCGCTGCCGACGAACCCCTTGAAGGCGTCGATGAAGTTGTCCCAGCGCAGCTGCGGGTGGTCGATCTCGAGCGAGTCGCCGTCGATCTGCACGAGCAGGTCCTTGCCGGTGACGCTCGAGATCTCGATGCGTGCGCCGGGCTCGTCGTGCGCGATGATGTCGACCTTGCCGCCGATGAGGCTCACCTTGAGCTTGCGCACGAGTTCCAGGTCGATGACCCGGGAGTCTCCGGGGGCGATGACCCACTTCTCGATGGCCATGGTGCTTCTCCCTCTGCGCCGAATCTGGATGCCGCGGCATCCGTCTCGTGCGCGTTCTCTATCGCGATATATCGCGTCTTGTCCTGCAACACGATATATCGCGTTTCCACCGACTGCAAGTGCGGCGGATGCCGCGTGCTTGACATTGACGCAGCGTCAACCTCTAGCGTGGCATCCATCGACAACGGGAGACGAGAGGAAGGGAGGAGGACGCATGGACTGGTCGATCCAGGAGATCGCGAAGCTCGCCGGCACCACGAGCCGCACGCTTCGCCACTACGACGACATCGGGTTGCTGCCGCCGAGCCGCGTCGGCGGCAACGGCTACCGCTACTACGACGATGCGGCGCTCGTACGACTGCAGCGCATCATGCTGCTGCGCGAGCTCGGCCTCGGCCTCCCCGCCATCGGCGAGGTGCTCGAGCGCGAGGAGCGCGCCCCGCACGCCCTGCGCAGCCATCTCGAATGGCTGCAGCAGGAACAGGACCGGCTGACGCGGCAGATCGCGTCGGTCGAACGCACCATCGGAGCATTGGAAGGAGGTGAACGACTCATGGCAGAGCAGATGTTCGACGGCTTCGACCACACCCGGTACAAGGAGGAGGTCGAGGAGCGTTGGGGCAAGGACGCGTACGCGAAGAGCGACGCGTGGTGGCGCTCGATGAGCGCCGACGAGAAGGCGGCATGGCAGCAGCGCCTGGCGCAGCTCGGCAGCGACTGGGTCTCGGCGCACGAACGGGGCGTCGACCCCGCCGGCGACGAGGCCCAGGCCCTCGCGCAGCGCCAGTTCGACTGGCTGCGCGGCATTCCGGGCACGCCCGGCGGCGGCGCGGCGGGACCGACGAAGGAGTACTTCGTCGGGCTCGCCGAGATGTACGTGGCCGACGAGCGCTTCGGCGCGAACTACGGCGGCCGGGCCGGCGCTGAGTTCGTGCGGGACGCGATGACCGTCTACGCCGACCGCAACCTGTAGCAGGCGGGCGTCATCGCCCCCGAGGTGTCCCGGCCTCGGGGGCGATCGCCGGTCAGGAGGTGGCGGATGCCGCCCGAGGGTGCCGAGCCACGCGTGCGGGCGCGGCGGGCATCGCGCTCGAACGACGGATCGCGAACAGCGGGATCGCGTACCCGCACAGCGGTCCGATCAGGACGGCGAACGCCACGGTGCCGATGCCGACGTCGCCGCCCAGGGCCCAGCCGATGGCCAGAACGATGACCTCGATGCCGGTGCGCACGATCCAGATGCGCCATCCGGTGACGCGGTGCAGGCCGGTCATCAGGCCGTCGCGGGGGCCGGGGCCGAAGTGCGCGCCGATGTAGAGGCCGGTCGCGATCGCGAGCACGACGATGCCCGCGCCGAGCAGGAGGATGCGCGCCCAGAGGTCGAGGCCCGACGGGATCAGCCAGAGGCCGAGGTCGGCGAACGGCCCGACGAGCAGCGCGTTCATGATCGTGCCGAATCCCGGCTTCTGCCGGATGGGAATCCACAGCAACAGGACGATGCCGCTCGTGATGACGGTGATGAGCCCGAAGTTGAGGCCGGTCTGCTTGGCGATGCCCTGCGTGAGCACGTCCCACGGGGCGACGCCGAGCTCGCCCCGCACGATGAGGGCGATGCCCATGCCGTAGAGGAACAGGCCCACGAAGAGCTGCACGAAGCGGCGGACGATCACGGGAGCGGGGTCGGTCGGACGGCGAAGCATGATGCAATCCAATTCCACGATTGGCCTGTTCACAAAGAGCCAATCGGCCTAAAGTGGCCTGATGGCTGATCTCTCGCTCAGTGCGCGCTCGCTCGAACTCCTCCTCGGAGACTGGCGCGGAGCTGGCAGCGCGTACGAGGGGCTCGCCGAACGCATCCGCCTGCTCATCGTCGACGGCCGCATCGGGGTCGACACGCGCCTGCCCGCCGAGCGCGACCTCGCGGAGCGGCTCTCACTGAGCCGCACGACCGTCACCGCGGCCTACCGGCAGCTGCGCGAGCAGGGCATGCTGCACAGCGTGCGCGGTTCGGGCAGCGTGGCCCGCCTGCCCGGTGCGCCCGCGATCCTGCCCGCGCCGCTCGAGAGCGAGTACATCGACTTCTCGAAGGCGGCGCCGCCCGCCCTGCCCTGGCTGGCGGAGGTCGCTCGACAGGCCGTCGACGACCTTCCCGCGCACCTCGCCGATTCGGGCTTCGATCCCATCGGCACGCCGGCGCTGCGCCAGGCCATCGCGGACCGCTATGCCGTTCGCGGACTGCCCACCACGCCCGACCAGATCATGGTCACGATCGGTGCTCAGCACGCCATCGGCCTGCTCGCCCGGGCGCTCGTGGGTCGCGGCGACCGCGCGCTCACCGAGGTGCCGATCTACCCGCACGCCTACGAGGCCCTGCGCGCGGCAGGCGCTCGCCTCGTGACCGTGCCGGTCGTGCCGGCCGGCACCGAGGGCGACGACGACCGCGAACAGGCGGCCGGGCTGGTGCAGGCGATCCGGCACTCGAACCCGGTCGCGGCGTACCTCATCCCCGATTTCCAGAACCCCACCGGGCGCACCATGAGCCGCGAGACCCGGGCCCGCGCGCTCGACGCCGCCGCACGGCAGGGCACCGTCGTCATCGCCGACGAGACGACCGCCGAGCTGTCCATCGACCGGCAGGGCGACTTCCCGCCCATGGCGGCCGATGGGCACGCGGTGCTGATCGGTTCGGTCGGCAAGACGGTGTGGGGCGGCATCCGCGTGGGTTGGATCCGTGCCGAGCGGCCGCTGATCCGCCGGCTGCTCGCCGTGCGCTCGCCGGGCGATCTCGGCACGCCGATCCTCGAGCAGCTCATCGTCACCCGGCTCCTCGGCCGCATGGACGAGATCCTCGAGCTGCGGCGCGAACAGCTCCGCGCCGGCCGGGACCGCCTCGAGCACCTTGTCGCCCGGCACCTGCCCGAGTGGGACGTGCCGCGCGTCACCGGCGGCATCGTCACCTGGGTCGGCCTCGGTGCGCCGGTGAGCTCGCAGCTCGCGCTCGGCGCGCGTCGCGAGGGGCTCATCGTGGCCGCCGGCCCGAGGTTCGGGGTCGACGGGGCGTTCGAGCGGTTCCTCCGGCTGCCCATCTGCTACAGCCCCGAGACGACGGATGCCGCGGTACTGGCGCTCGCGCGCGCCTGGCGGTCGCTCGCCCGCACGCCGGCGGCCGAGCCCGAACCCGAGCTGCTGGCCTCCGTGGTCTGAGGATCACACGCCCGTGGCGATCACCGGCTCGTCGTCAGCCGGCGCGGTCTGGGAGCCTTCGCCCCGGGGCGCCGCGATGGAGGGGCCGTCCGTGCGACGGCGGAACAGGAGCGCCGCGATCACCGCGCCCACCGCGAACAGGCCGGCGCCCCACCAGTAGGCGACCGCATAGCTGTGGATCGCGGCATCCGCCAGCACCGCCTCGGTCGGCGGCGTGTGGGACGCGATGTAGTCGGTGGCCGCGGTCGCGGCGAGTGTGTTCAGCAACGCGGTGCCGATCGAGCCGCCCACCTGCTGGCTGGTGTTCACCATGGCCGACGCGACGCCCGCGAACGACCGCTCGACGCCGAACGTGGCCGTCTGCATGGACGCCGGCATGATCGAGCCCATGCCGAAGCCGAGGATCATGAGCGGCGCGAGGACGTCGGCGACGTAGGTGCTCTGCGCGTCGAGGTGGGTGAGGATGACCATGCCGGTCGCGGCGATGACCATGCCGATCGGCACCATGACCTTCGGGCCGAACCTGGGCACGAAGAGGTTGGTCGACAGCTGCGCGGCGAGCACGAGCATCAGGATCATCGGCAGGAACGCCAGCCCCGTCTGGATCGGCGAGTAGCCGAGCGACGTCTGCAGGTAGTACGTGACGAAGAGGAAGATGCCGAACATGCCGGCCCCCGCGATGAAGACCGACAGGTACGCCGCACCGCGGTTGCGGTCGAGCACGATCGGCAGTGGGAGCAGCGGGTGCGCTGCACGACGTTGCCAGAGCACGAACGCGACGAGCAGCACCGCGGATGCCGCGAGCATGCCCCACGTCATCGGCGAGTCCCAGCCCTCGGTCTCGGCGTTCGAGAACCCGTAGACGAGGAGGAACAGCGCGCCCGAGATGAGGATCGTGCCGGGCAGGTCGAGCTTCGGACGCGGGCCGGTACGTGCCACGTGGCGCACGAACAGGGCGGCGCCGACGATCGCGACGGCCGCGATGAACACGTTGATGTAGACGTTCCAGCGCCAGTTGAACTGCTCGGTGAGGAAGCCGCCGAGGAGCAGGCCGATGGCGCCGCCGGCTCCCGCGATCGCGCCGAAGACGCCGAACGCCCGAGCGCGCTCCTTGGGGATGGTGAACGTCGTCGTGAGCACCGCCAAGGCCGTGGGCGCGAGGAGCGCGGCGAAGGCGCCCTGCAGCGCGCGGCCCGTGACGAGCACGCCGAAGGTCGGCGCGGCGCCCGCGAGGGCCGAGGCGAGCGCGAAGCCGATGAGGCCGATGATGAAGGTGCGCTTGCGGCCCCAGAGGTCGGAGAGCCGGCCGCCGAGCAGCAGCAGGCTGCCGAACGCGAGCGAGTAGGCCGTGACGACCCACTGGCGGTCGCCGTCGGAGAAGCCGAGATCGGCCTGCGCGGCCGGAAGTGCGATGTTCACCACGGTGGCGTCGAGCACCACCATGAGCTGGGCCAGCGCGACGGTCGCGAGGGTCCACCACCGGCGGGAGGACGCCGCGACGGGCGTGGAAGTCGTGGTCGGAGCGGAGGTCATGGGCGCCACTCTATACGAGACTGGGCGGTTTCGGATATGAACAGTTCCTGAAGTAACATGGCAGCAACACGACCGCCACGCGAGAAGGGGAGAAGACCGCAATGGCGCAGTCCGACTCCACCGCCCAGCTCGAGTCCGACGCGCCCGCTCCCCGGCTCGGCCGCAAGCGCGACCACACCCGCGACCCCGAGATCCTCGACGCGGCCATCGACGTGCTCGCCGAGTCCGGGTTCGACGGCATGACGATCGACATGGTCGCCGCCCGGGCCAAGGCCGGCAAGGCGACCATCTACCGCCGATGGCCCTCGAAGGCCGACCTCGTGCTCGACGCCGTCGCGTGCATGAAGGCCGCCGACCTCGACCCCGAGCGGTTGCCCGACACGGGCACGCTGCGCGGCGATCTCGTCGCGATGATCCGCCCGCGCTCCATCGAGGAGGGCGAGCGCAAGCTGCGCATCATGGGCGGGCTGTTCGGCCTGATCTCCTCGTCGCCCGAACTCGCCACCGCCGTGCACGAGGCGATCCTCGAGCCCAGGCTCGCGGTGAATCGGCTCTTCCTGCGGCGGGCCGTCGACCGGGGCGAGATCTCCGCAAATCGTGACATCGAGCTGCTGGCGAGGGTGGCCTCGGGCATGGCGGCGTTCCGGATGCTCGTCGAGCAGCAGCCGCTCGACGCGGAGTACCTGACCTCGCTCATCGACCACGTCATCCTCCCCGCCGCCGGCATCGCTCCAGAGGCGGGCACGACCTAGGTCGACCAGCGGTCGCCGATCGCATCCGGCCGTTCACCCTCTGGTCACCGGGGCGTCGCCCATCCGGAGCACTGTTGCGGGGAATCATCCCTTCCCCCGACAGGAGCACACCCGCATGAAGCGAGCAACACTCGCGCGCTGCACGGCCGTGGCCGCGGCATCCGTCGTCGCCCTCGGCGTGGTGGGCGCGATGCCGGCCCTCGCGGCCGACGAGGCCTCGAGCTTCCACCGCACAGCCACCTACCCCGTCTTCCAGAACGTGCCCGCCGGGGTCGACCCGGCCGCGCCGACCGTCGCGGAGATCTCGGCGGTGTCGAAGGACGGCCGCACCGTCGTCTCCACCGACGCACTCGGCAAGCGCATCGGGTTCGTCGACCTCACCGATCCCGCCGCGCCGGTCGGCCTCGGAACGGTGTCGCTCGCCGAGCTCGGACACGCCGACGACCAGCCGACCTCGGTGTCGATCGTGGGCCAGTACGTCCTCGTCGTGATCGACGAGACCGGCGGCGACTTCACCGCGCCCAAGGGACGCCTCGACGTGCTGCGGCTCTCCGACCGGCAGCGGGTCGCGAGCATCGACCTCGGCGGGCAGCCCGACTCGATCGCGATCTCGCCCGATCAGAAGTACGCGGCCATCGCGATCGAGAACCAGCGCGACGAGGACCTCGAGGTGGGCGGCGTCGAGGGCGGCCTGCCGCAGGCTCCGGGCGGCTTCGTGCAGGTCGTGAAGCTCACCGGCGCGAAGCCGGCCAACTGGAAGGCCAAGCCCGTCTCGTTCGGCTCGAAGCTCGCCACCGGCATCCTGCAGCACGCCGGCATCACTGCGCCCGGCGACCCCGAGCCCGAGTACGTCGCGTTCTCACCCGACGGCCTGCTCGCCGTGACGCTCCAGGAGAACAACGGCATCGCCATCGTCGAGCCGCGCACCGGCCTGCTCGTGCGGGCGTTCTCGGCCGGCACGGTCACCGCCGACGGCTTCGACACGAAGAAGGACAAGGTCATCGACGCGAGCGGCTCGCTCGTCGGCGTGCCCCGCGAGCCCGACGCGATCGCCTGGGTCGACCGGCGCCACGTCGCCGTCGCGAACGAGGGCGACCTCGTGGGCGGCACCCGCGGCTGGTCGATCTTCGACGTGGTCACGGGTGCCCCGGTGTGGGACGCCGGCAACACCTTCGAGCAGCTCGCCATCGCTCACGGCGTCTACAACGACGACCGCGCGGCGAAGAAGGGCCCCGAGCCCGAGGGGCTCGCCATCGCCGAGTTCGACGGCACGAGGTACGCATTCGTGGCGAGCGAGCGCTCGAACTTCATCGCCGTCTACGACCTGACGAACCCGAGGGAGCCCGAGTTCGTGCAGACGCTCTTCGCGACCAACGGTCCCGAGGGCGTGCTGCCGATCCCGGCCCGCGACCTGCTCGTCGTCTCGAGCGAGGTCGACGACGCGTCCGTCGGCGTGCGCGCCAGCCTGAACGTCTACGAGTTCGGGCCGGGCGTCGACGACCAGACCGGCATCGTCTCGGACTCGGTCGACGGCACGGCGATCGGCTGGCAGGCCCTCGGCGCCCTCTCGGCGGATCCCGCCGACGCCGGTTCGCTCTTCGCCGCGAGCGACTCCGCCGTGAAGCCGAGCACGATCTACTCGGTCGACGTGACCGGCACCCCCGCCCGCATCACCCGCGCGTTCCCCGTGACCAGCGCGGGAGCGCCGGCGAACCTCGACATCGAAGGACTGTTCGCCCGTCCGCAGGGCGGCTTCTGGCTCGCCGCCGAGGGCGCCGACGGCGCCGGCAACGCGCTCGTGCGCACGGATGCCGCGGGCGCGGTGCAGCAGACCGTCGCCCTGCCGGCCGAGATGACGGCGCACGTGGGCAAGTGGGGGCTCGAGGGCGTCACGGCGGTGACGGATGCCGCGGGCGCCGAGCTCGTCTTCGTCGCGCTGCAGCGCCCGCTGTGGGCCGATCCGGCCGCGGCATCCGGCCCGATCGACGGCGACGGTGTGACCCGCATCGGCCGCTACGACGTGGCGACCGGTGCGTGGACCTGGTTCGGGTACCGGCTCGAGGGCACGACGGCACCGGGCGACTGGATGGGGCTCTCGGAGGTCACCGCGGTCGACGCCGACACGCTCGCGGTCATCGAGCGGGACAAGCTCAACGGCCCGGCGGCGGCGGTGAAGCGCGTGTACACGGTCGACCTCGGCGACGCCGCGGGCATCACAGGCCTCGGCGGGCCGGGCGAACTGCCCGTGCTCGACAAGGCGCTCGCGGTCGACGTGCTGCCGGCGCTGCGGGCCGGCAACGGCTGGACGCAGGAGAAGCTCGAGGGCCTCGCCATCGGCGGCGACGGCCAGGTCTACGCCGTGACCGACAACGACGGGCTGAAGGATGCCACGGGCGAGACGGTGTTCCTCCGTCTCGGTGCGGCATCCGACCTCTTCGCCTCGCGGTAGCAGGGTTGCGGGGCGGCGGTCGCCCCCCTGGGTATTTCGACCGCCGCCCCCGGACCACGGGATCGAACACCGTGGCCCACTGCGCCGCATCGGGTGGCGGCACAGGCTCTCGGGGGGATCGGCGCTGAGGGGCCGCGCCGATCCCCGTGGTCATCACCGTCGGATCGCGAACCTCCTGAAGCCGACGAGCACGAGGCCCGCCAGCATCGCGAACGCCGCCAGCACCAGGCCCGTGAGGTCGGCGCCGGTCGAGGCGAGCGTCGTCGACGCTGCCACGACGTGGGTCGTCCCGTTGGAGGCGACGGTGGTCGAACCGCCGTCACCCGGCGTTCCCGGGTCGACCGGAGTCGTCGGGTCCGTCGGGTCCGTGGGATCCGTCGGGTCCGTCGGGTCCGTGGGATCCGTCGGGTCCGTGGGATCCGTCGGGTCGGTCGGGTCGGTCGGGTCGGTCGGGTCAGTCGGGTCGACGATGGTCGTCGATCCGTCCGTCCGGCTGTCGCCGATCACCGAGATCGCGTTGCCGCCGATCGTGATGGGCAGCGCCAGGTTCGGAATGAGCTGCGTTCCACCGAGCAGCCCGTCCGATCCGTTCGTCGTGGCGGAACCGCCGCCGGTTCCCGGAGCCACGACCGTCGTGGCATCCGTCGACTCGCTGTCGCCGATCACCGAGATGGCGTTGCCGCCCGCGGTGATCGGTGCGACCAGGTCGGCGATGAGCTGTGTTCCCCCGAGCAGCCCGTCCGATCCGTTCGTCGTGGCGGAACCGCCCCCGGTTCCGGGTGCCACGACCGTCGTGGCATCCGCGGACTCACTGTCGCCGATCACCGAGATGGCGTTGCCGCCGAGCGTGATCGGCAGGCCGAGGTCGCCGAGCACCTGGGTGCCGCCGAGGATCGAGTCCTCGCCGGAGGTCCAGGCGTCGGTGCCCGAGCCGGTGCCGGCACCGGAGCCGCCGGAGGCGACCTCGGTCCATGCGCCGTCACTCGACGAGTCGCCGATGACGGAGATGGCGTTGCCGCCCAGCGTCACAGGCAGCGACAGGTCGATCAGGCCCTGCGTTCCGCCGAGGATCGAGTCCTCGCCCGACGTCCAGGCGGCGTTGCCGCCGTCGGAGCCGGGCGTGGATCCGGTCGCCACGCCGGTGCCGGCGCCGCTCGATTCGCTGTCGCCGATGACGGAGATGGCGTTGCCGCCGACCGTGACCGGGACCGAGATGCCGAGGAGCGCCTGCGTGCCGCCGAGCAGCGAGTCGTCGCCGCTCGTCTGGGCCACCGGCACATCGGCCACTGCGGTGTCGGATGCTGCAGCCGGCTCCGGCGCCACGGTCGTGGCGGCGTCGCTCGACTCGCTGTCGCCGATGACGGAGATGGCGTTGCCGCCGACCGTGACCGGGACCGAGATGTCGACCAGCGCCTGCGTGCCGGAGCCGATGCCGTCGTCACCGGAGGTGACGGCGACCGGTGCGGACGCGGGCTCCGAGGCGACCTCGGTCGAGGCATCCGACGACTGCGAATCCCCGATGAGGGAGATCCCGTTGCCGTTCACGGTGACGGGGAGGTCGATCGAGATCCCGACCTGGGAACCCGACAGGATGCCGTCGTCGCCACTCGTCTCCGACGCGTGGGCGACCCCGGCTCCGAGGAGCGTGAGCCCCCCGGCGAAGAGGGTCGCATACAGCGCCCTCAAGGCCAATCGCTTCATGATGTAACTCCTGACTGATGTGGGATGTCTGCTCCCGAGGCAGGGAGCAATGACCGTTTCCGCCTGCGGACAGGCGGAGCGGACCCCGATCAGTCAGGGGTGGTGTCGGTGTCGAACACCGGCGAAGACGGAAGCTCGTCGTCGACCGAGTTCAGCACCATCGACGCGAGGGCGTCGGCGCCGAGCGCGGCGAAGGCCGCGTCGGAGGTTCCGGATGCACCGCCGGCTCCGCCGGCTCCACCGGCTCCGCCGCCGGAGGCGGGGGAACCGGGAGTGTTGCCGCCGCTCGGAACGCGGTCGGCGGGTGCGATCGTGCCCGACAGGTCGGCGGGCACAGAGGTGGCGTCGAAGCCCGCAGGCGACGTCGTGGACAGCGCGCTGGAGTGCAGCGCGGCCGGCGCGTTCGCGGGCGGCGCGGCGGCGGTGGCCGACGACGCGGTGGCGCCGAGCGGGTCGCCGAGGCCCGGAATCACGGGCGAGCCGGGCACGCCGATGCCGCCGGATCCGCCCGGGAGGAGCGGGATCGACGGGAGCTGGGGGAGGATGCCGGAGCCGTCGGTGGGAAGCGGCCCCATGGAGCCGACGACCGCCTCGAGGGTGCCGTCGACGGTGTCGGCCACGCCGCCCACCGTCTTGCCGATGAGGCCCTTGGGCACCACGGCGCCGACCACGGGAACCGCACCGACGGTCGAGTCGACCACGTGCCCGACGCCTGTGCCGATCGGGTGCAGGACCTTGCCGACGGCGCCGCTGCCGGCGGCGGCCTTCGCGGTCGCGGAGACCGCGTTGCCGACGGTGCCAACGGCCGTGTTGGTCGTGCCGACGACCGTGTTCCCGGTGCCCGTGACCGCCGCGGTGACGGCCGGAACCGCCTCGACGACGGGCTGCACGACCGGAGCGACGGGCTCGGGAACCGCCTCGACGACGGGCTGGGTGACGGTGTTGACCGGCTCGACGACCGTCTCGACGACGGTGCCGACGGTGTCGCCGACGGCCGCGGTGGTCTGCGAGACCGCCCCGACCACGGCGCCGACCGCGCCGAGCAGTCCCTTGCCCTGGCCGCTCGGCTGGTTCTCGTCGGCCGAGGCGCCGGAGGCGCTTGCGAAGAGGCTCACGGCGAGCCAGATGGCGGCGAGGATCGTGCCCAGGAGGGCGTAGCGGAGCCACGGCACCTGCCGCGTGCGATCCGCTTCGATCATCGGTCTCTCACCCCCGTCCTCCGACGTTAGCGTGAAAACTCTTTCCGAGGGCGGCCCCCGTTCGGGGGGTTGCCATCCTTGTATTCCCAGCTTCCCGTGACGTTCCCGCACGCATGCCCCTGCGAGAATCGGGGGATGCACCTGCTTGCCGCGCTCAGCATGAAGAACCGAGCGCTCATCGCGCTCGTCACCATCGTCGTCGCGATCTTCGGCGGCCTCGCGCTGTCGAGCCTCAAGCAGGAGCTCGCACCGTCGATCGAGTTCCCGCAGCTGTCCATCGTCACGTCGTACCCGGGCGCGTCGCCCGACGTCGTCAACACGGACGTCTCCACGCCGATCGAGACCGCCATCCAGGGCATCACGGGCCTCGAGTCCACGTCCACGACGAGCTCCACGGGCCTGTCCCGCGTCACCGCGAGCTTCACCTACGGCACCGACCTCGCCTTCGCCGAGCAGAAGCTGCTCTCGGCGGTGAACCGCATCGCGGGCCAGCTCCCCGAGGACGTCGACCCGCAGGTGCTCGCCCTCAGCCTCGACGACTTCCCGGTCATCCAGGTCGCCGTCACCGGTGCCGACGACATCAGCGCACTCTCCGACGAGATCACGCGCACGACCCTCGGGGAGCTCAACGACCTCGACGGCGTACGAGAGGCCACCCTCATCGGCGACGTCGGGCAGCGTGTCACGATCACGCCGAACCCCGAGGAGCTCGCCGCCCGCGGCATCTCGCAGCAGGCCATCCGCGACGCGCTCCAGCAGAACGGCCTCCTCGTGCCGGCCGGCACCATCACCGAGGGCGACTCCACCTTCGCCGTGCAGACCGGCGTGACCCTCGGCAGCGTCGAGGACATCGCCGGGCTCCCGGTGCTCGGTGCGACCGAGCAGCAGCCGGCTCCGGATGCCGCGGGCGGCGGGTCCGGCGGGTCCGGCGAAGCGGCGTTCCCCGGCGCCGAGGCGGGTGCCGGGGCGGCCGGCCCGGCCACGGTCGGCGTGCCCGTCGCGACGACCATCGGCGACGTGGCATCCGTGGAGCTCACCGACAACCCGGTCACGAGCATCTCGCGAGTGAACGGGGAGCCCGCGCTCACCATCGCGGTGACGAAGCTGCCCGCGGCCAACACCGTCGAGGTGTCGAACGCGGTGCGCGAGATCCTGCCCGATCTCGAGTCGTCGCTCGACACGACGAACCCCGGGGCCACGTTCACCGTCGTGTTCGACCAGGCGCCCTACATCCAGCAGTCGATCGAGTCGCTCGCGACCGAGGGCCTGCTCGGCCTGCTCTTCGCGGTGATCGTGATCCTCGTGTTCCTGATGTCGGTGCGCGCCACGCTCGTCACGGCGATCTCGATCCCGACGTCGGTGCTCATCACGTTCATCGGCCTCCAGGCGTCCGACTACACGTTGAACATCCTCACGCTCGGCGCGCTGACGATCGCCATCGGCCGCGTCGTCGACGACTCCATCGTCGTCATCGAGAACATCAAGCGGCACCTGGTGGCCGGGGCCCCGAAGGACACCACCATCGTGCGGGCCGTACGCGAGGTCGCCGGCGCGATCACCGCGTCGACCATCACGACCGTCGCGGTGTTCCTGCCGCTCGCGCTCGTCGAGGGGGTCACCGGCGAGCTGTTCCGGCCGTTCGCGCTGACGGTCACGATCGCGCTCGCCGCGTCGCTGCTCGTGTCGCTCACGATCGTGCCGGTGCTCGCGTACTGGTTCCTGAAGCCCGCCAAGCTGCACAAGCACGACGAGGAGGGCGAGGTCGCCGCGGCGGCGTTCGTCGACGAGGAGAACCCCAAGCAGGCCGTCGACGAGCTCGAGCACCCCTCGCGGCTGCAGCGCGGCTACCTGCCGATCATCGCGTGGACGCTGAAGCACGGCGTGGTGACCCTCGTCATCGCCGGGCTCGTGCTCGTGGGCACCCTGGCGCTCACGCCGCTCATGAAGACGAACTTCCTCGGCTCGTCGGGGCAGAACACGTTCCGGGTCACGCAGGAGCTGCCGGTCGGCACCAGCCTGGATGCGCTCAGCGCCGCGTCGGAGCCCGTGGAGCAGGTCATCCGCGAGACCGAGGGCGTCGAGACCGTGCAGACCTCGATCGGCTCGGGCGGGCGCGGGCTCGCCGCGGCGCTCGGCGGCGGCAACGGCGCGACCATCACGTACTCGATCACGACCGACGAGGACGCCGATCAGGACGCCCTGCAGGCCGGGGTGCGCGAGGAGCTCGACGACCTCGACGACGTGGGCGACATCACGTTGGCGGCATCGAGCGGCTTCGGCGCCTCGAGCGACATCGCGGTCGACGTCACCGCCTCGAACGCGGAGGACCTGCAGGCCGCGACCGAGGCGGTGCAGCAGGAGCTCGACGGGCTCGACTCGCTCGCGCAGACGTCGTCGAACCTGTCGGAGTCGCGCGAATACGTCGCCGTCGAGGTGAACCGGGCGGATGCCGCGGCCGCCGGTTACTCGGAGGTCGCCCTCGGCGGCTTCGTCTCGGCCGCGATGCAGCCGCAGTCGGCGGGCTCGGTCGTCATCGACGAGAAGACGCTCACGATCTACCTCGCCTCCGACAACCCGCCCGTGTCGGTGGAAGAGCTCTCGGCGCTCGAGGTGCCGACGCCGAGCGGGCTCGTGCGCCTCGACTCGCTCGCGACCGTCGAGCAGGTCGAGGGGCCCTCGTCGGTCACGACGGTGCAGGGCCTGCGCAGCGCCACGGTCTCCGCGACGCCGAACGACGACGACCTCGGTACCGCGAGCGCCGAGGTGTCCGCGGCGGTCGAGACCGCCGACCTTCCGGCCGGCGCGACGGCGTCGATCGGCGGCGTCTCGGCCGACCAGCAGGAGTCGTTCTCGCAGCTGGGGCTGGCACTGCTCGCGGCGATCCTCATCGTCTACATCGTGATGGTGGCGACCTTCCGCTCGCTGCTGCAGCCGCTGCTGCTGCTCGTGTCGGTGCCGTTCGCGGCGACCGGTGCGATCGCGCTGCAGGTCATCACCGGCATCCCGCTCGGCGTCGCCTCGCTCGTGGGCGTGCTCATGCTCGTGGGCATCGTCGTGACGAACGCGATCGTGCTCGTCGACCTCGTGAACCAGTACCGCGATCGCGGCATGAACGTGCGCGACGCGCTGCTGCACGGCTCGTCGCGACGTCTGCGGCCGATCCTCATGACGGCGCTGGCCACGATCTTCGCGCTCCTGCCCATGGCGATCGGCCTCACGGGCCACGGCGGGTTCATCTCGCAGCCCCTCGCGCTCGTCGTGATCGGCGGCCTCGTGTCGTCGACCGCGCTCACGCTCATCGTGCTGCCCGTGCTCTACGACCTCGTCGAGGGCGGACGCGAGCGTCGCCGTGCCCGACGAGCGGCGAAGGCGGCGGGCACGGATGACGCGGGCGGCGGCCCTGCCGGGGGCAGCCCCGTGGATGGCCCCGACGCGCCGGCGCCCGAGCCCCTTCCGGTGCCCGAGAACGCCTAGCTGCCCCGGTCAGGGCGCGTTGTCGGAGGTGGCGGTCGCGCCGCTCGCCGGCTGCTCGCAGGCGTCCCCGAAGGTGTGCGGCACCGACGGCCCCCAGTTCACGGAGTCCGCCTGCACCTGGAAGTGCAGGTGCGGACCCGCCGTGCGGCCGGTGTTCCCCGACCGTGCGATCGCCTGGCCCTGGCGCACCTCGTCGCCGACCGCGACGAGGACGCCGTCGTTCTGGATGTGGAAGTACCAGCTCGTGAAGCCGCCGGCGTGCCGGAGGCGCACGGCGTTGCCCCAGTTGCGCAGGTCCCCGTCGGGGAACGGCGTGTTGTCGGGGCCCACGTCCTTCGTCGGGTTGAAGGTTCCCGTGAGGTTCTCCTGCAGCCACTCCACGGTGCCCGCCCGCGCGGCGCGGATCTCGGTCCCCGCGGGCATGTCGAAGTCGAACGCCCAGGCCTGCACGCCCGTGTGCGACCCGCCCGCCGGCGAGTTGTTGCCCTGGCCGACCGTGTACGAGTCGCCGCCCCTCCACGGGTAGCGGTACGCCCCGACCGGGTCGTCGTGCAGGGAGAGACAGGCGATCCGGAGGCCCCGGGCGAAGTACGCGCCGTCCTCCGTCGAGAAGTCGACGGCCCCGCGCCCCGCGCTCCACCACTGGGTGCCCTCGCCCGGTCGCCAGACCGCCGCGAAGCGACCGTGGTCGACCACGAGCGAGGTGATGCGCAGCCCGTCCGCGAAGTAGGTGGCATCCGCTGCGGCGAACTCGTCGGCGCTCATGCCCCACTTGACCCACTGGGTGCCTTCGCCAGGCCGCCAGACGGCGGCGATGCGCCCGTCCTCGACCTCGAGCGACGTGACGCGCAGGCCCTGCGGGAAGTACTCGTTGTCGGCGGCGATGAAGTCGTCGTCGGTCATGCCCCACTTGACCCACTGGGTGCCTTCGCCGGGCCGCCAGACCGCGGCGATGCGCCGGTCGGCGATGTCGAACGAGGTGATGCGCAGGCCTTGTGGGAAGTACTCGTTGTCGGCGGCGATGAAGTCGTCGTCGGTCATGCCCCACTTGACCCACTGGGTGCCTTCGCCGGGCCGCCAGACCGCGGCGATGCGCCCTTCGTGGAACTCGAGCGACGTGACGCGCAGGCCTTGTGGGAAGTACTCGTTGTCGGCGGCGATGAAGTCGTCGTCGGTCATCCCCCACTTCACCCACTGCGTGCCGTCCCCCGGCTGCCAGACCGTGCTGAACGCGACGTCGGCCATGGGTCCCCCTCCCGTCGATGGTGACGCGGGGTCACTCCCGATGGGACCGGCCGCGAGCCACCCCGCCATTCTCTGCCGCGAGCCGGGCGACTTCAATGGATGCCGACGAATCCTCAGGTCGCTCGTCCGCGCGTGGGCGGCCCGGCGGAGGCGGGCGTGGCTCAGCGCGGCAGCGACGCCGCCTTCGCGAGCAGCGCGGCGCGCTCCCGCTCGTTGCCCGTGAGCCGTGCGGCGGCCTCGAGCTCGCCGCGCGCCTCCTGGTCGCGGCCGAGGCGGGCGAGCAGCTCGCCACGCACGGCGGGCAGCCCCGGATACCCGGCGAGGCGGCCCGATCGCTCCAGCTCGTCGACCACGCGCAGCGCGCTCGCCGGACCCGTCGCCATCGCCACGGCCACGGCGCGGTTGAGCTCGACCACGGGCGACGGCGCGATGCGTCCGAGCGCCTCGTAGAGCAGCACGATGCGGGCCCAGTCGGTGTCGTCCGCCGAGGGCGCGACCGCGTGGCACTCCGCGATCGCGGCCTGCAGCCCGTACGAGGCGCGGCCGCGGCCGATCCGGTCGGCGCGCGCCAGGGCGGCGCGGCCGCGCTCGATCTGCGCCCGGTCCCAGCGGCTGCGGTCCTGCCGGTCGAGCGGGATCGGCGTGCCGTCCCGGCCGACCCTGGCTCCGAAGCGGGACGCCTGGAACTCCATCAGGGCCACGAGCGCGTGCGCCTCGGGCTCTCGTGGCATGAGCTCGGCCACCATGCGCGCGAGCCGCAGCGCCTCGGCGGAGACATCCGGTCGCACCCAGTGCTCGCCAGCCGCGGGCAGGTACCCCTCGTTGAAGACGAGGTAGAGCACGCTCAGCACCGAGCCGAGCCGCGCGGCGTAGTCCTGCGGCTCGGGCACCTCGAACGGCACGTTGGCCGCGGAGAGGGTCTTCTTCGCCCGCACGATGCGCTGCTGGATCGTGGCGACCGGCACGAGGAACGCCCGCGCGATCTCCTCCGAGCTGAGGCCGCCGACGATGCGCAGCGTGAGCGCGATCTGCGCCTCGCGGGACAGCACGGGGTGGCACGCCACGAACACGAGGCGCAGCACGTCGTCGTCGATGGTGTCGGGGTCCCAGAAGGTGCCGGATGCCTCGCCGTCCTGCTGCTCGAGGTCGCGGGCCATCGCGGCGTACCGCTCGTCGAGCCGCTCGCGCCGACGCCACCCGTCGATCGCGCGGCGCTTCGCGACCGCCGTGAGCCACGCGCCGCCGTTGCGGGGCACGCCCTCGGACGGCCACTGCCGCAGCGCCTCGAGCATCGCCTCCTGGGCGAGGTCCTCGGCCTGGCCGACGTCGCCGACGAATCGGGTGAGCGTGGCGACGATGCGCGCGGACTCGATGCGCCAGACGGCGGCCAGGGCGCGGCGGGCGTGGTCGGCGTCGGTTGCGGCCTCCACGCCGTCCGCCGCGCCGGCCACGCCCGGGGCATCCGTCGCGCTCATGTCAGCTGGCCGTGCCCGCGGCCTTCGCCTCGGCCTCGGCGCGCCAGCCGGCCTCCTTCTGGATCCACTCGTTGTCCTGCGGGAAGTCCTCGAGCTCATTCACCCGTCGCACTTCGAGTCGGGCACCAGGGCCGAGCGGGCAGCGCTTCGCCCACTCGACGGCCTCCTCCTTGCTCGAGACGCCGATGATCCAGAAGCCGTTGAAGAGCTCCTTGGCCTCGGCGTACGGGCCGTCGGTGACGACCGGCGGAGTCGCGTCGAAGTCGACGACGAAGCCCTCCTTCGCGTCGGCGAGGCCTTCGCCCGCGAGCAGCACGCCGGCCTTGATCAGCGACTCGTTGTAGGCGCCCATCGCGGCGATGACCTCGGCGAAATCCATCTGCTCGTAGTTGGCGATGCCCGCGTCGTCGGCGCGCATGATCAGCATGTACTTCATCGTCGTTCTCCTTGGTCGTGTGCATCGTGGCCGGCCGTGGTGCCCGCCTCACCCTTGCGTCGAACGGCCGTGGTGCCGGATCGACATCGGCGCGAAGGTTTTCTTCGACATGCTCGCACGGCCGTGCCTCGGCGACGAGAGCAGGGGCGAGCTCAGGATGCCGCGTGCGGCACGAGGCGCACGATGACGGCCTTCGAGACGGGCGTGTTGCTCTCCTCCGCGGCGCTCTCGAGGGGCACGAGCACGTTCGCCTCGGGGTAGTACGCGGCCGCGCAGCCGCGCGCGGTCGGATACGCGACGATCCGCTGGTTGGGCAGCACCCGGTCGGCCTGCCCTCGCCACTCGCTGTGCACGTCGACCCGCTGGCCGTCGGCCAGACCGAGCTCGGCGAGGTCGTCGGGGTTCACGAAGACGACGTCGCGTCCCTTCCGGATGCCTCGATACCGGTCGTTCAGGCTGTAGATCGTCGTGTTGAACTGGTCGTGCGCCCGCAGCGTCTGCAGGATGAGGCGACCCGGCGGCCGGTCGAGGTGCTCGAGCGCGTTGACGGTGAGCAGCGCCCTGCCCGATGCGGTGTCGAAGCGGCGCTCGTCGCGCGGCCCGTTCGGCAGCACGAAGCCGTCCTTCCGCCGCACGTCCTCGTTGAACGACTCGAATCCGGGCACGACGCGCGAGATGCGGTCGCGGATGGTGTCGTAGTCGTCCTCGAAGTCCTGCCAGGGGACGTCCGCGCCGTCGCGCTCGCCGAGGGTCGCCCGCGCGAGCCGGCAGACGATCGCCACCTCCGAGAGCAGTCCCGGGGCGACGGGCGGGATCGCGCCGTGGCTCGCGTGCACGGCGCACACGCTGTCCTCGACCGAGACGAACTGCGGATGCCCCTGCTGCAGGTCGACCTCGGTGCGGCCGAGCGTCGGCAGGATGAGCGCCTCCTCGCCGGTCACCACATGCGAGCGGTTGAGCTTCGTCGACACCTGCACCGTGAGCTTCGCGCCGCGCATGGCGGCCTCGGCGACGGCGGTGTCGGAGATGGCGCCGACGAAGTTCCCGCCGAGCGCGAAGAACACGTCGATCTCGCCGTTGCGCAGTCCCCGCACCGTGCGCAGGGCGTCGGCCCCGTGGGCGCGCGGCACCGGGAAGCCGAACTCGGCCTCGAGCGCTGCGAGGAACCGTTCGGGCATCCGCTCCCAGATGCCCATCGTGCGGTCGCCCTGCACGTTGCTGTGGCCGCGGATCGGCGAGGCGCCGGCACCGGGCTTGCCGATGTTGCCGCGCAGGAGCAGCAGGTTGACGATCTCCTTGATCGTCGGCACGGCCTTCTTGTGCTGGGTGAGCCCCATCGCCCAGGTGATGATGACGCGCTCGGCGGCGAGGTACTCGGCGGCGAGGTCGTCGACCTCGTGCGAGGCGAGGCCGGTGGCCGCGAGCACGGCGGCTTCGTCGAGGTCGGCGAGGTGCGCGCGAAGCGCCTCGAGGCCGACGGTGTGCTCGGCGAGGAACGCGTGGTCGAGCACGGTGCCGGGTGCGGCGTCCTCGGCGTCGAGCACCCGCTTCGACACGGCCTGCAGCAGCGCCATGTCGCCGCCCGAGCGGATCTGCAGGAAGCGGTCGGCGATGGCCGTGCCCTTCCCGACGATGCCGCGCACCCGCTGCGGGTTCTTGTAGCGGATGAGTCCCGCCTCGGGCAGCACGTTCACCGAGACGACCCGGCCGCCGTTGCGCTTCGTCTCCTCGAGCGCGGTCAGCATGCGCGGGTGGTTGGTGCCGGGGTTCTGGCCCATCACGATGACGAGGTCTGCCTTCGCGAAGTCGTCGTACGCCACCGTCGACTTGCCGATCCCGATCGTCGCGGTCAGCGCCGTGCCCGTCGACTCGTGGCACATGTTCGAGCAGTCGGGCAGGTTGTTGGTGCCGAACGCCCGCACGAACAGCTGGTAGACGAACGCCGCCTCGTTCGAGGTGCGGCCGCTCGTGTAGAACGCCGCTCGGTCGGGGGAGTCGAGCGCGTTGAGCCGGTCGGCGATGAGGCGGAACGCGGCATCCCACGAGATCGGTTCGTAGTGATCGGATGCCGCGGGCTTGTAGACCGGCTCGGTGAGCCGTCCCTGCTGCCCCAGCCAGTACTCGTCCTGCTCGAGGAGGGAGGTGAGCGAGTGCTCGGCCCAGAACGAGGTGGGGACGGTGATCGGCGTCGCCTCCCACGTCGTCGCCTTCATGCCGTTCTCGCAGAACTCGAGCACGTTGCGGTGGCCGGGGTCGGGCCACGCGCAGCTCATGCAGTCGAACCCGTTCTTCTGGTTGATGGCGAGCGCCAGGCGTGCCGTGCGCGCCGCACCCATGGAGGCGAGGGCCGGTTCCATCGAGTGCAGGATGCCGGGCACGCCGACCGCCCACTGCTTGGCCGGGTGCACCTCGAGGTCGGGGTAGAGCTCGGGCTCGGGCTCGCGCTCGCTCACGCGGCGCCTCCGCCGACCGCGCCGACGGGCTCGTGCGCGGGTTCCGCGATGCGCTCGGCCCCCGAGTACACCACCATCGAGTCGCCCCGGAGGAACCCGACGAGCGTCAGCCCGGCATCCTTGGCCAGCTCGACCGCGAGCGACGACGGCGCCGAGACCGCGGCGAGCACCGGGATGCCGGCCATCGACGCCTTCTGCGCGAGCTCGAAGCTCGTGCGGCCCGACACCTGCAGCACGATGCCGCGCAGGGGCAGCAGGCCCTCGCGGGCGGCCCAGCCGATCACCTTGTCGACGGCATTGTGGCGTCCGACGTCCTCGCGGAGCACGAGCAGCGCGCCGGTGCGGCCGTCGAAGAGTGCGGCGGCGTGCAACCCGCCGGTCTTCTCGAACACGTCCTGCCCGGCGCGGAGCCGTTCGGGGAAGGTGACGAGGAGTGCCGGGTCCACGCGCAGGTCGTCGTCGATCGGATGGGCCGATCGGGTCCGCACCGCCTCGACGCTCGCCTTGCCGCACACCCCGCACGAGCTCGTCATGTACGTGCTGCGCTGGGTCGAGGCATCCGGAGCCGCGACGCCGGGCGCGAGTGTCAGGTCGAGCACGTTGTAGGTGTTCTCGCCGTCGGGCCCCGCGCAGTGGATGGCGGCCGCGACCTGGTCGCCGCGCGCGATGACGCCCTCGGAGACGAGGAAGCCGACGGCGAGGTCGACGTCGTGCCCCGGCGTGCGCATCGTGACGGCGAGGGGTTCGCGGCCGACCCGGATCTCGAGGGGCTCCTCGACGGCCAGGAGGTCCTCCCGGCGGGAGGTCGGCCCGCCCACCGTGATGCGTGTGACCCGCGTCCTCGTCGTGATCCTGCCCATGCATCCTGCCTATCACGGTCGGCCGTGCGCGGGATGGGTTCGTTCCGTGACGCGCGCCCGTTCGCCCCCGACCGATGCGGCCTACAGTGAAGCCGTGCTGGTGGTGGACGCGGTGATCCTCATGGGCGGTCGCGCGACCCGTCTCGACGGCGTCGCGAAGGGCGACCTGCGCGTGGGCGGGCGCACCCTGCTCGAGCGGGTGGTGGACGCCGCGTCGGTCGCCAGGAACCGCGTCGTCGTCGGGGAGCCGGGCGTGTCCGTGCTGCCGACCGGCGTGCGGGTGGTGCGGGAGGAGCCGCGGTTCGGCGGTCCCGCGGCGGCGGTCGCCGCGGGCGTGGCGGCGCTGCCGACGGATGCCGGTGCCGTGCTGCTCCTCGCCGGGGACCAGCCGTTCGTGGCCGAGGCCGTGCCGATCCTGCTGGCGGCGCTCGACGCCGACCGCGCGCGCGACCAGCTGCACGACGGCGTGCGAGCGGTGGATGCCGCGGGGCGGGCACAGCACCTCACGAGCGTCATCCGCCGATCGGCCCTCGTCGCCGCGATCACCGCGACCGGCGCCGCCGGCGCCTCGCTCGACGGCGTGGCGATGCGGCGGTTGCTCGAACCGCTGCGGCTGCTCGACGTCCAGGTGCCCGAGGCTGCCACCATGGATGTCGACACGTGGGCCGACGCGAAGGCGGTCGGCGCGACGGGAGGAGAGGGATCATGAGCGTCTCCGACGAGGAGTTCGACCGGGTGCTCGAGGCGTGGGCCGAGAAGGTGCGCGCCGAGCTCGCCATTCCGGATGCGCCGCTCGACCTCCAGCAGGTGCTCGGCGTCGCCGGGGTGGCGGCGCACGCGGTGATGCGGCCGGCTGCCCCGATCACGACGTACCTGGCCGGGTACGCGGCCGGCGTGGCCGCAGCCGGCGGTGCCGATCCCGAGGCGGCGGCTCGCGACGTGCTCGACCGCGTGCGCCGCCTGGCCGCCGCCAAGTGAGCCGAGGAGTCGACTGGCGGCAGGCCAGGGACGCCGCCGCCCGCGCGGCACCGACGGCTCGCCCCGAGCTCGTCGGACTCGCCGACGCCCTGGGACGCGTGCTCGCCGAGGACGTGCGCACGCCGATCCAGCTGCCGCACTACGCCTCGTCGGCGATGGACGGCTGGGCCGTGGCCGGCACGCCGCCGTGGCGGATCGTCGACCGCCCGGAGCCGGGACCCGGGGAGGCCGTCGCGATCGTGACCGGCGGCCTCGTGCCCGCCGGTGCCGAGGCGATCCTCCGTGCCGAGGCCGGCCGCGTCGACGGCGACGCGCTCGAACCCGTGGGCGAGACCGGGCGCCGCGACGTGGCCGAGCACCGCCACATCCGCCCGGCCGGCACGGAGGCCGAGGCCGGCGACACGCTGCTCGCCGCGGGCGCCCTCCTGACGCCGCCGCGGGTGGCGCTCATCGCCGCCACGGGCGCCGACGCGATCGTGGTGCGATGGCGCCCGCGCGTCGCACTGGTGCTCACGGGCGACGAGGTCGTCGAGGCCGGAGTGCCGGCACCCGGCTTCGTGCGCGACAGCTTCCGCGTCGCCGTGCCGGCGATCCTGGGCGGGCTCGGTGCCGACGTCGTCGCGATCCACCGCGTCGGTGACGACACCGAGGCGACCTTCGCCGCGCTCACCGCAGACGCGGTCGACCTCGTCGTGACCACCGGCGGCACCGGCGGCTCGCACGCCGACCAGGTGCGGCGGGCCGTCGAGCGGCTCGGCGCCGAGTTCGTGGTGCCGTCGGTCGCGATGCGTCCGGGCGGGCCGACGTTCCTCGCGCGGGGCGCAGACCGCCTCGTGCTGGGGCTTCCTGGCAATCCCCTCGCCGCGTTGCTCGGCCTGCTCGCCATCGGCGGTCCGCTGCTCGAGGCCTGGACCGGCCGCGACCCGGGCACGGCGACCGTCACGGTGTCGGAGCGGCTGGAGGGACGCGCGGGAACCACCCGCCTCGTTCCCGTGACCGTGGACGACGGCGTCGCGACCCCGACCCCGCACGCCGGCTCGGCGATGCTGCGGGGCATCGCCGAGGCCGACGTGGTGGTCGTCGTTCCCGAGTCGGGCGTCGCGACCGGCGGGGTCGCCGAGGCGCTGCGACTCCCCTGGCCGAGCTGAGCCGCCGGCCTAGGCGGCGACGGTCGCGCGCGGCGCCGGCGCGACATCCGGAGCACCGCCCGAACGCCCGAGCACCGCACGGGTCGACGCCTCGGGGCGCAGGTCGAGCCGGCGCAGTAGCTGCGCGTTGGCCGCCACGATCACCGTCGACAGCGACATGAGGATCGCGCCGACCGACATCGGCATGACGAAGCCGATGGGCGCGAGCACGCCCGCCGCGAGCGGCACCGAGACGAGGTTGTAGCCGGCCGCCCACCACAGGTTCTGCTGCATCTTGCGGTAGCTCGCCCGCGACAGCTCGATGACCGAGATCACCGAACGCGGGTCGGATGACGCGAGGATGACCCCGGCGGACGCGATCGCGACATCCGTGCCGGCGCCGATCGCGATGCCGACGTCGGCCTGCGCGAGTGCGGGCGCATCGTTCACGCCGTCGCCGACCATCGCCACGCTGAAGCCCTCGGCCTGGAGCTCCTGCACCTTGGCGGCCTTGTCCTCGGGGCGCACGCCCGCGTAGACCCGGTCGATGCCGAGCTGTGCGGCGACCGTGCGGGCCACGGGCTCGGCGTCCCCCGTGATCATCACGACCTGCACGCCGAGCGCGTGCAGCGCGTCGACGGCCTGCTTCGACTCGGGCCGCACCTCGTCGGCCAGGGCGATCGCCCCGGCGAGCTCGCCGTCGACGAGCACGTGCAGCACGGTCTGGCCGCGTTCGCTCCAGCCGGCGGAGGCCGCGAGCGGCGCCGTGCCCTCGCGGGTGAGCAGCCCGGGGCCGCCGACCTGCACGATGCGTCCGCCGACCGTGGCGTGCACGCCGACGGCGGCCGACGCCGTGAAGCCCGACGCCGACGGCACGGCGAGGCCGCGGCGCGCGGCATCCGTCACGATCGCCTTGGCGAGCGGGTGCTCGGAGTCGGTCTCGGCCGCCGCGGCGAGCGCCATGACCTGGTCGGGGTCGAATCCGGATGCCGCGAGCGCGTCGGTGACCGCGGGCTCGCCCTTCGTCAGGGTGCCGGTCTTGTCGAACAGCACCGCGCCGACCGTGCGCATCGTCTCGAGGGCGAGGCGGTCGGTGACGAGCACGCCGCCGCGTGCTGCGCGCTCGGTCGCGATCGACACGACGAGCGGGATGGCGAGGCCGAGGGCGTGGGGGCAGGCGATCACGAGCACGGTGATCGTGCGCACGACCGCATCGTCGGGATTGCCGAGCATCGTCCACGTGATCGCGGTGATCACGGCGGCGCCGAGCGCGAACCAGAACAGCCAGCCGGCGGCCCGGTCGGCCAGCCGCTGGGCGCGCGAGCTCGACGCCTGCGCCTTCGCGACGAGGCGCTGGATGCCCGCGAGCGCCGTGTCGTCGCCGACCGCCGAGACCCGCACGCGGATCGCGGTGTCGGTCGCGACCGTGCCGGCCACGACGTGCTCGCCGGGGCCACGGCTCACGGTCGTCGACTCGCCGGTGATCATCGACTCGTCCATCGCGGCGGTGCCGTCGACCACGTCGCCGTCGGCTGGCACGCGGCCGCCTGGGCGCACGATCACGACGTCGCCGACGCGGAGGTCGGACGGGGCGACGATCTCGGTGGTGCTCGCGGTCGCGGCCGCGCCGTCAGCGGCATCCGTCACGCGCTCGGCCTCGTCGGGCAGCAGCGCCGCGAGCGCGTCGAGGGCGGAGGAGGCCTGCATGATCGACCGCATCTCGATCCAGTGGCCGAGCAGCATGATCACGATGAGGAGGGCGAGCTCCCACCAGAAGTCGAGCTGGTGGTCGAGCAGCATGAGGCTCGCGCCGAGCGACGCGACGTAGGCCACCGTGATCGCTAGGCCGATGAGCAGCATCATGCCGGGCTGGCGCGCCTTCAGCTCCGACCAGGCGCCCGTCAGGAAGGGTCGGCCGCCCCAGAAGAACATGACGGTGCCGAGCACAGGGGAGATCCACGGGACGATCGGGTTGTCGGGCAGCGAGTACCCCAGGATCGACGCGAACATCGGACTGAACGCGATCGTCGGGATCGCGATGACGAGCATGACCCAGAACAGGCGGCGGAACTGGCCGACGTGGTCGCCGTGTCCGCCGTGCCCCGCGTGAGCGTCGTGCCCGGCGTGGTCGTGGCCGGCGTGCATGTCGTGCCCGGCGTGCATGTCGTGCCCGGCGTGCATGTCGTGCCCGGCGTGGGCGTGGCCGGCGTGCATGTCGTGCCCGGCGTGGGCGTGGCCGGCGTGCAGGTCGTGCCCGGCGTGGGCGTGGCCGGCCTGCAGGTCATGCCCAGCGTGCGCGTCATGGGTCGCGTGCATGTCATGCCCTGCATGCTCCGCGTGGTCGTGCTCCGCGTGGTCGTGGTCGGGCGCGTGCTCGTGCGGCTCGTCGCGCGTCATACTCATCGATCTTCCCTTCGCCGGTTCGAGATCAGCATACCCCCACGGGGTATCAATGACGACAACGGTCGACACCGGGTGGGCATTCCCCAGCGGTGACATCCGTTCGGGCGCGTGCCGCTCGTCCCCGACGTCGAGCCGGTTCGCGCTCCGAGAACACGCGTGACGGCGGCATCCGTCGCGTGCTGGGATGGCGGGATGGACCTGCTCATCCTCGGCGGCACGCAATGGCTCGGACGCACGCTCGCCGAGGAGGCGCTCGCGCGCGGGCATCGGGTGACGTGCCTCGCGCGCGGCGAGGCCGGTGAGGTCGCCGCGGGCGCCGAGCTCGTGCGCGCCGACCGCTCTGCCCCCGACGCTTACGACGAGGTCGCCGGCCGCCGATGGGATGCGGTGATCGACGTCACCCGCCAGCCCGGGTTCGCGCGTCGCGCGGCCCTCGACCTGGGTCCGTCGGCCGCGCACTGGACCTTCATCTCGTCGGGCAACGTGTACGCCCGGCACGACGAGCCGGGCGCCGACGAGACGGCGGAGCTGATGCCGCCGCTGGAGTCCGACGAGTCCGACCCCGAGACGTACGGCGAGGCGAAGTCCGCGATCGAGCAGGCCTACCGCGAGGCGTTCGGCGACCGGCTGCTCGTCATCCGCCCCGGGCTCATCGTGGGGCCGGGCGACCCCTCGGGCCGGGGCGGCTACTGGGTCGCGCGGGCGGCTCGCGACGACGGGCCGATGCTCGTGCCCGACATCCTCGACGCGCCGGTGCAGGCCATCCACGTCGACGACCTCGTGCGCTTCACGCTCGACGCGATCGAGCGGCGTCTCACCGGGGCGTTCAATGCGGTGGGCGATCGCGTGACCTTCGAGGACTGGCTTGAGCTGTCGCGCGCCGCCGCGGGCCACGAGGGCGAGGTCGTCGCCGTGTCGCCCGAGTGGCTCGCCGACCAGGGCGTCGCCGAGTGGTCGGGTCCCGAGTCGCTGCCGCTCTGGATCATCGATCCCGAGTGGCAGGCCTTCCTCGATCGTTCGAACGCGGCGGCGAAGGCGGCCGGCCTGCGGTTGCGGCCGCCCGAGCAGCTCCTCGCCGAGATCCTCGAGTGGGAGCGGAGCCAGGGCCTCGACCGCGAGCGCGGCGCCGGACTGTCGGCCGAGCGGGAGCGCGAGCTGCTGTCGGCGCTGCGCGGCTGAGCCGGGCTGGGGTCGGCGTCGCGTCGCGCCGCGTGGCGTCTGGGATCGCAGACATCGCAGCTGGCGGATGCCTCGGCCGACGGCATCCGCGATTGCTAGCGTCGTGCCATGGCGCCCCTCTCGCACGATCCCCTCTGGCCCCGCGCGGGCGGATGGCCCGCACTTCCGGAGCTCGAGCCCGCGGCATCCGTGGATCTCATGCTCCTCGGCGTTCCCGCGTGGCGCACGTCGCTGTCGCCCACGAACGCGCACGCCACCCCGGCGGCGATCCGCGAGGCGCTGCAGCGGTACAGTCCCGCGCTGATGCCCGACCGGCGTGCGCCCGAGGGGACGGCGGCACGTGTCGGCCGGGACCTCGGTGAGCTGCGGTTCGCGGATGCCGGCGACATCGACGAGCCCGACGGCGTGCAGGGCGAGGCGCGCACGATCGCCGCGACGGCGGCCGCGCTCGAACGCGCGACCGCGCTCGTCGCGCTCGGCGGCGACAACTCGGTGACCGTGGCGACCGCGCTCGGCGCGTGGGGCGACGACCTCGGCCGGGCCGGCCTCGTCACGATCGACGCGCACTACGACCTGCGCGACGGCGTCTCGAACGGGTCCCCGGTGCGGCGTCTCGTCGAGGCGGGCCTGGATCCGCGCCGCATCGTGCAGATCGGCATCGCCGACTTCGCGAACTCCGCCGCCTACGCCCGGCGCGCTGCCGAGCTCGGCATCACCGTGATCCACCGTGACGAGCTGCACGGCCGGCGACCCGCCGAGGTCATGGCCGAGGCGCTCGAGATCGCGGGTGCCGCCGGCGGTCCGGTGCACCTCGATGTCGACGTCGATGCCTGCGACCGCTCGGTCGCACCGGCCTGCCCGGCGTCGGTGCCGGGTGGCCTCGCGGCGTGGGAGCTGCGCGAGCTCGTGCGAGCCGCGGCATCCGATGCCCGCGTGCGCAGCGCCGACCTGGTCGAGATCGATGCGACGACGGATGCCGCGGACGGCCGCACCGTGCGGCTCGCCGCGCTGTGCGTGCTCGAGTTCGCGGCGGGGCTCGCGGCGCGCGGGGTGTAGGCGCCGGCGCGGCTCGCGGCTCGCTGGCCGCGCTCGCCCTCGCGGACCGCGGTTCGCTGGCCGCGCTCGCCCTCGCGGACCGCTGCCGACGGTGGCAGACTCGCCGCATGAAGACGCTGGTGCTCGTGCGACACGCGAAGTCGGCCTGGGATGCGCCGGGCCTCGACGATCACGAGCGGCCGCTCGCCGAGCGCGGCCTGCGCGATGCGCCCGAGATGGGTCGGCGCCTCGCCGAGCGGGGTCTGGTGCCCGACCTCATCCGGTCGAGCACGGCCATTCGCGCTCGAACCACGGCGAAGCTGCTGGCGCAGGCGCTCGGCGTCGGTGCCGACCGCGTGGAGCTGGACGAGCGGCTCTACGGCGCCATGCCCGAGGAGATCCTCGACGTCGTCCGCGACTTCGACGCCGCCGCCGAGACGGCGATGGTCGTCGCCCATGACCCGGGACTCTCCGACCTCGCCTTCGCGCTGTCGGGCACGATCGAGCACATGCCGACGTGCGCGGTCGCGGAATTCACGTTCGACGTCGGGACCTGGGCGGAGGCCGTCGAGGCGGATCCGGTGGAGACCCGGTTCGACACGCCTCGGTGATCGGCGCCAGGTCACTCGTCCTCCACAGCCGATGACCGAGCCGAGATATCCACACTGAAAATACCCCCTCACCGGCCATTTCGAGGGCATCCGAATGTCGGTGGTCGGTGCTTGACTGGTCACATGAACCCCTCGCCGAGCGACGCACGAGCTCGCTTGCATGCCGAGCTCGACCGCATCGTCGAACTCGAGCGCGCTGTGCGCTCGGCGCAGGCCGAGCAGTTTCGGAGCATCGAGATCGCCCGCCGGCTGGCCGCCGAGGTCGAGGGCGTGACGGATGACTCGTCGTTCAACGATCGCGAGTTCGCGACGCGTTCCTTCGTCGCCGAGCTGGCGACGACGCTCGTCGTGCACGAGGCGACGGCTGGCCGGCTGATCGCCGATGCCACCCAGCTGTGCGGCACGTTCGCCGCCACGCTCGACGCGCTGTCGGCCGGCACGATCGCCGTTCCGCAGGTGCGATCCCTGCTCGAGGTCGCGAGTGGCCTGCCCGGGGATCATGCCGGGGCTTTCGAGGCTGCCGCGCTCGCCGGCGTGGCACGGGAGACGCCGTCGGCCTTCCGTCGCCGCATTCGTCGGCTTCGAGAACGCATCCATCCCGAGCCGTCCGACGCGCGACACGAACGCGCCCGCGACGAGCGTCGCGTCATCCTCGAGTCCGACGCCGACGGCATGGCGTGGCTGAGCATGTACCTCGAGGCCGAGCGCGGGGTGGCGATCATGGCGCACCTCGATGTGCTCGCCGATGCGGTGAACGACTCGGATGGTGACCCCCGCACGCGTCGGCAGCGCCTGGTCGACCTGGCCGGTGATCTCCTGCTCGGCCGCACCGTCGTCGGAGCGGCGGGGCGTGCGGGCGCCGACTCGTCGCCGCTCGGCGTGGTCAGGCCGCGCGTCTACGTCACCGTGCCGGTGCTCACGCTGCTCGGACACAGCGACGAGCCCGCCGAGCTCGATGGGCACGGACCCATCCCCGCCGAGACGGCTCGTCGGCTGGCGGCGCACGCGCCGTCCTTCCATCGCATCCTCACGCACCCCGAAACCGGCGCCTCCCTCTCCTACGGCCGCACCCGCTACCGTGTTCCCGCCGACCTCGCCGGATACCTTCGCGTCCGCGACGGGGGATGCCGATTCCCCGGCTGCTCCCGTCGCGCCGCCGGCTGTGACGTCGACCACACTCTCGACTGGGCGGCGGGGGGCGCCACCCGCCACGACAACCTCGCCCATCTCTGCCGCAAGCACCATCGACTGAAGCACCACACCGGGTGGCGCGTGTCCCAGCTGCCCGACGGCGACATCCGGTGGACGTCTCCGGCTGGTCGCGCGCACGTGTCGACACCCGACCGGCCGTTCCCGCCGCCCGACGTGAGAGATTCGCGGGCGCCGCAGCACACGTCGGAGCGAGCGGGGGTCGACCCTGCCCGGCTCGTCGAGCGTGACATCGAACCGCCGTGGGCCGCGCGTCGACCCCGATCCTGCGCTTCCGACGCGGTCCCAGCATGACCCGACGTTGGGCGTGCCGGTCAGTCCGCGGATGCCGCGAGCATCCGCCGCACGTACGGCGTCGCCGGCGCAGCCCGCAGCTCGTCGAGCGTGCCGCGCTGGGTGACGCGTCCCGACTCGAGCACCATGACCTGGTCGGCGAGCGCCGCGGCATCCGCCGGACTGTGGGTCACGAGCACGGTGGCACCGCCGAAGTCGCGCACGTGCGTGGCCAGCTCCGTGCGCATCTCGGCGCGCACCTCGACGTCGAGCGCCGACATCGGCTCGTCGAGCAGGAGTACCTCGGGCTCGGCGGCGAGCGCCCGCGCGAGTGCGACGCGCTGCGACTGGCCGCCCGAGAGCTCCGCGGGAAACCGCCCGGCCAGCGACGTGAGCCCGTACCGTTCGAGCCACGGCTCGGCCGCCGACCGCGCCGCGGCGCGCGAGCCGCGCATCCGCGTCGCGAACGCGACGTTGTCGTGCACCGTGAGATGCGGGAAGAGCACGTAGTCCTGGAACACGACCCCGATGCGCCGGCGCTCGGGTGGCAGTGCGTCGACGGTGCGGCTCCCGATCGCGATCCGCCCCGACCGCAGTGGAACGAGGCCGGCGATCGCCGCCAGAACGCTCGACTTGCCCGCGCCGTTCGGTCCGATCAGCGCGAGCGGATGCCCCGGCCGCACGTCGAACCGCGCCGCGATCTGCAGGTCGCCCCGCACCACCGCGACGTCGGCGTGCAGCGCCGGCCGAGCGGGATCCGGCCGAGCGGGATCCGGCCGAGCGGCATCGCGCCGCCCGCGCCCGCGCTCGGAACCCCCGCGCTCGGAACCCCCGCGCTCGGTCACGCCCGCACCCCGGGCAGCCAGCGGTCGCGGAGTCCGAGCAGCACGATGACCGATACGGCGAGCAGCAGCAGCGCGAGCGCGATGGCCTCATCGGGGTCCGACTGCATGGCGAGGTAGCTCGCGATGGGCAGCGTGCGCGTCACGCCCGGAAGGGATCCGGCGAACGTGATGGTGGCGCCGAACTCGCCGAGCGCCCGGGTGAAGCAGAGCACGGCGCCCGCGGCGACGCCGGGTGCGACGAGCGGCAGCGTGACGAAGCGGAACACCTGCCACCGGGACGCGCCGAGCGTCGCTGCGGCCAGTTCAGTGCGCCGGTCGGCCGAGCGGAGCGCTCCCTCGACGGCGAAGACGAGGAACGGCAGCGCCACGAACACCTGCGCGAGCACGACGGCTCCCGTCGTGAAGGGCACCGTGATGCCGAACCACTCATCGAGTGCGCCGCCGATGAGGCCGCGCCGTCCGAGCAGGAGCAGCAGGGCGATGCCGCCCACTACCGGCGGCAGTACCAACGGCACGGTGACCGCCGCGCGAAGCGCCCGACGAGGAAGCGTCGGCCAGTCGGCGGCCCGTGCGAGGAGCGCGGCGAGCGGAACCCCGAGCACGAGGCACGCGCCCGTGGCGAGGGTCGCCGTGGTGAACGAGAGCACGAGCGCCTGCAGCACCGACTCGCGTGTCATCAGGTCGGCGAGATCGCCCCACGGGGCGCGCACGACCAGCGCCACGAGCGGCAGCACGAGCACGGCGAGCGCGACGCCCGCCACCACGGCGACCGGCCAGGCGAGCCGGCCCGTCCTGCCCACCTAGGGGGCTCCGAACCCGGCGTCGGCGAGCACGGACTGACCAGCCTCGCCGGTCACGAACGCCACGAAGTCGGCCGCGGCCTCGGCGCGCCCCACATCCCGATCGGCGGCCGCGCCGACCGCGGCGATCGGGTAGCGATTCACCACGGATGCCGCGCCCGGCACCTCGATGCCCTCGACGGCGTCCCCCGCGGCGCGCGCGTCGGTGCGGTAGACGAGGGCGGCGTCGACCTCGCCGAGCACCACCTTCGTGAGCACTGACTTCACGTCGGACTCGAGGGTGTCGGGGGAGGCCGTCACGCCCTCCTGGGCGAGCAGGGCGTCGGATGCCGCACCGCACGGCACCGTCGGATCGCAGAGCGCGATGCCCCGGTCGGGGTCGGCGAGGTCCGCGAGCCCCGTGATCCCGGCCGGATTGCCGGCGGGGGTGACCAGCTCGAGCGTGTTCGTCGCGAACACGACCGGGTCGTCGGCGAGCCCGGCTTCCACCACGACCGTCATCGGCGGCTCGGCCGCCGAGGCGAACACGTCGACCGGGGCGCCCTCCACGATCTGCTGCGCGAGCGCGACGCTTCCTCCATAGCTCAGCGAGACCTCGATGGCCGGATGCTCCGCCTCGAAGTCCTCGGCGAGTGCGTCGAACGCCTCGGTGAGCGACGCGGCGGCGAAGACGGTGAGGGTCGTCGGTGCGGCATCCGTCCCGGGGGCCGACGACCTCGATGCGGCCGACCCTCCGCCCGCGGCGCAGCCGGAGAACACGAGCGCCGCGCCGAGGGCCAGGGCCGCGCCCGCCACGCCGGCACGCGGCATCCGGAAGCTCATGCCTCGCCTCGCGGGGGCAGCTCGATCGTCACGTTCGTGGCCTTCGCGCTCGCCGCAGCGAGCATGCCCGGCTCCAGCCCGAGCTCGTCGGCGGCTTCGCGGCTCATGAGCGACACGATGCGGAACGGCCCCGCCTGCAGGTCGACCTGCGCCATCACGCCGTCGCGCTGCACGCGGGTCACGAGGCCCACGAAGCGGTTGCGGGCCGACGCCCGCGCCAGCGGGAAGGCCTCGGCGAGCGCTCCGCCCGATCCTGCCTCCGCCATGAGCGGCACCAGGTCGGCGCCATCGATGACCTGCATCCCGTTCGCGGCCCGCCGCAGCGGCAGGCGCCCGTGCTCGGCCCAGCGGCGAACGGTGTCGTCGCTGACGCCGAGGAGGGCTGCAGCCTCGCTCACCCGGAACTCGGTCACGAGCGGTACCTCATCTGCGGCTGCATTCCCTCACTGTACCCGCGGATGCGGCACGCGGGCGAGGTTCCTCACCGAAACGGGTTACGAGGTCACCGTGACGAGCGTGCGCTGCCAGCCCGTCGATCCGTCCGGTGCGATGGGCGTCCGCTCCTCCGCCTGGCGCGTGCCCGCGGCATCCGTCGCCCGCACCGTGACGTAGTGCGTGCCGGGCGTTGCGTCCCAGTCGACGAACCACTGCACCCACGTGCTGCCGTTCAGGGGGGTCGACAGGGTCGCCGGCTGCCACGGCTCGTCGTCGATGCGCACCTCGACGAGGTCGATGCCCACCGGCTGCGCCCACGCCACCCCCGCGATCTTCGTGGGGCCCGCGACGATCGGCGTGCCCGACCGGGGCGTGTCGATGCGCGACGACAGCTTGATGGGCGCCTTCGCGCTGTACCCGCGGGGTGTCCAGTACGCCTCGTCGTCAGCGAACGTCGTGACCTTCAGCCCGGTGAGCCACTTCGTCGCCGACACGTAGCCGTAGAGGCCCGGCACCACCATCCGCACGGGGAAGCCGTGCTCGAGCGGCAGCGGCTCGCCGTTCATGCCGACCGCGAGGATGGCGTCGAGTCCGTCGTCGATGAGCGCCTCGATCGGTGTGCCGGCCGTGAACCCGTCGACGCTGCGCGAGAGCACCATGTCGGCGCCCGACCGCGGACCGGCGAGCCGCAGGACGTCGCGCACCGGGACGCCGAGCCACTTCGCCGTGCCCAGCAGCGGGCCCCCGACCTCGTTCGACACGCAGGTCATCGTGATCGCGTACTCGTCGAGCCCCATGCCCACGAGCTCGTCGAAGCCCAGCTCCAGCCGACGGTCGACGAGGCCGTCGACGACGAGCCGCCAGCCGGCGGGGTCGACCTCCGGCACCGTGAGTGCCGTGTCGACGCGGTAGAAGTCGCGGTTCGCGGTGAACAGCGGCGAGATCCCGGGGATGTCGAGCTCGGCACCCGCGGGCACGGGCACGGTCGTGCGGGGCGGCGGCAGGCGGAGGGCCTTGCGGATCGCGGCGATCGACGACGAGGTGGCGCCGGCGACGCGCGATCCGAGGCCGACCACGATGGCGGATGCCGCGGCGGCACCCGCGAGCAGGAAGAACCCGCGCCGGTCCACGACTGAGCGCGGCGGCTCCGAGGGGGAGGCGGCGGCAGCGGGCTCGGCAGGGTCGCCGGGATCGGCGTCCCACCCGACACCCGCCGTCGCGGCATCCGCGCGCCTCCGCTCCGCTCCCAGCTCGAACTGCCAGGCGCCGAGCCGGCGCACGAGCAGCACGAGCACGACGCTGCCGACGACCGTGCCGGCGATGGGCGGCACCGCCCCGAACGGCGTGGCCCCGGCACGCGTGACGACCGCGGCGACCGAGAGCGCGCCGGCCAGCCCGAGCGCGACGACGCCGAGCGGCGGCCGAACGAACTGCAGCACGCCCGTGATCGCCGCCGCGACGAGCACCGCGAGCGCCAAGCCGATGAGGAGCGCGACCTTGTCGTACGCGCCGAAGGTCGCGATCGCGAACTCCTTGAACGGCTGCGGCACGATGTCGATCACGAACGACCCGACGGCGAGGATCGGGCTGCCGTCGCGGGCGACGAGCAGCGCGAACAGCTCGGCGACGGCGAGGAACACCCCGGCGCTCACGATCCCGGCGACGGCGGCCCAGCCCCACCAGCGCCAAGGACGGGGGTTGCGCCTCGGGCTCGTCGTCGCCATGCCGCCGCCTCCGCATCCCGGGCGCGGGTGCGCTCGCAGGGGTGGTTCGTCACCGGCGGCGCCCCGGATTGGCGCGGTGCTGCCGGCGGCCCTCTGGACGCGCCGCCGTCCCCGCCTGCGAGAATCGAGGAATGGCCCTCGATCCCGCTGATCCCCGCTACGCCCGTCAGCGCGTGCTGCCGGGGTGGGGCCTCGATGCGCAGCAGCGCCTCGCCGCCGCGCACGTCGTCGTGCTCGGCGCCGGCGGACTCGGCAGTGCGGTCGTGCCCGCCCTCGTCGCGGCCGGTGTGGGCCGGCTCACGCTCGTCGACCACGACCGCGTCGAGGTCACCAACCTGCACCGGCAGACCCTGCACACGCCGGCCGACGTCGGCCGCGACAAGGTCGCATCGGCAGCGGATGCCGCGGCGGCGCTCTCGGCCGAGACGACCGTGCTGCCGGTGCCGCACGCCTTCGACGCGCGCAACGCCGACGAGCTCCTCGCCGACGCCGACCTCGTCATCGACGGCACCGACGACATCCTCACGCGCTACGTCGCCGACGACGCGGCCGCGCGCGCGGGGATCCCGCTCGTCTGGGGCTCGGCGGCGAAGTTCTCGGGCCAGGTCGGCGTCTCGTGGGACGCGCGGGGCGTCTCCTACCGCGACCTCTTCCCCGAGCCTCCCGCCGACGCCGGCCTCAGCTGCGAGATCGACGGCATCCTGCCGACGGTGTGCACGGTCACGGGCGGGCTCATGGCCGGCGAGGCGCTGAAGCTGCTCACGGGCATCGGCGAGCCGCTGCTCGGCCGGGTCGTGGTGTTCGAGGCGCTGTCGGGTCGCACGCGCGAGATCGTCTACCGACGGTCGGCGGATGCCCTGGCGAGCCCGGCTACGGCCGCACCGGAGCCCGCACCGGCAGCCGAGCCGGCGCCGGCGCCCGTGGCCGGCGAGGTCGACGCCGGCACCCTCTCGGGCGAGCTCCACTCCGAGGCCCCGCCGGTGCTCCTCGACGTGCGCGAACCATGGGAGGCGGACATCGCGACCATTCCCGGCTCCACGCTGATCCCGCTCGGGGAGCTCGATGCACGAACCGCGGAGCTCGACCCCGCGGCATCCGTCGTCGTCTACTGCCACCTCGGCGTGCGGTCGGAGTTCGCGGCGCGATCGCTGGCCCGCGCGGGCTTCGCGAGCGTGCGCAACCTGGCCGGCGGCATCGACGCCTGGTCGCGCACCGTCGACCCGAGCGTGGTGCGGTACTGATGGCCGGCCGCATCCCCGTCGACGAGCACGCCGCCTTCGTGCGCTCGCTGCTCACCGGACTGGGCGCCCGCCCGACCGAGCGGGTGGCCCTCGCCGACGCGCTCGGTCGCATCACCGCCTCGCCCGTCGAGTCGCCCATCGCCCTGCCGCCGTTCCGCAACTCGCAGATGGACGGGTTCGCCGTCCGCGCCGTCGACGTGACGGATGCCCCGGTGTCGCTGCCGATCACGGGAGAGGTCGCCGCGGCGGCCGGCTCACCCGGCCCGCTGGCACCCGGCACCGCGGTGCGCATCATGACGGGCGCGCCGGTGCCGGAGGGCGCCGACGCGATCGTGCCCGTCGAGGACACCGAATCCGACGGCGCGCGCATCCGCATCCTGCGCCCGCGCGCGGCCGGCGAGTACGTGCGCGAGGCGGGCGCCGACCTCGCCGCCGGCGACGACGTGCTGCCCCCCGGACTCAAGCTCGCGTCGCGGCACCTCGCCGCCGCGGCGGCATCCGGACTCACGGAGCTGCTCGTACGCGAACGCGTGCGTGTCGCCGTCGTGAGCACGGGCAGCGAACTCGTGCCGCCGGGGTCCGCGCTGCAACCGGGCGAGATCCCCGATGCGAACGGCGTCGCGCTCGCTGCGGCCGTGCGCGCCGTGGGCGCCGTCGTCGTGCACGAGGGTCGCGTACGCGACGACGTCTCGCGGCTCCGCGCCGAACTCGATGCCGCCCGCGACGCCGGCGCCGAGCTCGTGCTCACGAGCGGCGGCGTCTCGATGGGCGCGTACGAGGTGGTGCGCGAGACCCTCGGGCCGCTCGGCGGCTGGGTGGGCAGCGTGGCGATGCAACCCGGGGGCCCGCAGGCCACGGGCGCCTACCGGGGCATGCCCGTCATCGGGTTCCCGGGCAACCCGGTGAGCGCCCAGCTCTCGTTCGAGCTGTTCGTGGCGCCTACGCTCCGCGCCATCGCGGGACTGCCGCCGGCGCGCACGGAGCGCCTCCCGCTCGCGGCGCCGCTCACGTCCGTGGCGGGCAAGCGCCAGTTCCTGCGCGGCCGCCGCGCCGACGACGGGCGCGTCGAGGTCGTGGGAGGACCGGGCTCGCACCTCGTCGCGGCCCTCGCGGCATCCGAGCTGCTCATCGTGGTTCCCGAGGACGTCACGTCGCTCGACGCGGGCGCCATGGTCGATACCGTGTTCCTATGAGCTCGCTCACCCACCTCGACGACGACGGCCGCGCGCGCATGGTCGACGTCGGCGGCAAGCCGATCACCCGTCGCATCGCGATCGCCGAGGGCCGCCTCGACACGACGCCCGAGGTCGTGGCGCTCGTGCGCAGCGACGGACTGAAGAAGGCCGACGTGCTGCCCACGGCGCGCATCGCGGGCATCTCGGGGGCGAAGCGCACGAGCGAGCTCATCCCGCTCGCCCACATCGTGCCGCTGGACGCCGTGTCGATCGACTTCGGCTTCGAGGAGGCGGCGGTCACGATCCGTGCCACCGTCTCGACCACCGCCCGCACCGGCATCGAGATGGAGGCGCTCACGGCCGTCGCCATCGCCGGACTCACCCTGCACGACATGGTGAAGGCCGTCGACCCCGCCGCCCAGCTCGGCGGCATCCGCCTGGTTGAGAAGCGGGGCGGCAAGCGCGGCGTCTGGCGAGCGGATGCCGCATCGGGCGCCGCCGGCCCCGCCGACCCGGCCCACCACCCCGGCGTGGCCACCGTGCTCGTGGCGTCCACCCGGGCGGCGGCCGGCACCGCGGACGACACGGCCGGCCCGGTCATCGTGGCGTGGCTCCGGGAACGCGGCTTCGACGTCGACGAGCCCGTCGTGGTCGCCGACGCCGACGTCACCGACGCGGTCCGCCGGGCGGTCGCGGGATCGCCCTCCGTGCTCATCACGACGGGCGGCACGGGCGTGAACCCCGGCGACCGTACTCCCGAGGCGACCCTGGCCGTGCTCGACCGCGAGCTGCCCGGGGTCGCCGAGGCGATCCGCGCCGCCGGACGCGTTGCCACGCCGACTGCCGCCCTGAGCCGCGCGCTCGCCGGGGTGGCCGGGCGGACCGTCGTCGTCAACCTCCCCGGGTCGCGCGGCGGCGTCGCCGACGGCCTCCGCGTGCTCGACGAGCTGCTCCCCCACCTCCTCGACCAGGTCGCCGGAGGCGACCATGCGCCGCGAGGTTCGGATGCCTGAGGCGAGCACGCCCGACGGCACCATGCCTGAGGCGCGCCTGCCTGAGTCCGATGTGCTGGCCGTCGTCACGACCGAGCCGCTCGACCGCGCGGCGATCGAGGCCTTCGTGCAGTCGCGGCAGGACGGCGCGCTCGTCACGTTCGAGGGCGTCATCCGCGATCACGACCACGGGGCATCCGTCACCCTGCTCGAGTACGAGGCGCACCCCGAGGCCGAGCGCTTCCTGCGGGAGACCTGCGCCGAGGTCGCCGGCGAGACCGGCCTGCGGGTCGCCGCAGCCCACCGCGTCGGCACCCTGGCCATCGGGGACGTCGCGCTCGTGGCATCCGTCGCCGCACCGCACCGCGCCGAGGCCTTCGCCGCATGCGCCCTGCTCGTCGACCGCATCAAGGAGCGCACGCCCATCTGGAAGCGCCAGCACCTCGAGGGCGGCACCACCGAGTGGGTCAACCTCTGACCTCGGGTCACGCGACCGGCCGAAGCACTCAGCCGCGCTCGACCGGGTACCGCAGGTGCAGCACGCGCCGGCCCTGCACGACGGCCGTCGGGTCGCCGAGCCGCGCCGGGCCCGCGTCGCCGAAGTACCGCTTGCCCGATCCCATCACGACCGGCACGAGGTCGATGGCCACCTCATCCACGAGTCCGGCGTCGAGCGCCTGCCCGGCGATCGTGCCGGCCGCGAGCGCGACGTCGCGGTCCCCCGCGATCTCCTTCGCGCGTGTCACGGCGGCGACGATGCCCTCGGTGACGAAGTGGAAGTCCTCGGAGCCCGGGTACGACCAGTCGAGCGGCGGCTCGTGCGTGAGCACCACGACGGGAGTCCCGATCGGATGCTTCCCGTGCCAGCCGTCGGTGACGTCGAACAGCTCCCGGCCGACCACCAGGGCGCCGATCGAGTCGACCCACGACCGCCAGTAGTCGGCGCTCGCCGGCGTGACGTGGAACGGCGGCAGCTCGCCCTCGGTCACGATCTCGACCTCGCCGTTGTCGTACCACTCGAAGAGGTCGCCGATGGTGTCGTCCTCGAACGCGACGAATCCGTCGAGCGACATGGAGGCGTTCGCGATGACGTTGCCCATGCCGGCACGGTAGCGCCGTCGCGCGTCGGCCGGAAGGGGTCAGCGGCGCCGTGTGGCCGGCGGGTGCGATCAGCCGCCGGCGAACGGCGGCAGCACGTCGACGTTCGAGCCCAGCGCGGCCGAGGCGTCACGTCGCACGATGCCATCCACGAGGAAGGACCCGTTGGCCACGACCCGGGCCATCGTCGGTCCGTAGCGTTCCACGAGGCGCTCGCGCAGCTCGCCGACCGTCGCGCCGGCCTCGGATGCCGCCAGGGTCTCCTGTTCGATGCCCGCGGCCTCGGCGGCAGCGGCGAAGTACCGCACGGTGACGGATGCCACGTCAGCCACCGATCCCGCCCATCGACCGCACCGGGCGGTGGAAGTCCGCGGCGTCGATGCCGTGACCGGCCTGCTTGCCCCACATCGCCGCGCGCCACCGGTCGGCGAGCTCGGCGTCGGACGCGCCGGCCCGCAGCATCCCGCGCAGGTCGGTCTCGTCGTCGCTGAACAGGCACGAGCGCACCGAACCCTCGGCCGTGAGGCGCGTGCGGTCGCACGCCGCGCAGAACGAGCGGGTCACCGAGGCGATGATGCCGACCGTGGCGGGACCGCCGTCGACCAACCACTCCTCCGCGGGCGACGAGGGATCCTCGCGGGCGACGGGCTCGAGGGCGAACTGCTCGCCGAGCACCTCGAGCAGCTCGTCGGCGTCGACCATGTTGTCGCGCTTCCACTGCTCGTCGGCGTCGAGCGGCATCTGCTCGATGAAGCGCAGGCGGCAGCCGTGCTCGACCGCCCACGCGAGCAGGGCGGGCGCGTCGTGCAGGGTCTCGCGCATCGCGACCGCGTTCACCTTGAGGGGACCGAGGCCCGCCCGGTGCGCCGCGGCGATGCCGTCGAGCACGCGAGGAAGCCGGTCACGGCGGGTGAGCCGCGTGAAGTGCTCGCGGTCGAGGGTGTCGAGCGACACGTTCACGCGCGTGAGCCCGGCGTCCTTGAGCGCCTGCGCCTTGCGGTCGAGCCCGATGCCGTTCGTGGTGAGGGCGAGCGGGATACCGGGCGCTGCGGCGGAGCTCAGCGCGATGATGTCGACGAGGTCGGCCCGCGTCAGCGGCTCGCCGCCCGTGAACCGCACCTCGCGCACGCCGAGGTCGTGCACGGCGATGCCGACGAGCCGGGCGATCTCGGGCGCCGACAGCAGTTCGTCCTTGGGGATCACCGGCAGGCCCTCGGCCGGCATGCAGTACGTGCAGCGCAGCGAGCAGGCCGAGGTGATCGACACCCGGAGGTCGTGCGCGACGCGGCCGAAGCGATCGACCAGCCCCGCGGCATCCGGACGCCCCTCGATCGAGGGCGCAGCCGAAGGCGGCCGGCGCACGGCCGGCATGCCGAGAGAGAGGGCGGCCATGCCCTCCACACTAGGCGCTTCCACGTTTCGCGCCGATGTCGATCTGCTGATCATGTCGCGCCCGATGGCCCTGGAACGATGACAGCGGATGCCGTCATCACTATCGTTGACGAGTCGGGAGGAGACGTCATGTCGTTCATCACTCGAGGGTTCAGCGGGCGAAGTCGCGAACGCGACGATCGCCTGCCACCCGGCCAGACCCTCGTCAGCGACTTCCCGGTGCTCTCGGCCGGGCCGACGCCAGAGGTCGACACCGACGAGTGGGAGTTCACGATCCGCACCGAGTCGGGCGTGCACCGCTGGAACTGGGACGAGTTCATGGCGCTGAAGATCGACGACGTCGACACCGACATCCACTGCGTCACGCACTGGTCCAAGCTCGGCACGAGCTGGCGCGGCGTCTCGCTCGACACCCTCTTCGAGGACATCGAGACCGAGCAGGAGTACGTCATGGCGCACAGCTACGGCGGGTACACGACCAACGTGCCGCTCGACGAGCTGCTCGACGGCAAGGCGTGGGTCGCGTTCGAGTTCGACGGCGAACCGCTCGACCCCGAGCACGGCGGCCCCGCGCGGCTGCTCGTGCCGCACCTCTACTTCTGGAAGAGCGCCAAATGGGTGCGTGGGCTCACCATGATGGACCAGGACGAGCCCGGCTTCTGGGAGCAGAACGGCTACCACATCCACGGCGACCCCTGGAAGGAAGAGCGCTACTGGTGAGCGACACGACGGCGCCCGTCGCGCAGGCGCAGGCTCAGGGGCAGCCTCAGGCGCAGACCGATGCGCTCAGCGCGGCCCTGCGTGCGGTGCCCCGCTCGGGCTGGCACGCCGCCACGGTCGCCGCGGTGCACCGTGAGACGCCGAACGCCTCGCGCCTCGAGCTCGACGTCGACGGCTGGCCCGGCAACGCGGCGGGGCAGCACCTCGACGTGCGGCTCACGGCGCCCGACGGCTACACCGCGACGCGCTCGTACTCGATCGCCTCATCGGGCTCCTCGACGCGCGTCGTGCTCGCGGTCGACAAGCTGCCCGACGGTGAGGTCTCGCCGTACCTCGTCGACGAGGTGCGGGCCGGCGACATGCTCGAGGTGCACGGCCCGCTCGGTGCGTTCTTCGTCTGGGCACCGGCCGCCGAGACCGGCGACGACCGGCCGGTGCAGCTCATCGCGGGCGGCTCCGGCGTGGTGCCCCTCTACGCGATGGCGCACGCGCACGCCGAGGCCGGCGACCCCACCCCGTTCCGCCTGCTCTATTCGGTGCGCACGCCCGACGACGTGTACTTCGCGGACGAGCTCGACGCGCTCGCCGCGGCATCCGCGCCCCTCCACCTCGACTTCGTCTATACGCGCAGGGCGCCCGACGGCTGGCGGGCTGCCCCGGGGCGCATCACCCGCGAAGCGCTCGAGGCCGCGGTGCTGCCCGCGTCGGAGCATCCGCGGGTCTACGTCTGCGGCTCGACCGGGTTCGTCGAGCTCGTCGCCGACTGGCTCGTGGGCCTCGGCCACGACCCGAGGTCGATCCGCACCGAGCGTTACGGAGGCACCTGATGCAGCACGTCGACGGCAACGCCCTCGCCGGCCCGCTCGCCGAGTTCTTCTCGTTCGACGTCACGATGGCGACCGCCCGGTGCAACGGCTGCGGCACGATCGCCGAGCTCGCCCGCGCCATGGTCTACCGCAGCGGTGCGGGCACGGTGGTGCGCTGCGGGTCGTGCGACCACGTGCTCGCGACGCTCGTCGAGGCGGGCGACCGCGCCTGGATCGGCTTCAGCGGCGTGAGCGCGATCGAGGTTCCGCGGGGCTGAGGTGCCGCGCCGCTGCGCGGGGTGCGCTTCAGGGAGGTGCGCCGATGTGGATCGGCTGGATCGAGTTCGACGTGCTCCTCGGTGACGTGCACACGCTGAAGGAGAAGCGAGCGATCGTCCGCCCGATCCTCGCCGACCTGCGCCGCACGACGGAGGCGAGCGTCGCCGAGGTCGGCGACCAGGACCTGCACCGGCGCGCCGAGATCGGCGTCGGCGTGGTCGCGTCGGGCGTCGACCGGGTGACCGAGGTGCTCGATCGTGCCGAGCGGCTCGTGGCGGGCCGTCCCGAGATCACGCTGCTCTCGGCGCGTCGGCGGCTTCGGCAGAGCGACGACGACTGAGCGGATGCGAGCGGATGCCGCGGCGCGCGGCGGTGCCGCCGGCCACACGCAGTGCGCACGCTCAGGCGACGGCCGCGCCGTCCTTCCACACCCGCGCCACGAGCGGCACCCCCGGACGGTAGGCGAGGTGCACGTGGCTCGGCGCGTCGAGCAGGGTGAGGTCTGCGCGCACGCCCGGGCGGATCGCCCCGACATCCGTGCGTCGCAGCGCCGCCGCACCGCCCGCGGTCGACGCCCAGAGCGCCTCGGCCGGGGTCATTCCCATGTCCCGCACGGCGACGGCGATGCAGAACGGCAACGAGCTCGTGAAGCTCGACCCCGGATTGCAGTCGCTCGCGAGCGCGACGGTGACGCCCGCGTCGATGAGCCGGCGCGCGTCGGGGTAGGGCTGGCGGGTCGAGAACTCGACCCCCGGCAGCAGCGTCGCGACCGTGTCCGATGCCGCGAGGGCTGCGACATCCGCATCGCTCAGGTAGGTGCAGTGGTCGACGGATGCCGCACCGAGCTCGACCGCGAGCTGCACACCGCCGCCCTCGCCGAGCTGATTGCCGTGCACCCGCACGCCGAGGCCCGCGGCGGCGCCCGCCTCGAGGACGCGCCGGGACTGCTCGGGCGTGAACGCCCCGCGCTCGCAGAACGCGTCGACCCAACGCGAATGGGGCGCGCAGGCGTCGAGCATCTCGCCGACGACGAGGTCGACGTACGCCTCGGGCCGGTCGGCGTACTCCGCGGGCACGACGTGCGCGCCGAGGAAGGTGACCTCGTCGGTGACCTCGCGGGCGAGGCGCACGATCCGCTCCTCGGACGAGACGGAGAGGCCGTAGCCCGACTTCACCTCGAACGTGGTCGTGCCCTGGGCGTGCAGCTCGGCCACGAAGCCGGCGAGCCGCGCCCGCAGCTCGTCGTCGGTCGCGGCACGGGTGGCGGCGACGGTCGAGCGGATGCCGCCCGCCTCGTAGCGCTGCCCCGCCATGCGCGCGGCGAACTCCTGGGCCCGGTCGGCACCGAACACGAGGTGCGTGTGGCTGTCGACGAACCCGGGGATCACCGCGCCGCCGCCGACGTCGACGATCTCCACGTCGGCGTCCCAGAGGGTGCGGTGCTCCTCGGCCTCGCGGCGGTCGGCGCGCTCGGCGGGGCCACCCCCGCCCGTGAGATGCTCCTGCGCGTGCAGGGCGCGGCCGACCCAGGCGATGCGCCCGTCCTCGACGAGCAGGGCCGCGTCGCGCACGATGCCGAGCGGTCCGCCGTCGCGGTCGGGTGCCGGGTCGTTCGTCACGAGCTCGGCGACGCCCGTCAACAGCATGCGTGTCGCTGCGGCGCCGTCGCTCATGCGTCGAGCATAGGCACGCGCAGCCCGCGCTCGCGAGCGACCTCGACGGCGCGGTCGTAGCCCGCGTCGACGTGACGCATGACGCCGGTGCCCGGGTCGTTCACGAGCACGCGCGCGATCTTCTCGGCGGCGAGGTCGGTCCCGTCGGCCACGACGACCTGGCCGGCGTGGATCGAGCGGCCGATGCCGACGCCGCCGCCGTGGTGGATCGAGACCCAGGTCGCGCCCGACGCCGTGTTGAGCATGGCGTTCAGCAGCGGCCAGTCGGCGATCGCGTCGGAGCCGTCGGCCATCGACTCGGTCTCGCGGTAGGGACTTGCCACCGAGCCCGAGTCGAGGTGGTCGCGGCCGATCACGACGGGAGCGCTCAGCTCGCCCGAGGCCACCATCTCGTTGAACTTCAGGCCGGCGAGGTGGCGTTCCTGGTAGCCGAGCCAGCAGATGCGCGCGGGCAAGCCCTCGAAGTGCACCTTCTCGCCGGCTTGAGTGATCCAGCGGCGCAGGTGCTCGTCCTCGGGGAAGAGCTCGAGGATGGCGCGGTCGGTCGCGGCGATGTCGGCCGGGTCGCCCGAGAGCGCGGCCCAGCGGAACGGTCCCTTGCCCTCGGCGAAGAGCGGCCGGATGTAGGCGGGCACGAAGCCGGGGAACTCGAACGCGCGGTCGTAGCCGGCGAGCTCGGCCTCGCGGCGAATGGAGTTGCCGTAGTCGAACACTTCGGCGCCCGCGTCCTGGAAGCCGACCATCGCGGCCACCTGCTTGGCCATGCTCCCCCGTGCGCGATCGGTGAACCCCTCGGGGTCCCGCTCGGCCTCGGCCTGCCAGTCTTCGAAGGGGACCCCCACGGGCAGGTACGACAGCGGGTCGTGGGCGCTCGTCTGGTCGGTCACGATGTCGACGGCGAGCGCACCGGCGCGATGACGCAGCAGCAGCTCGGGGAACACCAGGGCGGCATTGCCGACCACGCCGACGGAGCGAGCCTCGCCGGCGTCCTTCGCCGCGACCACCCGGGCGATCGCCTGGTCGAGGTCGGTGTGGTACTCGTCGAGGTAGCCGTGTTCCACACGGCGCCGGAGGCGCGACTCGTCGACGTCGACGATCAGCACGGCGCCGCCGTTCATGGTGACGGCGAGCGGCTGCGCGCCGCCCATGCCGCCGCAGCCACCCGTGAGCGTCAGGGTGCCGGCGAGGGTGCCCGCACTGCGCTCGTATGGCCCGCCCTCGCGGGCGGCGAGAGCCCGGGCGATCGCGCCGAAGGTCTCGTACGTCCCCTGCAGGATGCCCTGCGTGCCGATGTAGATCCACGAGCCGGCGGTCATCTGGCCGTACATGGTGAGGCCGAGCTGCTCGAGGCGTCGGAACTCGGGCCACGTCGCCCAGTCGCCCACGAGGTTGGAGTTGGCGATGAGCACCCGCGGTGCCCACTCGTGCGTGCGGAACACGCCCACGGGCTTCCCGGACTGCACGAGCAGCGTCTCGTCGGCCTCGAGGTCCTCGAGGGTGCGCACGATCGCGTCGAACGACTCCCAGTTGCGGGCGGCCTTGCCCGTGCCGCCGTAGACGATGAGGTCCTCGGGGCGCTCGGCGACCTCGGGGTCGAGGTTGTTCATGAGCATGCGCAGGGGCGCCTCGGTCTGCCAGCTCTTCGCGGTCAGCTCGGTGCCGCGCGCGGCGCGGACGGTGCGCGGGCCGGTGATGGCTGCGGTGGGTGCGTCGGTCATGCCTCGATCTCATCGCACGCGGCATCCGGCGACAACGGATGCCGCGGGGTGCCCGTCTGGGATGCCAGACAAATGGTGCGAGCCCGGGTCAGCCGAGCGGGATGCCGCGGGCCGCCATGAACGGGACCGCGTCGACGGCGACCCCGTCGAGGTGCACCTCGAAGTGGAGGTGGCATCCCGTCGAGGCGCCCGTGCTGCCCACCGCGCCGATCAGCTGGCCGGCGGTGACCGTCTGGCCCGGCATCACGAACGTGCCGCCCGCGAGCAGGTGACCGTAGCCCGTGGCGACGCCCGAGCCGTGGTCGATGAGGATCCAGTTGCCGAGGCTGCCGTTCGGGGCGGCGTCGGCCACGACGCCGTCGGTCGCCGCGTACACCGGGGTCTCGCACGCGGCCGCGAGGTCGGTGCCGCGGTGGAAGTCGTTGACGCCGGGAACCGGCTTGACCGGGCGAAGGCCGAAGCCGTCGGTGATGCGTCCGGCAACGGGGAGCGCCCAGCCCTGGTCGCTCAGCTGCCCGGCGTCGGCCGGCAGCGACTGGATGAGCGAGATGCTGCTGGCGGCGACCCGGCTGTCCTCAGCCGCCCTGGCCTGCACGTCCTCGAGGTCCTGCCGAGCGTCGGCGAGCGCCTGCTCGGCGTTCGCCACATCGTCTTCGAGGGCTTCTACCGGCACCTCGTCGACGGCCGTCCAGGCTGCGTCGGCACGCTCCTGCGCGGTCTCGGCCTCGGCCGTGCGCTTCTCGACGATGGCGAGCAGCTTCTCGGCATCGCCGGAGATCTGCTCGACCCGGGCGAACCCGCCGAGTCCGGCGAGGAGGTCATGGCCCGCGCCGAACGCCGCGGGCATCGAGGAGAGCGTGGCGCTGCCGCCACCGCGTGCCGCGGCGACGTAGACGCGCTTCGCCGCATCGACATCCTGCTGGGCGGCGTCGGCGACGTCCTGCAGGCGCTGCGCGATCGCGCGGGCCACCTCTTGCGTGGCACGGGCGTCGGCGAGGGCGGCCTCCGCCTCGCGCAGCTCCGTCGTGGCTTGCGTGATCGCCGCGCGGGCGGCGACCAGTGCGGCGTTCTGGGCCTGGGCCGCTGCCGACACGGTTCGCGTGGTCGGGCGGTAGGAGGAGCTCGTGCGCGGCGAGCCGACGGAGGGCGCGGGCGCCTCCGTGCCTGGCGCCGGAGTTCCGGGCGGCGGCGTCGGGTCGCCGGTGGCCGGAGGCTCGGTGGGATCGGGGGTCGGCGTCGGGTCGGGCGTGGGAGTCGGCGTCGGATCCGGAGTGGGCGTCGGTGTGGGCGTCGGGTCGGGAGTGGGCGTCGGCGTCTCCGTCGGCGGAGCGGGCTCCTCGGTCGCCCCGGGGTCGCTCGGCTCGTCGGTCGACGGAGGGTCGGTGGCCTCGTCGGTGGCAGGAGGGGTCGGCGCCGGCGTCTCAGTCGCCGTGGCATCCGACGACGTGGCGTCGGACGTCTGGGCCGGGGGGATCTCCTCCGCGGAGGCGGGGGCCGCGCCGAACGCGCCGAACATGACGACGACGGTGGCCGCCGCGAGGGCGACGCCACCACGGCGTGCGCCCCGGGCATACCAGGGGCGTTCCTCGCCGAAGTCCGTGCAGCGTTGCGTCATGTGGTTCCGTTCGGGTCACGGCCGAGGCCGCTGCGGTCCAGTCTGACATCGAGGCGTGGGGGAGACAACCGTTCTGCCCCTTCGTGCCTGCCCCAGTCGGGGGGACGTCCTGATCACCCCGCAAGAACTTTTCGCACGTTTCAGTCGAGTGCGCCGGTCGCCGCCGACGCCCGCGCAACCACGGCACCCGAGGCGACGAGGTCGGCGAGGGCCTCGATCTCGGGGGAGAGGAAGCGGTCGGCGCCCGGTACTGCACCGACCTCGGCGGCCAGGGCCACGACGCCGCGGGTGGCCGCGCCAGGCTCGAGCGGCGCACGCAGTGCCAGGCCACGGGCGGCGGTCATGACCTCGATCGCCAGCACCCGGGTGAGCCCGTCGATCGCGCGGCGCAGCTTGCGCGCGGCGGCCCAGCCCATCGACACGTGGTCCTCCTGCATCGCCGACGACGGGATCGAGTCGACGGACGCCGGCACGGCGAGCCGCTTCAGCTCGGACACGATGCCCGCCGCGGTGTACTGCGCGATCATGAGGCCCGAGTCCACGCCGACCTCGTGTGCGAGGAAGGGCGGCAGGCCCTGGTTGCGGGCGCGGTCGAGGAACCGGTCGGTGCGACGCTCGCTCATCGACGCGACGTCCGCCACCGCGATCGCGAGGAAGTCGAGGACGTACCCGACCGGGGCGCCGTGGAAGTTGCCGTTCGACTCGACGCGCCCGTCGAGGGTCAGCACGGGGTTGTCGACGGCGCTCGCGAGCTCGGCGTCGGCGACGGATGCCGCGTGCGCGAGGGTGTCCCGGGCCGCACCGTGCACCTGGGGCGCGCAGCGCAGCGAGTAGGCGTCCTGCACCCGGGTGCACTCGGGGCCCTTGTGGCTCGCGACGATGGGCGAGCCCGCGAGCAGGCGTCGGAGGTTCGACGCGGACACCGCCTGCCCGCGCTGCGGGCGCAGGGCGTGCAGGTCGGCGGCGAACACGGCGTCGGTGCCCATGAGCCCCTCGACGCTCATCGCGGCGGCCACGTCGGCGGTCGTGAGCAGCATCCGCATGTCGTCGATCGCGAGGGCGAGCATCCCCAGCATGCCGTCGGTGCCGTTGATGAGGGCGAGGCCCTCCTTCTCGGCGAGGCGGAGCGGTGCGATGCCGGCGGCCGACAGGGCGCTCGCGGCATCCGTCGCCTCGCCGTGCGCGTCGCGCACGTCGCCCTCGCCCATCGCGACGAGCGCGCAGTGCGACAGCGGCGCGAGGTCGCCCGAGCACCCGAGTGAACCGTACTCGCGCACGACGGGCGTGATGCCCGCGTTGAGAATCGCCGCGTAGGTCTCGGCGGTCACGCGGCGGACGCCGGTGCGGCCGGTCATGAGGGTGGAGAGGCGCAGCAGCATGAGCGCGCGCACGACCTCGCGCTCGACCTCGGCGCCCGAGCCGGCGGCGTGCGAGCGCACGAGGCTCGCCTGCAGCTGGGCGCGGCGGTCCTCCGCGATGAAGGTCGTGGCGAGCGCGCCGAACCCGGTCGAGATGCCGTAGTGCGGCTCGGGATCGGCGGCGAGGCCCTCCACGATCGCGCGGCTCGCGGCGACGCCGTCGAGCGCGGCCGGGTCGAGCACGACGGATGCTCCGTGCCGGGCCACGGCGACGACCTCGTCGATCGTGAGCGGTCCGATGCCGACGGTGACGGATGCCGCGACGGCCGTGGGCTGGGTGGGCGCGATGGTGCTCATGCCTCCGATTCCACACCGCCTCCGCGCGCGCGGGAACGCCGCAGCCGCGGCATCCGTCCGGGATCCCGGACGCGCGCGTAGGCTGGGCGCGTGACCGAGCCATCGAAGGTGCCCGCGGCCGACCAGACGCTCGCGATCCTCGCGCACCTCGCGGCACAGCGGGGCCCGGTGCCGGCGGCGACGATCGCGCACGCGCTCGCGCTGCCCCGCTCGACGGTCTACCACCTGCTCGCGGTCATGCAGGAGCGCGGCTTCGTCGTGCACCTGCCCGAGGAGCGTCGCTACGGGCTCGGCATCGCGGCCTTCGAGCTCTCGAGCGGGTTCAGCCGCCAGCAGCCCCTCGCGCGGCTCGGCCGCCCGCTCGTGGCGACGCTCGTCGACCGCCTGGGGGAGTCGGGCCACCTGGCCGTGCTGCACGGACGTGACGTGCTCTACCTCGTCGAGGAGCGCGCGCCGCGCCGTCCGTCGCTGGTCACCGACGTGGGCGTGCGCCTGCCAGCGCACCTCACGGCGACCGGCCGGGCGATGCTCGCCGAGCTGCCGCCGGCGCAGCTGCGCGCGCTCTATCCCGACCGGGCGGCCTTCGCGTCGCGGCATCCGCAGGGCGAGGGGGCCGAATCGGATGCCGCCGACTGGAGCTACGGTCGGCTGAAGCGCGTGCTGGCCGACGTGCGCACGCGCGGCTGGGCCGACGAGGACGGCGAGGTCACCACCGGCCTCGCCTCGGCGGGGGCCGCCGTCGTCGACCACCTCGGATGGCCGGCCGCCGCCATCGCCGTGACCTTCCCCGACGATGCGGCGCCCGAGCTGCAGGAGCGCGCGGTCGAGGCCGTGCGGGAGGCGGCGTCGACGCTCTCGCGGCGCATCCGCGGCGTGAGGTAGGCCGCGGCCTCAGGCGTGCGGCGCGAGCCAGCTCCGCAACGTCCGCGTGACGAAGGGGAGCACCCAGTACGTCATGATCGGCGTGAGCACGAGCGTCGTCGCGAGCACCTTCCACACCACGGCGAGCTCGTTCCAGCCCGGCACGAACGCGGTGACGAGCAGCGTGAACACGAGGTTCACCGGGAAGAAGCCGAGCCAGATGGTGACCGCCTGCTTCCAGCGCGGCGGGGCGGGCGGCAGCTCGAGGTCGGCCTCGGCGCCGGTCGTGGCATCCGCCGCGGGCACCGAGCCGGTCGCCGGCTCGTCGAACCAGCCCTCGATGCCCGTGCGCCGCCGGCTTCGCTCCGACTTCACGAAGCCCTCGCCCATCGACAGCCACCAGCTGCGCTCGCTCGACCGCTCCCACGCCTCGAGGGTCTCCTCGCTCGCGAAGCGGTAGAGCATGTGCCACACCTGCGAGCGCTCGCCCGCGCGCACCCAGCCGGAGCCGAGGAAGCCGGGGTACTTGTTCGCGAGGTTCACCCCGGTCTGCACCCACGCGGTCGCCTCCGCGATGTGCGCGGGGTCGACCTCGCGCCGGATCGACACGGTGATCGGATCAGTGGCCATGCACCCATCCCACCGCATCTCCCGCCGCATCGGGGTTTCCGAGCCGTAACGGATGCCGCGGGCTCCCGCTCCTCAGGCCACGTCCACCCGTGCCCGAGCGCGCGTGCGGGTCCGCAGGGCCGCCGCGGTGATGCGCCCGCTGCCGGCGAGCGCGACGATGAGCAGCACCAGGGCGACCGCGGCCGGAAGCGGCGCGAAGCCCACCACGAGCACCACGGCGACGCCCGCGACCCCGCACAGCGTGTCGACCGCGGCGGTCCACGAGGTGACGGATGACTCGGCGGCACGACCGGATGCCTCGCGCCGGCCGACGACCTGCCTGCGAGCCCGGGGTCGCTCGAACGGCCCGAACACCAGCGCCACCGGCACGACGGCGGCCGCCGCCACGCCCAGCCACAGCGGGCGGGTCGCCCACCACTCCAGGCTGAGCGGCTCGGGCAGCGGCAGCCCGATCGCGGCGTTCGCCACGAGGCTGAGGCCCGCCAGCGCGACGAGCACGGGCAGGTGCCAGAGGTAGACCGTCATGGCGCGTTCGCCGACGGACGAGATGAGCCGCGAGGCATCCGCTCGCTCGACCCATGCCGCGATGCGTGGGCGGGCGACCTGGAAGAGCGCGAGCTGCGCCACGCCCAGCACGACCAGGCACACGGTGGGCGGGTTGAGGTTCACGAGCATGTCGACGGGGTAGGGGCCGGCAACGGTGAGCGCCACGAGGGCGGCCAGGGCGCCACCCGCGACCGTGAGCAGCGTGCCCGGAGCGAACCCGTCGAGCGTGCCGTCGGCCAGGCGGAAGCCGAGCTGCTGCACGAGGAGCCACACGAGCAGGAGGTTGGCGAAGCCGATCGCCTCGACGCCGGTCGCCATCCGCACGATGTCGACGGCGACGACCGCCGCGAGGAGTGCCAGCGGCGTGAGGATCCGCGCACGCTCGTGGGCGCGCAGCATCGTGGGGACGAGCGCGGAGATCGCGACGTACACGCCGAGGAACCAGAGCGGCTGTCCGATGCGGTACCCGGCCGTCGCGACGAGGTCGGCGGGCAGGCCGGCGATCGCCAGCCCGGCGAGCGCTGCGGACACCACCACGACGAGCGCGACCGCCGGACGCACGAGCCGCTCGAGCCGGGAGCGCACGTAGTCGGCAGGCGTCGCGCCCCCCGCCCGCATCGAGCGCCAGTGGTGGAAGCTCGAGAACCCGCCCGCGATGAAGAACAGCGGCATGATCTGCACGACCCAGCTCACCGGGCCGAACCACGCCTGGCCCTCGAGCGCGTTCTCGAGCACCGGGCCGGCCGCGCCCACGCTGACGCCGCACATCATCGCGTGCAGGAGGAACACCGCCACGAGCAGCACGATGCGGATGGCGTCGACGCTCGGGTCGCGGGCGACCCGCGTGCCCCTGGCGATTCGTGCAGCGGATGCCGCGGGCGGCGCGGATGCCGCAGCGCGGCGCTCGATCGTGTCGGTCATGGTGCCCCATCCCGGGCGGCCCGTCCGCCCTCGCGGGGCAGGTTAGGGACGCGGCGATGAGCGGGACATCACCCGGCAGAGCCGTCTCGCACCCCTACCGGCGTAGGGGCCGGGCGCGTGCGGCGCGGTGCCGTGCGGCGCGGGGGCGCTATGCGCCGGGCTGCACCAGGCCGGTGTCGTACGCGAGCACGACGGCGTGCACCCGGTCACGCAGGCCGAGCTTCTGGAGGATCTTCGAGACGTGCGTCTTCACGGTCTGCTGGGCGATGAACAGGGCCGACGCGATCTCGGAGTTCGACATGCCGCGACCGACGAGCGTGAGCACTTCGCGCTCCCGGTCGGTGAGCTGGGCGAGCCGGTTGCCCGACGGCTTGGGTGCGGGCGCAGACCGGGCGAAGTCCTCGATGAGCCGGCGGGTCACGCTGGGCGCGAGCAGCGCGTCGCCGCCCGCGACGATCCGCACGCCGGCCACGAGCTCCTCGGGCATGGCGTCCTTGAGCAGGAAGCCGCTCGCACCCGCCCGGAGCGCCTCGTACACGTACTCGTCGATGTCGAACGTCGTCAGCATCAGCACGCGCGGCACGTAGTCGCTGCTTCGCGGCGGCGTCTGCAGCGCGCGCGTCGCCTCGATGCCGTTCAGCTGCGGCATCCGCACGTCCATCACGACGACGTCGGGGCGCAGCTCGCGGGCGAGTGCGACGGCCTCGGCGCCGTCGGCGGCCTGTCCGACGACCTCGATCCCCGGTTGTGCGGCGAGGACGGCCGCGAACCCGGCGCGCACCATCGCCTGGTCGTCGGCGATGAGCACCGAGATCGTCACGCCGTTCCTCCGTCCGCGCCGAGCGGCAGGGTCGCGAGCACACGATAGCCGCCGCCCGGGAGCGACCCGTGCTCGGCACGCCCGCCGAGCAGGGTGGCGCGCTCACCGATGCCGACGAGCCCGTGGCCGCTGCCGACGGAGTCGGGCGCCGCGGCATCCGACCCCGAGGCATCCGACCCCGCGGCATCCGGTGGGCCCGGGGCCGGATCGTTCTCGACCGAGACGACGAGGTCGCCCGCGAGCACCTCCACGCCGACGTGCGCGGTCGCCCCGGGCGCATGGCGCACCACGTTGCTCAGGGCCTCCTGCACGATGCGATACGCCGCGGTCGACGCGAGGCCGTCCTGCGGTAGGTGCTCGCCGAGCTCGAGCGTCACGGGGACACCGGCGCGATCGACGGATGCCGCGAGCGCGGCGAGTTCGCCGAGGCCGGGCTGCGGGGTGGTCTCCGGAGCCGCCTCCGCGCTGCGCAGTACGCCGAGGAGCTGGCGCATCTCGGTCATGGCGCTTCGAGCGGATGCCGCGATCTCGGCGAACTCCGCCTTCGCCTCATCGCTCAGCCCCTCGACGCGGTACGGCGCGCTCGTCGCCTGCACGTGGATGATCGACAGGCCATGGGCGACCACGTCGTGGAGCTCGCGGGCGATGCGGTTGCGTTCCTCCACGAGCACCCGCCGCTCCTGCTCGGAGGCCGAGTGCGCCCGCTCGCGGAAGAGCTCCGCGGTGACGACCCTGCGCTGCGTGATGAGCAGCGCGATCGGCAGGGCGACCGCGGTGATCGCGGCCGCGGCGATCTCATTCGCTGCCGCGCCCACATCGACGAAGGCGAACGGCACCGTGACCACCACGCCGGCGAGCCAGACGCCGAACATGCCGGCCCAGCTCACGCGCATGAGCCCGAGCACGAGGAGCAGTGCGAACTGCCCGATGATCGTCGTGACCGGCCACGGCCACGGGGCACCATCCGACGGGGCGGACAGCACGGCGAAGGCGAGGATGCCGGCCGTCGCGAGTGCGGCCGCCACCCAGTGGAAGCGCACGGCGAGCGGGATCGCGGCCGACAGCGCGAGGCTCGTCGCGAAGGCGGCGAGCAGGTGCACGCCGTAGAGAGTGGCGGCGAGCGGCACCGAGACGGCGAGGAGCAGCACGGCCAGCACGCACGTGGCGAGCCAGAGCCAGGCGCGCAGGCGCCGGTCGTCGGCGAGCGCCCACCCCACGGTCGCCCGGCCCGCGGCGTGCGGCGGATCGGGTGCGATCGGAGGTGCGGCAGGATGCTGGGTGTCGTCCATGGTGCCAGCAGCCTGTCACGGCGAGCGGGGCCATGGCATCCCTCGCCGGAGCGAATCCCACCCCGTACATCGGTAGGGGGTCAGGCGCCCCTCAGCCCCGCTGCGACTCCTCGGCCGACGGCACGAGTCCGTCGACGGCCGTCGGAGGCCGCATCGCCGCCGAGGCCCGGATGTCCCGGGCGAGCTGCTCGCGGTTCGTGGCGATGAGCCGGTCGTCGCGCAGCGGGAGCTGCACGTGCTCCTCGGCGATCACGCCGGCGCGCAACTGGCGGGCTCGCTCCACCTCGGTGTCGAGCACCGCGCCGAACAGCATCGCGAGGTTCGACATCCAGAGCCAGAGCAGGAAGGCGATCACGCCGCCGACGACCCCGTAGGTGCGTTCGTACTGCCCGAGCCCGAAGACGTACACGCCGAAGAGCGTGGTGGCGAGCACCCAGGTCAGGAGCGCGGCGACCGCACCGACGCTGAACCAGCGGAAGTGGCGTCGGCGCACGTTGGGGGTCGCCCAGTACAGCAGCGCCATCACGACGATGCCGATGCCGGCGAGCACGGGTAGCTTCAGCAGGTCCCACCAGAAGACGACGCCCACGTCGAGGCCGAACACGTGCGCGACCGACTCGGCGACCGGTCCGGTGAGCACCAGTCCGACGGCGGCGATCGCGACGAGGACGACGACCACGGCCGAGGTGCCCACCATCGCCGGCCGCATCTCCCAGAACGGCCGGCCCTCCTCCACGCCGTAGATGCGGTTCATGGCACGGCCGAACGACCCGAGGTACCCCGACGCCGCCCAGAGCAGCGCGACGATGCCGGTGATGAAGGCGAGGGTCGCGTGGGAGGCATCCACCAGCCCCGCCAGGGGCTCCTGCATCGCGCCGGCGAACTCGCTGCCGCCGAGGTCCTCGACCACCTGCAGCACGTTCTTGGCGCCGGCCTCGGCGCTCCCGAACACCCCGACCGCGGCCAGCGTCGCGAGGAGCGCGGGGAAGATCGAGAGCACGCCGTAGTACGTCAGCGTGCCCGCGATGTCATAGGCCTGGCTGATCCGGAACGAATGCCACGTGCGAATCAGGATGACGCGCCAGTCGCCCGTCGAGAGCTGCACTGGTGAGTCGTCGGACATGATGTCCTCCCTGGTGGACCGGCCCATGCGAGCCTACGGGCGGGCGCGGTGGGGCGGACAGGGGTTGCCGGGGCGGGTCAGCCGAGATACGCGTGCAGGAACGCCGCGACGCGGGGGCGAAGCGCGTCGTCGAGGATGCCGATGGAATGGTTGGCGCCCGGCACCACCTCGAGCCGCACGGGCACGCCTGCTGCGTCGAGGGTGTCGGCGAACCGTTGCGACTGAGCGAGCGGCACGATCTCCTGCTGGGCGTGACCGATGAAGAACGGCGGATCGGTCGGGTCGACCCGGTTCGCCGGCGAGGCCTCCGCCTGCTGCGGGCACGCATCGAGGCCCGCGCCCGGCTCGCAGCCGAGGTACTCGCCCACGATGCCGCTGAGCCACGCCGACCCGCCGTCGGCCGCGAGCTCTGCCGCCGAGAGCCCGACCGGGCCCGACAGCTCCGCGACCGCCGCGACCCGCGACCCCTCGTCGAGCGGCCCCTCGCCGGTCGTGCCGAGCAGTGCCGCGAGGTTGCCGCCCGCCGACCCGCCGAACGCGCCGATGCGCGCCGGGTCGATGCCGAACCGCTCCGCCTGCGCTGGCGCGCGGAGCCACTCGACTGCGAGCGCCACGTCGTCGATCGCGGCGGGGAAGCGCGCGTCGGGCACGAGCCGGTAGTTGACGGATGCCGCGACGAAGCCCTCGCTCGCAAGCCACACGCACACGTTCCGCCAGTCGGCGTTGGCCTTGTCGCCGCGGGCCCAGCTGCCGCCGTGGATCGAGACGACCGCCGGGCGCGTGGCCACGAGCGCGTCGGGCGCGGGGCTGCACACGTCGAGCGTCAGCAGGGTGCCGTCCTCGCGGGTGCCGTACTCGAGATCGGCCTGCACGTCGATGCCGGCGGGCGGCGTGAAGGTGCGGATGCCGATGATGTCGGCGCTGCCCACCTCGCTCGCGGCATCCGGACCCGTCGGGTCGATCTCACGCAGCTGCGTGTGGAACCCGGAGAGCGCTCCCACGCCGACGATGGCCGCGATGGCGGCCAGCGCGGCCGCGGCTGCCCGCCTGGAGCGGATGCCTCGACCGCCTGCGATTCGGGTCGAGGTCACACCGGGCTCCGGGTTCAGGGGTGCAGTGATGCTATCTCACCTTCGCGATTTCATGCAGTCTGCGTGGCGTCGGCCTCCGGGCCGCTCACTACGCTGGGCGCGACGTGCCTGGGGTCCGCTCATCGACGGTCCGACCCGGAGCGCGAGAACGCGAGGGGGCTCCACATGACCGACGACCCGCAGACCACGCCGAACCCCTCCACGCCGCCACCGGCAGGGGCCTCCGCCGCTCAGACCGCTCCCGCCGCCGAGCCGAAGCGCTCGTCGGGGGTGAGCCGCGGCTTCCTCATCGGCGTCGGTGTCGCGATCGTGCTGCTGTCCTTCCTCGCCTCGTTCCTCGGCGCCTCGCTCGCCAGGTCGAACGACACGGTGGAGGCCGCGCCCACGCCCACGGCGACCGAGGCGCAGCTCGACGAGGCCGCCTACGAGGAGGCGATCAAGGAGATCCTCCCCGCCGGATCGGCCGTGCGCGCGGGCACCGGCGTGCCCGCTGAGGGCAAGGGCTATGAGGGCGACGTCTACATCGACATCTCCAACTCCGACGTGTACCTCTTCCAAGACGGCGAGTGGACGCTCGTCGGCAACATCCGCACGTCCGCGGCCGAGAACCTCACCGGTGCGACGGGGGCCACGGGCGCCACCGGTGAGACCGGGGCCACCGGCGCGACCGGCGCGCAGGGCGAGGCTGGTGCGCCCGGTGCGCCCGGGACGCAGATCCTGCTCGGACAGGGCGAGCCGGAAGCCGACGCCTGCACGGCCCCTGGAGACATCTACATCGACACCTCGACCGCGCCGGTCTCGTTCTACCAGTGCGGCGAGGACGCGTGGACGCTGGTGTACCCGCCGGCCACGCCGCAGCCGACGGCGGAGCCGACTCCCGCGCCCGAGGGCTGATTCGCGGAACGACGTGACCGAGCGGCATCCGACATCGCGGGTGCCGCTCGGCGCTTTCCCAGCCGATTTCCGGTATCGTTGCCGAGTCGGTTCTGGACACCGCGCGGTGCGCGGATGGGTTTGTGAGTCCAAAGGGCCGGTTTCGAGGCGAACGGCCCTCGGATAGTCACCGTATGTGAACGGCCCCGGTCGACGATGTTCCGGGTTCTCAGACCTGCTGCGCGCTTCGTGCGCCCGGCGGGCCTGCCATGTACTTCAGTACAACCCAGGAAGTGTCACCCATGCCCAAGAACAAGAAGCCCGCCGGCGGACGACCGGCCAAGAACTTCGATCCCTCGTACGCGAAGGGCGGCTCCAAGGGCGGCCCGGCGCGCGCCGGATCGGCCAAGCCCGGCTCGCGCAGCGCGGGCCACCGCGGCTACCGCCCCGAAGAGGACGCCCCCCGCAAGGAGCGCTGGTCGCGCGACGAGCGCGTCGCCACCGGCCGCGCCCCCCACCGTTCGGTGCGCGACGGCCGCGACGAGCGCGCCCCCCGTTCGTTCGAGCGCGACGACCGCGCCCCCCGCCGCGACGACCGCGACGCACGTCCGGCCCGCTCGTTCGATCGCGACGACCGTGCCCCCCGCCGCGAGTTCGACCGCAACGACCGCCCGGCTCGCTCGCACTACCGCGAGGACCGTCCGGCCCGTTCGTTCGACCGTGACGACCGCGCGCCTCGCCGTGACGACCGCGCTCCCCGTTCGTTCGACCGCGATGCGCGCCCCGCTCGCTCGTTCGACCGTGATGCCCGTCCTGCTCGTTCGTTCGACCGTGATGCCCGTCCTGCTCGTTCGTTCGATCGCGACGACCGCGCGCCCCGTCGCGAGTTCGACCGCAACGACCGTCCGGCTCGCTCGTTCGACCGTGACGCGCGCCCGGCGCGTTCCTTCGATCGTGACGACCGTGCGCCTCGCCGCGACCGCGACGACCGCCCCGCGCGTTCGTTCGACCGCGACGCGCGCCCGGCTCGCTCGTTCGACCGTGATGCCCGTCCTGCTCGTTCGTTCGATCGTGACGACCGTGCGCCTCGCCGCGACCGCGACGACCGCCCCGCACGTTCGTTCGACCGCGACGCGCGTCCTGCCCGCTCGTTCGATCGCAGTGACCGTCCGGCTCGGTCATACGACCGCGACGACCGCGCGCCCCGCCGCGACGTCGACCGCCCCGGCTTCAAGGACTCCGGTCGCCGCGAGTCGAGCTTCTACCCGGCCAAGGAGCAGGGTCACCGCTTCTCGCCGAACGATGACGTCGTGCTCGAGCGCCTCGAGGCCGACGCCATCCAGGCGACCGAGGTCGACGGCGTGACGTTCGCCGACCTCGGCCTGGGCGCCAACGTCGTCCGCGTGCTCGCGGAGCTCGGCGCCGAGTCGCCGTTCCCCATCCAGGCCGCGACGATCCCCGCCGTGCTCGAGGGCCGCGACGTCCTCGGCCGCGGCAAGACCGGCTCGGGCAAGACGATCGCCTTCGGTGCCCCCACCGTCGAGCGCCTCATGACCCTCTGGGCGGAGTCGGGCAAGGCCGGCGGCAAGCGCCAGATGGGTCGCAAGCCCCGCGCCCTGATCCTCGCGCCGACCCGTGAGCTCGCCCTGCAGATCGACCGTACGGTGCAGCCGATCGCGCAGAGCGTCGGCCTCTTCACCACGCAGATCTACGGCGGCGTGCCCCAGGCCCGCCAGGTGGGCGCCCTCCAGCGCGGCGTCGACATCGTCATCGGCACGCCGGGCCGCATCGAGGACCTCATCGAGCAGCGTCGACTCGACCTGTCCGAGGTCGTCGTCACCGTCATCGACGAGGCCGACCACATGTGCGACCTCGGCTTCCTCGAGCCGGTGCAGCGGATCCTCCGCCGCACGGCCCAGGGCGGCCAGAAGCTGCTCTTCTCGGCCACCCTCGACAAGGGCGTCGCGACGCTCGTCGACGAGTTCCTCGTCGAGCCGGCCGTGCACGAGGTCGCCGGCGAAGACCAGGCCTCGTCGACGATCGAGCACCGCGTGTTCATCATCGAGAACCGCGAGAAGCGCGACATGGTCGCCCAGCTCGCCAACCGCGAGGGCAAGACCCTCGTGTTCTCGCGCACCCGCGCCTTCGCCGAAGACCTCACCGAGCACCTCGAGGACTACGGCATCCGCGCCGTCGCCCTCCACGGCGACCTGAACCAGTCGCGCCGCACGCGCAACCTGCAGCAGCTCACGAGCGGCCGGGTCAACGTGCTGGTGGCGACGGATGTCGCGGCCCGCGGCATCCACGTCGACGACATCGACCTCGTGATCCAGGCCGACGCGCCCGACGAGTACAAGACGTACCTCCACCGCTCGGGCCGCACGGGCCGCGCCGGCAAGGAGGGTCGCGTCGTCACGCTCATCCCCGGCAACCGCCAGCGTCGCATGACCGACCTCCTCGGTCGCGCCGAGATCGACGTCGACTTCGAGCGCGTCGCGCTCGGCGACGACGTCTGGGGCGAGTCGGTCGAGTTCGTGGCCGAGGTCGACGCCGACGCGGAGGTGCACGCCGTCGCATCCGACGACGATGGGAACGCGGCCGTCTGAGGCATCTGCTTCCCGGATCGAACGGGCCCGCATCGGTGACGGTGCGGGCCCGTTTTCCGTCTCGCCGGATCTGCAACGTTTACCTTCGGCAGATTCGAGGAAGGCTCTCGACAGTGCGGGACGCATTCGCTATGTTGACGTCAACATCTGAGTGTTGACGTCAACATTCCTGATCGAAAGAGACAACGGTGTCCCAACTGAAATCACGCCTTCGTGCCGTCGCGGTGGCGGTCGCCACCGCAGCCGCCGTGGCAGGTTCCCTGCAGTTCATGCCGCTCGCCGCCTCCGCATCTGCGCCGGGCGCGGTGCTCACCGCTACCGCCACGTCCACCTCCACCTCCACGAGCTTCCGTCCTGGGCAGGAATGGCTCGACACGGACGGCAACGTGATCCAGGCGCACGGCGGTCAGGTCGTGCCGTCGACCGACGACCAGGGCCGCACCGTCTACTACCTCTACGGCGAGGACCGCACGAACGGGTACCACTCGTCGCCCGGCGTGCACGTCTACAGCTCGTACGACCTGTACAACTGGACCGATCAGGGTGTCGCGCTGCGTGCGCTCTCCTCGACGGCGCAGTTCGAGGAGCCGTACTTCCAGGCGCTCTACGGCGACTACACCCAGGCGCAGAAGGACGCCGTCTATCGCGACCTCGGCACCACGCCGGTGTCGGGTGTGACGCCGCCGATCATCGAGCGGCCGAAGGTGATCTACAACGAGCGCACCGGCAAATGGGTCATGTGGGCGCACATGGACGGACCGAGCGAGACCTCGAGCGCGCAGTACGCGAAGGCGAAGGCCGGCGTGGCGATCGCGGACTCCCCCTTCGGGCCGTTCCGCTACATCGACAGCTTCTACCTGAACTCCTCGCCTGACGGCTGGGACACTCCGGGCATGGCGCGCGACATGAACCTCTTCGTCGACGACGACGGCACCGGCTACATCATCTACTCGAGCGAAGGCAACGGGACCATGTTCATCTCGAAGCTCAACGACGAGTACACCGACCTCGCGACCCCGGCCGATGAGGCCGTCGAGGGCGTGGACTTCAACCGCATCTTCGTCGGCTGGTCGCGCGAGGCGCCGGCCCTCTTCAAGCACGACGAGCGCTACTTCCTGCTCACCTCGGGCACGAGCGGCTGGGCGCCGAACCCGACGAGGTACGCGTCGGCGACCGACCTCATGGGCGACTGGACCGAGATCGGAGACCCGTTCCCGTGGTGGGCGCAGGCCGACTCGTGGAACTCGCAGCCGTCCTCGGTCATCCCCGTCGATCGCGAGCACGGGAAGTACATCTACATGGGCGACCGGTGGAACGGCGGCACCGACCTGAAGAACGCGCAGATGGTGTGGCTCCCCCTGAACATGGGCGAGGGCGGCGACACGCTCTCGGTCGAGATCTGGGACGAGTGGACACTCGACGAGCTCGATCAGTGGGCCGCATGGGACGTCACCGGCGTGCCCGCGACGATCCGGATCGGCGAGGCCTTCGACGTGCCGACCGTGACGGTGACCCAGAACGGCGTGTCGACGTCGCAGCCGGTCCAATGGGCCGCGGACGGCTCCTTCGACCAGCCCGGGATCGTGACCGTGACGGGCACCCTCCCCGGATTCGGCGGTCGCACCTTCACCCGCACGGTCGTCGTCGTGCCCGACGGCGTGCGATACGCCGTCAACGCGGGCGGGCAGCGAACCGCCGACTGGACCGCACTCGTCGATGCGGCATCCGCCGAGTCGCCGGTTCGCAACAGTCGACCCGACCAGCAGTACGGCGTCGACCCGACCACGCACGCGACCTGGGGGTACCTGGGGGACGCAAGCGCCTCGGCGGGCACCGAGAGCGGCACGATGTTCTCGACGCTGCGGTACGCGACGGGCGGCGCTGCGCTCACCTACCGCTTCGACGGGCTCGAGCCGGGGAGGTACACGGTGTACGCCGGGTACTCCGATCCCTGGGCGCAGTGGGCCGACCGCGGCGCGAGGGTCGCCGTCAACGGCGCCGTCGTCGAGGCCGACCACGACTACGAGGCCGGCAACCAGACGGCGGCGTACTCCGCGATCGCGGTCGGTGCCGACGGGCGCATCGAGGTGTCGCTGAGCCCCACGCGCGGCCCCGATGTGCAGCTGAGCTGGCTGATCGTCACGGCCGACGAGATCGCGGTGCCCGCCCTCGAGGTCGAGATCACCGCGAGCACGCGCTGCGTCGCCAAGCGGGTCGTCCTCACGGCCGCGCTCCGCAACGCCGCCCAGGTGCCCGTCGCGGTGACCTTCGAGTCCGCCTACGGCACGAAGCGGCTCGCCTCGATCGCTCCCGGCGCGAACGGCACGTACGACTTCGCCACGCGCAAGGCTCGGATCCCGGCCGGATCGGTCAGCGCCACGGTCACCGGCCTCGTCGGCGGCTCGACCGTCACGCAGACGGTGGATGCACCGTACGCGGCCAGGTCCTGCGGCTGACGCCCCGGCCGGATCCGTCACTGAGGATGTCGTGGGCGCTCCCGGTGCCGCACTCGATGCTGCGAGCCGTGGGGCGCCCACGGCCGGTGCGACGCCGTGCCGGAGCGTAGCGTCCCTTCCGAGTCGCATGCCATAATTACTTCCTGAACGGTCGGTCGGGAATTCCGACCGGAACGTCGGCCGGCCTCCCGCCTACGCTGGGAGGCGCGGCGTTCGATCCGAGACAGTGCGGTCAGGAGACTCTGTGTCCAGAAGTGTTGGCATGGCTGAGGCCTACCTCGTCGGCGGCGTGCGCACCCCGGTCGGCCGCTACGGCGGCGCGCTCGCCGGCGTGCGACCCGATGACCTCGCGGCCCTCGTGGTCGGCGAGCTCGTGCGGCGCACCGGGCTCGACACGGCCGGTGAGCTCGGCGCCATCGACGAGGTCATCCTCGGCGCCGCCAACCAGGCCGGCGAGGACAACCGCAACGTCGCCCGCATGTCGGTGCTGCTCGCCGGCCTTCCCGACGAGGTGCCCGGTGTCACCCTGAACCGGCTCTGCGCCTCGGGCATGTCCGCGATCACGATGGCCGCGCAGGCCATCCGCGCGGGCGATGCCGACCTCATCATCGCGGGCGGCGTCGAGTCGATGACGCGGGCGCCGTGGGTGCAGGCCAAGCCCGACAAGGCGTGGGCGAGGCCCGGCGCCGCCTACGACACGTCGATCGGCTGGCGCTTCCCGAACCCGAAGCTGCAGGCCCGTGACAAGGCCACGTACGCCATGCCCGAGACCGCCGAGGAGGTCGCCCGCGTCGACGGCATCACGCGCGCCGACGCCGACGCGTTCGCCCTGCGCAGCCAGCAGCGCGCCGCCGCCGCCATCGCCGCGGGGAGGTTCGAGGCCGAGATCGTCGGCGTGCCGACCCACAAGGGCGAGGTCCTCGTCGACGAGGGTCCCCGCCCCGAGACGACCCTCGAGGCGCTCGCCGGGCTGCGGCCCGTCGTGGCCGGTGGTTCCGTGGTCACGGCCGGCAACTCGAGCGCGTTGAACGACGGGGCCTCCGCGATCCTCGTCGCGAGTTCCGCCGCGGTCGAGCGTCTCGGCCTCACGCCGCGCGCCAGGGTCGTCACCGGCACCAGCGCCGGCCTCGCGCCCGAGATCATGGGCCTCGGTCCCGTGCCCGCGACGGAGAAGGCGCTCGAGCGCGCCGGACTCGACCTCGACGAGATCGGCTCCGTCGAGCTCAACGAGGCCTTCGCCACCCAGTCGCTCGCGTGCATCCGCCGCCTCGGGCTCGACCCCGAGCGCGTGAACGCCGACGGCGGGGCCATCGCCCTGGGGCATCCGCTCGGCTCGTCCGGCTCGCGCCTCGTCGTGACGCTGCTCGGCCGCATGGAGCGCGAGGACTCGCGCTACGGCCTCGCCACCATGTGCGTGGGCGTCGGTCAGGGCACGGCGCTCATCGTGGAGCGCGTGTGATGGGCGCGGCGCATCCCCTGCCCGAGGGCGACGCCGACGGCCCGCTGTGCGTCGAGCGGTTCGACGACCGCGTGGTCGCCACCCTCAACCGGCCCGAGAAGAAGAACGCGATCGACCAGGCGACGATCGACGCGCTGCACGTGCTCTGCGCCGAGCTCGAGGCGATCCCGCGGATCCTGATCCTCACGGGCGCCGGCGGAGTCTTCGCCTCGGGCGCCGACATCGCGGAGCTCCGGGAACGGCGAGCGGATGATGCGCGCCGCGGCATCAACGCGAACGCGTTCGTGCGCGTGCACGAGCTGCCGATGCCCGTCATCGCCGCACTCGACGGGTACGCCCTCGGCGGTGGCGCGGAGCTCGCCTACGCCGCGGACATCCGCATCGCGACGCCGCGCCTGCGCATCGGCAACCCCGAGACCGGGCTCGGCATCATCGCGGCGGCCGGTGCGAGCTGGCGGCTCAAGGAGATCGTGGGCGAGGCCCGGGCGATCGAGCTGCTGCTCACCGGGCGGGCGATCGACGCCGACGAGGCGCGCGAGATCGGACTCGTCAGCGAGCTGCATCCCGTCGACGAACTGCTGCCCGCCGCGCACGCGATCGCCGATCGCATGGCCCGCAACGACCCCGCGGCGACGATCGCGACGAAGCGGGTCTTCCGCGCGCCGCGCGCCGACCACCCCGCCGTCGACCTCGAGGCGCAGGCCGCGCTCTTCGAGAGCCCCGAGAAGTTCCGTCGCATGACCGAGTTCCTGGAGCGACGCGCCACCGAGAGGAAGCCCAAGTGACCGCGACCGCGACCGGTGCCCCGTCCGACGTCGGCGTGCTCGGCGGCGGGCGCATGGGCGCGGGCATCGCGCACGCGTTCCTGCTGGCCGGGTCGCGGGTCACGGTCGTCGAACGCGACGCGGATGCCGCGGCCGCCGCCTCGACGCGCGTGCTCGAGTCCGTCGCGGCATCCGTCGCCCGCGGCACCGCCGACGATGAGGAGTCGGCCATCGCCGCCCGGTTCGCCACGAGCACCGACGTGCGGGACTTCGCCGGCTGCGGGCTCGTCGTCGAAGCCGTGCCCGAGGACCTCGAACTGAAGATCGACGCACTCACGCGCGTCGAGGCGGTGCTGCCGTCCGAGGCCGCGCTCGCCTCGAACACGTCGTCGATCTCGATCGACCAGCTCGCCGCCCTGCTCGAACGCCCTTCGCGATTCCTCGGGATGCACTTCTTCAACCCCGTGCCCGCCTCGACGCTCGTCGAGATCGTGCGCGGCGCGGCATCCGACGGCGTGCTCGTGGCCGAGGCGCGCGAGTGGGTGCACGCGATCGGCAAGACCCCGATCGTCGTCACGGATGCCCCGGGCTTCGCGTCGTCGCGGCTCGGGGTGGCGCTGGGGCTCGAGGCGATCCGCATGCTCGAGGACGGCGTGGCCTCGGCGGAGGACATCGACGCCGCCATGACCCTCGGCTACAAGCATCCGGTCGGTCCGCTGCGGCTGACGGACATCGTCGGGCTCGACGTGCGCCTCGGGATCGCCGAGTACCTGTCGTCGACGCTCGGCGAGCGGTTCGCGCCGCCCGCGCTGCTGCGTCGCATGGTCGACGAGGGCAAGCTGGGCCGCAAGACGGGCGAGGGCTTCTACCTGTGGGATGCGCCGTGATCGCGACCACCTCCCCCTCGACGCACGCGCACCCCGCACTCGAAACCTTGTGTTCGGTGCGGGAATCGAGGCGGGTTCTGCACCGAACACGAGGTTTCGACGAATTGGAAGGGCCACGACGATGAGCCAGACGAACGAGATCCTGCCGAGCTACGTGACGGGTGCGTGGTGGTCCCCCGATGCGGCCGCCGTCGACGCCGCGGGCGGCGCGACCGAGGTGCGGGACGCGTCGACCGGCGAGGTCGTGGCGCGTGTCTCGACCGAGGGCCTCGACCTCGGCGGCGCGCTCGAGTATGCCCGCACGGTCGGACAGGCGAGCCTCGGCGAGCTCACGTTCCACCAGCGGGCGGTGCTCCTCAAGCAGATGGCCCTCGCCCTGACCGAGCGCAAGGCCGAGCTGTACGAGCTGTCGAGCCGCACCGGGGCCACGAAGCAGGACTCGTGGGTCGACATCGACGGCGGCATCGGCGTGCTCTTCACCTACTCGGGCAAGGGCCGTCGCGAGATGCCGAACTCGAAGGTCTACGTCGACGGCAACCTCGAGAACCTCTCGAAGGACGGCTCGTTCCTCGGTCGGCACATCTACACGCGGCTGCCGGGCGTGGCCGTGCAGATCAACGCGTTCAACTTCCCGGTATGGGGCTCGCTCGAGAAGTTCGCGCCCGCCTTCCTCGCCGGCGTGCCCACGCTCGTGAAGCCGGCGACGCCCACTGGCTACGTCGCCGAGGCGTTCGTCCGCATCCTGGTGGAGTCGGGGCTGCTCCCCGAGGGCTCGCTGCAGCTGGTCTCGGGCAGCGTGCCCGACCTCTTCGACCACCTGCGGCTCGGGGACCTCGTGGCGTTCACGGGCTCCGCGTCGACCGCCGAGCGGCTGCGCCAGCACGAGGCCGTGCAGACCGGCGGCGTGCGGTTCACCGTCGAGACCGACTCGATCAACGCCAGCGTGCTCGGCTCCGACGCGGTTGCGGGAACGCCCGAGTTCGACGCGTACGTGAAGCAGCTCGTCGTCGAGATGACGAGCAAGGCGGGGCAGAAGTGCACCGCGATCCGCCGGGCGATCGTGCCCGCGTCATCCGTCGACTCGGTGATCGACGCCGTGCGCGCGCGCATCGCCGAACGCGTGGTGCTCGGCGACCCCCGCGCCGAGGGCGTCACGATGGGTCCGCTCGCGTCGACCGGGCAGCGCGACGAGGTGCTCCGCCAGGTCGCGAAGCTGCAGGCGTCGGGCGGCGAGCTCGTCATCGGGTCGACGGATGCCCCGAGCGTCGTGCAGGCGGACGGCGCGACCGGCGCGGCATCCGACGGCGCCTTCGTCGCCCCCATGCTGCTGCGGTTCACGGATGCCGCCAGCCCCGCACTGCACGAGGTCGAGGCGTTCGGACCCGTCGCCTCGATCGTCGGCTACCACTCGCTCGCCGAGGCCGCCGCGCTGGTGGCGCGCGGCGGCGGATCGCTCGTGACGAGCGTGGCGACCCACGACCCCGAGGTGGCGGTCGCGCTGGCGTCGGGGATCGCCGCGTACAACGGGCGCGTGCTCTTCCTCGACCGCGACGACGCCCGCTCGTCGACGGGCCACGGCTCGCCGCTGCCGAACCTCGTGCACGGCGGACCGGGTCGCGCCGGTGGCGGCGAGGAGCTCGGCGGCATCCGCGCGGTGCTGCACCACATGCAGCGCACCGCGGTGCAGGGATCGCCCGAGATGCTCACCGCGCTCACCGGGGTGTGGCACCAGGGCGCGGCGTCGCAGCCCGACGGCGTGCACCCGTTCCGCAAGTCGCTGGCCGAGCTGCGCCTCGGTGACCAGGTGGTGTCGGCGTCGCGCACCGTGACGCTCGAGGACATCGAGACGTTCGCGGCATTCACCGGCGACACCTTCTACGCCCACATGGACGAGGAGGCCGCCGCGGCCAACCCCTTCTTCCCAGGGCGCGTCGCGCACGGGTACCTGCTCGTGTCGTGGGCGGCCGGGCTCTTCGTGGATGCGGCACCCGGGCCGGTGCTCGCGAACTCGGGGCTCGAGAACCTGCGGTTCATCACGCCGGTCTCGCCCGGGGACACGATCCGCGTCGAGCTCACCGCGAAGCAGATCACGCCGCGCGAGACCGACGAGTACGGCGAGGTGCGCTGGGACGCGGTGCTGAAGAACCAGGACGACGAGCTCGTGGCGACCTACGACGTGCTCACCCTCGTGGCCAAGGAGCTGGCGCCCGAGGCGGCGTAGCCGCCCCTCGGTCGAGCGGCGAGGCTCGGTCTGGTGCGGCGGCCCGTCAGCCGCGGAGCGCGAGCACGAACGGCAGCACCTCGGTGGCGCCCGTCTGCCGCAGGGCGCGAGCCGCTACCGTGAGGGTCCACCGGCTGTCGGCCTGGTCATCGACCAGCAGGATCCCGCCGTTCGGCACGTCGAGCCCGTCGGCGCCGAACCGCTCCCACACGCCGGCGAGGCGGAAGGCGCTGTTGCCCCCGGGCTGGCCGGTGGGTCCGCCGCCGACCGGCGTGAGCGCACCGAGGTAGGGCAGCCGGCCGACCTCGGCGAGCCCGCGAGCGAGCGAATCGACGAGCCGGGGACGAGAGCGCGAGGGCACCGAAACGACGGCGACCGGACGCTCGGCCCAGCCCCAGTCGGCGAGCACGCGGACGCACGCCGCGAGCACCTGTGGTGGCACGGGAGCGTCGGGTGCACCGGTCGCGAACAGCTCGCGAAGGGTGGTGCCCCAGCCGAGGTCGGTGAGACGGGCCAGCGCGCGGCCCTCGCCGGCCTGCTCGCCAGGCGCAATACGGCCCTTCACCGGCACGCCGAGCCGGTCGGCCCCGGTCGGCCACTGACGCCGCGGCTCGATCGGCACGCCCACCCGGTCGAGTGCTCCCGCGGCCGACTCGGCGGCGCCCTCGGCGAGGCCGCCCGGGTACCAGGCGCCCGCGCAGTTGTCGCACCGGCCGCACGGCGTCGCCGTCTCGTCGTCGAGCGAGCGCTGGAGGAACTCCATGCGGCATCCGTCGGTCTGCTCGTAGTCGATCATGTGCTGCTGCTCGGCCTCGCGTGCGGCGGCGATGCGGGCGTAGCGGTCGGCGTCGTACGACCACGGCTCGCCGGTCGCCACCCACCCGCCCTGCACCCGCCGCACGGCGCCGTCGACGTCGAGCACCTTGAGCAGCAGCTCGAGCGGCGTGCGGCGGATGTCGACGCGCGCCTCGAGCGCCGGCGTCGACACCGGGGCATCCGAGAGCTCGTCGATCACGCGCCGGGCGCGCTCCTCGTCGGGCATGGACGCCGTCGCGAAGTAGTGCCAGATGGCCGGGTCCTCACTGCCAGGCAGCAGCAGCACGTCGGCGCTCTCGCTGGCACGCCCGGCACGGCCGACCTGCTGGTAGTACGCGACGGGAGACGACGGGGCCCCGAGGTGCACCACGAACCCGAGGTCGGGCTTGTCGAAGCCCATGCCGAGCGCGCTCGTGGCGATGAGGGCCTTCACGCCGTTGGCCTTCAGCAGCGCCTCGGACTCCTCGCGCTCGTCGGGGTCGGTCTGCCCGGTGTAGGCGCGCACGTCATGCCCGCGCTCGCGGAGCAGCCGTGCCGTGTCGACGGCGGCCGCCACCGTGAGCGTGTAGATGATGCCCGACCCCGGCAGGTCGTCGAGGTGGCTGAGCAGCCAGGCCAGCCTGGTGATGGAGTCGGGCAGTCGCAGCACGCCGAGCCGCAGGGACGTGCGCGCGAGCGGGCCCCGGATCGTGACGACATCGACCGGCATGGCGCCGGACTCGGGAGCCTCCGTGCCGAGCTGCTCGGCGACATCCGCCACCACCCTGCTGTTCGCGGTGGCGGTCGTGGCGAGCACCGGCACGCCGGCCGGCATCTGGGAGATGAGGTCGCGGAGCCGCCGGTAGTCGGGGCGGAAGTCATGCCCCCAGTCGCTGATGCAGTGCGCCTCGTCGACGACGAGCAGGCCGATGCGGCGCACCAGCGCCGGCAGCTGCTGCTCGCGGAACGACGGGTTGTTGAGCCGCTCGGGCGACACGAGCAGCACGTCGACCTCGTCGCGGTCGAGCCGGCCGAGCACGTCGCCCCACTCGTGCGGATTCGTCGAGTTGATCGCCACCGCCCGCACGCCCGCCCGCTCGGCGGCGGCGATCTGGTCGCGCATGAGCGCGAGCAGCGGCGAGACGAGCACGGTCGGGCCGGCGCCCCGCCGGCGCAGCAGCAGCGTGGCGACGAAGTACACCGCCGACTTGCCCCACCCGGTGCGCTGCACCACGAGCGCGCGACGCCGCCCGTCGACGAGCGCCTCGATCGCCTCGAACTGCCCGTCGTGGAACTCGGCGTCGTCACGCCCGACGAGCTCGCGGAGCGCGGCGAGCGCTGCGGCCCTGGTGTCGGTCGCGGGGTCGGCGACGGCGGCAGTCATCCTGCAAGCATGCCCGATGCCGCTGACAGGGGTCCGTCGGGGCCTCGATACGGCGCTGCGCGCCTATTCGACCGGCGGCTGCACCGGCGTCGCCGCGCCGTGACCGACGACGGTGGTCCAGGGGCGGGCCGTCCATGACGTCACGACGTTGCCGAGCACGTAGGGGTCGGCCGCGGCGAACCGCTCCGCGAGCTCGACCGGATCATCGCTTTCGAAGACGAGCAGCGCCGTGTACGGACCGTCGCCGACGGCGCCGCCGAGCAGCAGCTCGCCACGCTCGACCGCCTGCCAGGCGACCGCGAGGTGAGCCGAGCGGTGCGCCTCACGGGCTTCGAGGTAGTCGTCGCCGTAGGCGTACTCGAGAATCGCGTGCATCATCTTCCTTCCGGAGGCACTAGCGCCAGCCGAGCTCGGGAGCGACGTGCGTGAGGATCGCCTCGAGCACGTGCGCGTTGTAGTCGACGCCCAGCTGGTTGGGAACCGTCAACAGCAGCGTATCGGCGGCGGCGATGGCCTCGTCCTCACGCAGCTCCTCGATCAGCTCGTCGGGCTCGGCGGCGTAGCTTCGGCCGAACACGGCGCGGTAATCGTCGATGACCCCGAACTGGTCGGAATCCTCGCGCCGGCCTCCGCCGAAGTAGGCGAAGTCCTCGTCGCTCACGAGCGCGAAGATCGAACGGCTCACCGAGACGCGGGGCTCGCGCTCGTGCCCCGCCTCTGTCCATGCCTGCCGGAACGCCTCGATCTGCTTGCGCTGCTGCACGTGGAACGGCTCGCCCGTCTCGTCGGTCTTGAGCGTCGAGCTCATGAGGTTCATGCCCTGCTCCGCGGCCCAGACGGCGGTCGCATCGGAGGCGGCGCCCCACCAGATCCGGTCGCGCAGCCCCGGCGACTGCGGCTGGATGCCGAGCGGACCGGGATGCGCGTTCGGGAACATGGGGCGCGGATTCGGCTCGGCGAACCGGGCGCCGTCGATCACCTTGAGGAACACCTCGGTGTTGTTGCGAGCGACATCCGCCATCGTCTGGCCCTCGGGGGCCTCGTAGCCGAAGTAGCGGTACCCGTCGACGACCTGCTCGGGTGAGCCGCGGCTGACGCCGAGCTGCAGTCGGCCGCCCGCGATCAGGTCGGCGGCGGCCGCGTCCTCGGCCATGTAGAGCGGGTTTTCGTAGCGCATGTCGATCACGCCCGTGCCGAGCTCGATGCGGTTCGTCTTCGCCCCAGCGGCCGCGAGCAGCGGGAACGGGCTGGCGAGCTGGTTCGCGTAGTGGTGCACGCGGAAGTACGCGCCGTCGGCGCCCAGCTCTTCCGCGGCGACGGCCAGGTCGATCGACTGCAGCAGCACGTCGGACGCGTTGCGGGTCTTGGACCCGGGGGTGTTCGACCAGTGGCCGAATGAGAGGAATCCGATGCGTTTCGTCACACCCGGTACAGCGCCCTGCGGCATCCGCTCATTCCCCTCGCCTGAGGCCCGACGGCCGTCGTGCCCACGAAGATACGGCATCCGCCCGATCCCGGGCACGCGCCTTAGCGAGGAACGTGACCGGTACGAACACGAACCGGAGCGAACCATGCTGATCACCGAGCAGTCCTTCCCGCACCTGCAGGCCGCCCACGACGCACGCGTCGAGCAGGAGCTCGAGCGGCGTCGGGTCGCCCGGGAGCGGGCCGAGGAGGCGGCCATGGCCGGCGGGACGACCGGGTCGCCGACGCGACGTCGTCACGCCTGGTGGCAGCGATCAGGCGAGCGGATGCCGCGTGGGCACGCCGTGAGCCACGAGACGTCACTCGGGGCGGCCTTGCCGCAGTGAATGTTAGCGACTAACATTCCTGCATGACCTCAGCGCCGGTGCGGACGCGACCCACGAAGCGGGAGCGCACCCTCGCTGCGCTCCTCGATGCAGGACTCGACCTGTTCGAGCAACAGGGGTACGACCAGACCACGGTGGCCCAGATCGCGCGCGCCGCCGGCGTGACGGAGATGACCTTCTTCCGCTACTTCCCCGCGAAGGAGCACCTGCTCCTCGACGACCCGTACGATCCGCAGATCACTGCGGCGATCGCCGCCCAGCCGAGGGAACTCCCGCCGTTCCTCCGCGCGGCGCGCGGCGTCCGCGCGTCGTGGCGCTCGCTGCCCGAGCCCGAGGCGCCCGTGATCCGGCGCCGGGTGCGCATCGCAGCGAGCACGCCCGCCCTCCGAGGGGCCGTGTGGCGCTCTACCGGCAACACCGAGCAGGCGATCATCGACCAGCTCGTGGCGGACGGCGCCGCCCCCGACGTCGCGCGCGTGGCGGCGGCATCCGTGCTCGCGGCCCTCGTGGCCGGCCTGTTCATCTGGGCCGAGGACGAGCAGCGATCGCTCGGGGAGGCCATCGAGCGGGCTCTCGACGTGATCGAGGTGGCGGCATGACCACGCAGCCCGGCGCGTCGCTGCGACTCGAGGGCCGCGGCCTCGTGCGCACGTTCCGCGGCGGGGCGGGGCTTCGCAGCGTCGACCTGACCGTGGCCGCCGGCGAGATCCATGCGATCGTCGGGCTGAACGGCGCCGGCAAGACGACGCTCATGCGCGTGCTGCTCGGCATGCTCCGGCCCGATCGCGGCGAGGTGTTCGTCGACGGCGTCGCGCTCCGATCGGCGGATGCCGCGACGTGGGCCCGCGTCGGCCACCTCGTCGAGCAGCCGCTCGCCTACGCGGAGCTCACCGCTCGCGGCAACCTCGAGATCGCCGCACGCCTGCACGGCGTCGAACGAGCAGGGGTGCGCGAGCGGGTGGACCATGCGATCGGGGAGTTCGACCTCGGACGTTACGCGCCGGTACGCACCAGCCGGCTCTCGCTCGGCAACCGGCAGCGCGTCGGCCTCGCGTCGGCGCTGCTGCACGACCCTGAGGTGATCGTGCTCGACGAGCCGACGAACGCGCTCGACCCCGCCGGCGTGATCCTGCTGCGCGAGTCGCTCCTGCGCCGGGCCGCCGCGGGCGCCGGCATCCTCGTCTCGAGCCACCATCTCGACGAGGTGGCACGCGTGGCCGACCGGATCACCGTGATCAACGACGGCCGCGCGATCGGCGCGCTCGCCCCCGACGGCGCCGACCTCGAACGTGCCTTCTTCGACCTTGTGCTCAGCGACGACGCCGCCCGCGACGACACCACCGGGAGCGCGGCATGACCGCCGCGGCAGCAGCGGGCGCCGCCGGCCGCGTCGCCCCGCGTGGCCTGCTCCGCGCGGCGATCGCCGTCGAGGCGCGCAAGTCGCGGTCGGCCCACGTGATCCTCTGGACGACCGTGCTCCTCGTCGTCGGCATCGGCGCCCTGACGCTCGGGATCCTCGCCGCCGTGGCAGCCGGTGAGGAGCAGGTGATCGCCAAGCTCGGACCGCTCGCGGGCGTGGGCGGCTGGGCCGGCCTCGTCGGCATCGTCGTGCAGGTCACCGCCGCCGGCGGACTCGCGGCGTTCGGCGTGGCCCTCAGCTGGATGTTCGGGCGCGAGTTCGCCGACGGCACCGTGGCCGCGCTGTTCGCCCTGCCAGTGCCGCGTGCCGCGATCGCCCTCGGCAAGCTCATCGTCTTCGCGGTCTGGTCGATCATGGTCGCCGTGCTGCTCACGATCGTCGTCGCGGGCGTCGGCCTCGTGCTGGGGTACGGGGCGACGGATGCCGCGGGGTTCGGCGAACTCGCCCGCCTCCCGGTGCTCGTGGTGCTCACGGCGCTGCTCGCGGTGCCCGCAGCGTGGGCCTCGACCCTCGGGCGCGGCCTGCTCCCCGGAATCGCGACCACCATCGGGATCATCGTCGTCGCACAGGTGCTGGCCATCGCCGACGTCGGCACCTGGGTGCCGATCGTGGCACCGGCGCTCTGGGCCATCGCGCCCGACACGGAGCCCGCCGCAGCGCTCCTCACCGTGCCCAGCGTGCCGCTCGTGTTCGGCGCGTTGTGCACCCTGGCGTGGTCGCGCCTGCAGCTCGACCGCTGACGCGGCCGGATCAGGCCGGAGGCGTCGGCTGCTCCGCCGCAGCGACCCACGCGACGGCCTCGGCCTGCTTCGCGAGCGGGAACACCCGGAACTGGCCCGGCACCAGCCCGCCGAACGCGGTGGCGATGCCGGCCAGCCCGTCGTGGTCCGTCACGAATGCCGACCGCCCCCACGCGTCGCGCGGCATGCTGATGAGCTTCGCGTCCTCGAGCATCGCCCCGAGCGAGACGTGGTCGAAGTCGTCGCCCATCACGACGACGCAGTTGACGCGGCCATGCTCTTCGAACGCGTCGTCGAACGCGGGCGTGAGCACATCGCGGTAGTCGGATGCCTCGATGGTGCCGACGGCGCGGAAGCCCACCACGTCGGCGGGCAGGCCCGCGAGCGGTTCGAGCATGTGGTTCCCCCCAATCCGCCGGGCGGCCCCTCCGCCCGGCGTGGTCTCAGCCGAGCAGTTCCTGCACCCGGTTCGAGGTCGGCATGCGCAGGCCGTCGAGGGCGACGGCGACCACGTCGTCGGCCAGCGTGTCGGCGTCCTCGGCTCCGCCCGGTCGGTACCACTCCACGATCGAGTTGATCATGCCGAAGGCCAGGCGCGACACGACGCTCGCGTCGAGGTCGCTGCGGAGCGACCCCTCGGACTGCGCCTCGGAGACGAGTGCCGTGACCCGCTTGTCGAACGCGCGCCGGCGCGCGAGGGCGCGTCGCTCCACGTCGGTGTTGCCGCGGACCCGGAGCAGCAGGGTGACGTAGGGCAGCTTCTCGACGAGCACGTGCACGGCGCCGCGCAGCACGAGGTCGAGCCGGTCGGCGGCGCGGCCGCCCGCGGCATCCGTCTGCTCGAGCACGCCTTCGAGCGCGCCGAGTGCGGTGTCGAGCGCGCGCTCGAGGATCTCGTCCTTCGACGAGAAATGGTGGTAGATCGCGGACTTCGAGAGGCCGAGGCGGTCGGCGAGCACGCCCATCGACGTCGCGTCGTAGCCGTACTGGATGAACGCGGCCACGGCGACGTCGAGGATCCCCTGCTGGTCGTACCCGGGGCGACCCCGCCGGAGCGCTCCGTTCGCGCCGTTCGCGCCGCTCGTTCCGTTCTCAGACATCGCCCTCAGTCTGGCACTCGCCGCCGCGGCATCCGCTCACTTGGCGCGCAGGTCGTAGACCCGCTGGTACTTGCCCTCGCTGCGGGGCAGCGTGCCGGGCTCCTCGAGCCGCACGGTGACGGATGACCCGATGAACTCCTTGATGCGCCCGGCGAGCACGACCGTGGCGGCCTGGCACACCTCGACGTCGAGCTCGGGGTGCCGTTCGATGCGCACGGTGAGGTCGTCCATGGTGCCCGTGCGCGTGAGCTCGAGGATGAAGTGCGGAGTGAGCTGCTCGATGCCGAGCACGAGCTCCTCGATCTGCGTGGGGAAGAGGTTCACGCCGCGCAGGATGATCATGTCGTCATTGCGGCCGGTGATCTTCTCCATGCGCCGCATGCCGGGGCGGGCGGTGCCGGGCAGCAGGCGCGTGAGGTCGCGCGTGCGGTACCGGATGACGGGGAACGCCTCCTTGGTGAGCGACGTGAAGACGAGCTCGCCGAGCTCGCCGTCGGGCAGCACCAGGCCGGTGTCGCCGTCGATGACCTCGGGCAGGAAGTGGTCCTCCCAGAGGTGCGGGCCGTCCTTCGTCTCGAGGCACTCGTTGCCGACGCCCGGGCCCATGACCTCGCTGAGGCCGTAGATGTCGAGGGCGTCGAGGCCGAGGCGCTGCTCGAGCTCGTGGCGCATCTCGTTCGTCCACGGCTCGGCGCCGAGCACGGCGACCTTCAGCGAGGTGGAGCGCGGGTCGATGCCGGCCGCCACCATGGCGTCGGCGATGGTCAGCAGGTAGCTCGGCGTGCAGAGGATCGCGTCGGGCTCGAAGTCGCGGATGAGCTGCACCTGGCGTGCGGTCTGGCCGCCCGACATCGGGATGACGGTGGCCCCGAGCTGCTCGATGCCGGCGTGGGCGCCGAGCCCGCCGGTGAAGAGCCCGTAGCCGTAGGCGTTGTGCACCTTCATGCCGGGCCGGATGCCGCTGGCGCGCAGCGACCTCGCGACGAGCGTCGCCCAGCGGTCGAGGTCCGCCTTCGTGTAGCCGACGACGGTGGGCCGCCCGGTCGTGCCGCTCGACGCGTGGATGCGGGCGACCTGCTCCATCGGCACGGCGAACATGCCGAACGGGTAGGTCTCGCGGAGGTCGGCCTTCGTGGTGAACGGCAGCTTCGCGACATCCGACAGCGAGCGGATGTCGCTCGGGTGCACACCCGCCTCGTCGAACTTGCGCGTGTAGAGGGGCACGTTCGCGTAGGCGTGGCGCACGGTCTGCTGGAGCCGCTCGAGCTGGAGGGCCTCGATCTCGGCTCGCGACATCCGCTCCTCGGGGTCGAGGTGTTCGGCAGACACGGGCTCGAGGCCCGAGACGGTGGGGGAGATGGTCGTCGTCGACACGTGGAACTCCGAAGGCTGGGCGGCCGCGCGGCCGGGTGGTCAGATGGTGCGGTTCGTGGAGATCGACCGGCCGCGGAACTCGGCGACCGCGTCGCCGTGCTCGTCGACGACCGAGACGTCGTAGAGTCCGGTGCGGCCCGACCGGGTGCGGCGGACGGCGGTCGCGGTGAGGGTCTGCCCCGCGACGGTGGACTTCAGGAAGGTGATGTCGGCGCCCGCCGCGACGGTGACGGTGTCGTCCTCGTTGCAGGCGATCGCGAAGGCCGTGTCGGCCAGGGTGAAGACGAGCCCGCCGTGGGTGATGCGGAAGCCGTTCGTCATGTCGTCGCGCACGCGCATCGACACGACCGCGAGACCCGGTTCGTCGCGTTCGACGACCATGCCGAGGGCGGCCGAGGCGAGGTCGCGCTGCATCATGGCGCGATTCGCGGTGGTGACGTCGGTCGCGGCATCCGTCATTCGAGGCTCCTCGTCGAGTTCCCGGCGCCGTTGCTGCGGCGCTCGACTTGACTATATACTAACTGAACGATCGGTTAGTAATGCCGGATGCCGCAGCAGCAGATGCGCGTTCGGATGCCGCGAAGACTCAGGAGTCGACGATGACCTCTCCCGCTGACCTCAGCGTGGTCGAACGAGAGCTCTCCCCCGAGGAGGAGCAGTTCAACGACCTCATCGCGAGGGACTCGCGCATCGAGCCGCGCGACTGGATGCCCGACGCGTACCGCAAGACGCTGATCCGCCAGATCAGCCAGCACGCGCACTCCGAGATCATCGGCATGCAGCCCGAGTCCAACTGGATCACGCGCGCGCCGAGCCTCAAGCGCAAGGCGATCCTCATGGCCAAGGTGCAGGACGAGGCGGGTCACGGGCTCTACCTCTACTCCGCCGCCCAGACGCTCGGCATCTCGCGCGAGGAGATGATGCAGCAGCTCATCGAGGGGAAGGCGCGCTATTCGTCGATCTTCAACTACACGACGCCCACCTGGGCCGACATGGGCGCGATCGGCTGGCTCGTCGACGGCGCCGCGATCTGCAACCAGGTGCCGCTGTGCCGTGCGTCATACGGGCCCTACGGCCGGGCGATGGTGCGCATCTGCAAGGAGGAGTCGTTCCACCAGCGGCAGGGCTTCGAGATCCTGCTCGAGCTCATGCAGGGCACGCCCGCGCAGCGCGAGATGGCACAGGACGCCGTGAACCGCTGGTACTGGCCGTCGCTCATGATGTTCGGGCCGCCCGACGACCAGTCGCCGAACTCGGCGCAGTCCATGGCGTGGAACATCAAGCGCTTCTCGAACGACGAGCTGCGCCAGCGCTTCGTCGGCATGCTCGTCCCGCAGGCGGAAGTGCTCGGTGTGACGCTTCCCGACCCTGAGCTCAGGTTCAACGATGAGACCGGCGAGTACGACATGAGCGAGATCGACTGGACCGAGTTCAACGAGGTGCTCGCCGGCCGCGGTCCCGCGAACGCCGAGCGCCTGCGCCGTCGCCGTGAGGCCCACGAGGAGGGTGCCTGGGTGCGCGAGGCCGCGCACGAGTACGCGCGCAAGCAGGCCGAGCGTGCGCTCGCGGCATCCGGGGCGGTGGCCTGATGTCGACCCCGGGCGAGATGGGAACCGAGGCCTGGCCCCTCTGGGAGGTCTTCGTGCGCGCCAACCGCGGCCTGAGCCACGTGCACGTGGGGTCGCTGCACGCACCCGACCCCGACATGGCGGTGCGCAACGCCCGCGACGTCTACACGCGCCGCAACGAGGGCGTGTCGATCTGGGTGGTGCCCGCCGACGCGATCACCACGAGCGACCCCGACGCGAAGGGCGCGTTCTTCGAGAGCCCGGCCGGCAAGAACTACCGCCACGCGCGCTACTACGTGAAGAGCGAAGGGGTGAAGCACCTGTGAGCGGCGCCGACCTCGACCCGCACGGCGGGCAACTCGACGTGCACGGCGACGTCTCGGTCGACGAGGTCGAGCTCGCCGAGGAGCTCGCGGGCGCCGGCATCACCGGCACGGGCGCGACGGCGTCGGCGGATGCCGCGGAGTACGCGCTTCGGCTCGGCGACGACGCCCTCGTGCTCGCCCAGCAGCTGGGCATGTGGATCGCCCGCGCTCCCGAGCTCGAGGAGGACGTGGCCCTCGGCAACATCGGCCTCGACCTCATCGGGCACGCGCGCTCCCTGCTGCACTACGCCGGCACCGCCTCGGGGCGCAGGGAGGACGACCTCGCCTACTGGCGCGACGAGCGCGAATGGCGCAACGCCTGGCTCTTCGAGCAGCCCAACGGCGACTTCGCGCACACGATCGCGCGGCAGCTCGTGGCCGCCACCTACCTGGTCGAGCTCTACGCCGCGCTCGCCGAGTCGACCGACCCGACGCTCGCGGCGATCGCCGCCAAGGCCGTCAAGGAGGTCGACTACCACCGCGACCACGCCACCCAGTGGACGCTCCGGCTCGCCGGGGGCACCGAGGAGTCCCGTCGTCGCATGACCGTTGCGATCGCCGACACGTGGCCGTACATCGACGAGCTGTTCGTCGACGACGAGCTCGTCGAGCATCTCGCCGCCGAGGGCGTGGCGGTGCTGCCGTCGTCGCTGCGACCTGCGTTCGACGCCGTGATCGACGCGGTGATGGCCGAGGCCGAGCTGGAGCCGCCCACGGGGCGCACCGCGTTCGTGGCATCCGGCGGCGGACGCCGTGGCAGCCACACCGAGCACCTCGGGCCGCTGCTCGCCGAGATGCAGGTGCTCGCCCGCCAGCACCCGGGGGCATCGTGGTGACCGCGGCCGTCGCAGATGGCGCCGTGCGCGAGGCATCCGTCGCCCGGCCCCTGCCCGACGACCCGGCCGCCCGTCGCGCGTGGGACGTCGCCGCGACCGTGACCGACCCCGAGATCCCGGTGCTCACCATCGAAGACCTGGGCGTGCTGCGCTCGGTCGACCTCGGCGACGACGGTGCCGTGCGGGTGCAGCTGACGCCCACGTACAGCGGATGCCCCGCCATGGAGGCCATGCGCGACGACGTGCTGCTGGCGCTCACCCATGCCGGCTACGCCGACGTGCGCGTCGACCTCGTGCTCGCCCCCGCGTGGACCACCGACTGGATGAGCGAGGCGGGCAAGCAGAAGCTGCGCCGCTACGGCATCCAGGCGCCGACCGGCAACGCGCCGGCGCGCGGGTCGGGCCCGGTGCGGCTGCAGCTCGCCGTGAAGTGCCCCCGCTGCGACTCGCTGAACACGCGAGAGCTCGCCCGCTTCGGCTCGACGTCGTGCAAGGCGCTCTACGAGTGCCGCGACTGCCTCGAGCCGTTCGACTACTTCAAGGTGCTCTGATGGCCGCGCGCAACCTGGGGTCGACGACGACCCGGCCGGCGGATACCGCGGTGGCGTCGGCGTTCCTCGCGTCGACGGTCGGCGGCGAGGTGCCGTCCACCGGGCGGGGCCCGAAGCGCCACCGCGCGCGGTTCCACTCGCTCGAGGTCGCCGAGGTGCGCCCGCTCACCGCCGACGCCGTGGAGGTGACCTTCGCGGTGCCCGAGGAGCTCGCCGACGACTACACGTACCTGCCCGGGCAGTACGTCGCGCTGCGCGCCGAGCTCGAGGGCCACGAGCGCCGGCGCAGCTACTCGATCTGCCGCCCGCCCGAGCGCGGCAGCCTCTCCGTGGCGATCAAGCGCGACCTCGGCGGCGTGTTCTCCACGTGGGCGAACACCGAGCTGAAGGCCGGCGACACGCTCGACGTGATGAGTCCACAGGGCACGTTCACCTCGACGCTCGACGCGCTCGACGGCAAGCACGTCGTCGGCATCGCGGCCGGCAGCGGCATCACGCCCCTCATGGCGCTCGCCCACACGGTGCTCTCGCGGTCGGCGACGTCGGAGTTCGAGCTCGTCTACACGAACCGGTCGACGCTCGACGTGATGTTCCTCGAGGAGCTGGCCGAGCTGAAGGACCGCTACCCGTCGCGCCTCGCGCTGCATCACGTGCTCTCGCGCGAGCAGCGCACGGCTCCGCTGCTCTCGGGCCGCATCGACGCGCCGAAGCTCGAGCAGATGCTCGACGTGCTCATTCGTCCCGAGACGGTCGACGAGTGGTTCCTCTGCGGCCCGTTCGAACTCGTGCAGCTCGCCCGCGACACCCTCGCCGCCAAGGGCGTGCCGGTCGAGCACGTGCGCTACGAGCTCTTCACCACCGACGCCGATCGCGTCGAGCCCCGCCACGGCCGACCCGTCGAGGTGCAGCAGGGGGAGCAGACCGTCGCGATCGAGTTCACGCTCGACGGCCAGTCGACGACCGTGGAGAGCCCGGTGTCTGCGAACGAGTCGATCCTCAACGCGGCGCTCCGCGTGCGGCCCGACGTGCCGTTCGCGTGCGCGGGCGGCGTGTGCGGCACCTGCCGCGCGCGGGTCGTCGAGGGCAGCGTGAACATGACCGAGAACTACGCGCTCGAGCCCGACGAGCTCGAGCGCGGCTACGTGCTCACCTGCCAGTCGCACCCCAAGTCCGACCGCGTCGTCGTCGACTACGACGTCTGACGCCGGTAGCCTGCGAACGGATCGACACCGAGGTCGATCCGCGCCCCGATGAACGGAGCCCCATGATCGAACTCACCGTGGCCGACGCCGTCGCCGAGGTCGTGCTGAACGCGCCCGACAAGCTCAACGCGCTCGACCCCGCGGCGCTCGCCGAACTCTCGGAGGCGTACGGCGAGGCCGAACGCCTCGCAGGAGCGGGCGACGTGCGCGCGCTCGTGCTGCGCGGCGAGGGCCGGGCGTTCTGTGCGGGCCGCGACATCTCGGGCGTCGACCCGCGCGACGACGACGTGCTCGGCTACCTCGGCGGTCTCGTGCAGCCGCTCCTCGAGCGCATCGCCTCGCTGCCGGTGCCCACGTTCGCCGTGGCGCACGGCGCCTGCCTCGGCGTCGGGCTGGGGCTGCTCATCGCGAGTGACATCGTCTATGTCGCCGACACGGCGAAGATCGGCTCGCCGTTCGCGAACCTCGGCGCGACCCTCGACTCGGGCGGCCACGCCCTCTTCGTCGAGCGCCTCGGCGCGCACAAGACCATGGACCTCATCGTCACCGGCCGCCTGATGTCGGGCACCGAGGCCGTGACCGCCGGCCTGTTCTCGCAGGTGTTCCCGGCCGACGAGGTGACGGATGCCGCCCGCGCGGCGGCCCGGGCCGCGGCATCCGGGGCCACGCAGGCGTTCATCGCCTCGAAGGCGTTGGTCGCCGCACTCCGCGACGACCGCCTCGGCCTCTGGCAGTCGATGGACCAGGAGAACCGGGCGCAGGCGGCACTCTGCGACACCGCCGACTACCGCGAGGGGTTCGCGGCGTTCCAGCAGAAGCGCAAGCCGGCGTTCAACGGCCGCGGCTGAGCGAGCGGCGGCTCGTCGCCGGACGCTATGCTCGGAGCACTTTCTCACGATGACGGCACGATCGGTTCCGTCGGTCCTTCTCACTGCGCTGGAGTCCATCGTTGCGTCGCGTCTCAATCCCGGGCATCCTCGGGGTCATCATCCTCAGCGCCTCGATGATCAGCGCACCGACCAGCGCAACCTCTGCAGAGTCCGACGACCCCATGGTCGTCGAAACCGACACGCCCCGACTGGAGCCCGATCCGCGGCTGCGCGACGCGAGCGACGCTGCCTCGGCATCCGGGAGCGCCGATACGAGCGAGCGAGCCGTGCCCGACCTTGGCGCCGTCGACGCTGCCGACGTCATTTCGCTGAGCGGTACCATCGCGTACCTCGACCCCGACGGGCACCCCGGGCCGAGCGCCGGGGCGACGACGGTGGTGGAACTCCACGCCCCTGATCGACACGAACTCGTGGGCACCAGCTCTGGAAGCACGTTCTCGTTCACTGGACTCTGGGGCGGGCAGGATTACTTCCTGGTCGCGCGAGACGCGAGCGGACGCTACGCGACAACCTATGCCGGCGACACCCCATACGACGGTCAGGCCACCCGGTACTCCGATTCGACGGTCGACATCGTCATCACCATGCCGACGGCGTCGTCGGTGAGCGGGAAGGCGAGCTTCTCAGAGACTCCCGCCGGAGACGCCGTCGTCGAAGCATGGCGTGCCGACCCTGCCACGCCCGAGCTGACCTGCCTTCAGGTCGCTTTCGTGGACCCGGACACCGGCGTGTACTCGATGTCGCTCTCGCCCGGCGACTACGTGTTGCGGATCAGGATCGCGAATGGTGATGCGAATCAGGCCGCCCAGTACTTCGACCATGCCGACAGCCTCGGTGATTCGGTGACCATCGACCTCGCGCCGGGTGACGCATTGAGTGACATCGACTTCGACATGAAGACCTTCCAATGGTTCGTTCATCGTGTCGACGGCGCGAATCGGTATGAGACTTCGGTCAACTCCACCCAGCTGTCGTTCGGGCCAGGGGTCCCCGTGCTCTACCTCGCGAGCGGCGAGAACTGGCCCGATGCGCTGAGTGCCGGCCCTGCGGCGTCGAAGCAGGCCGGCGCATTGCTCCTCAGCGATCCGCGTGGACTCCTCCCTGTCGTGGAGGCGGAGATCCGCCGCCTTCAGCCGAAGCGTGTCATCATCGCCGGAGGTCCGGCGTCGATGTCCGATGCGCTCCTCGCACAGGTCAAGGCGATCGTTCCCGACACCACGAGAATCGGCGGTGCGGATCGGTATGCCACCTCGCGAGCGCTCATCGCGGACGCGTTCCCCGTGGGCGCATATCACTCGATCTTCCTCGCCACCGGAATGAACTTCCCGGATGCGCTGTCCGCCGCACCGATCGCCGGCCGGCGTGGCGAGCCGCTCCTGCTTCTCAACACCGCCCAGGGGTACCTCGATGAGGCGACGAGGGATTCGATCGAACGGATCGCTCCCGCTCGCGGGTTCTACGTGGGTGGACCCGCCGTGATGCCGAGGTACCTGATGGATGAGCTCGAGCGATCGGGCCTCGTCGGCGAGGTGTGGGGGGCGGTCGGGCAGGATCGCTACGAGACGAGTGAGCAGTTGAACATCTGGTACGGCGCCCACCCGTTGAACGACGTGGTCTTCCTCGCCCAAGGTGATGGGTTCGCCGATGCGCTCTCGGGGGCGACGGTCGCAGCCGCCGTCGGCGCGCCATTGCGCCTGTCCCGGCCCGGTTGCATTCCGAGCAGCACCCGGAAGGTGATGAACTGGAACAACGAGAGCCAGGTCGTCCTGCTCGGAGGGCGTGCCGCGCTGGGCGATCGTGTCGCCGGTATCGAGAGCTGCTGAGACGGGGAGCAGCCTCCTCGCCGCCCGCGCCGCCCGCGCCCCCGCAACGCTCCGCGGACGCGCGCCTGCGACCGAAGCGCCTGGATGCGACGAGCCGCGGCCCGGCAGTGGGGGTCAGCGCGCCGCGCCCTCCTCCTGGTCGTGCTCCTCGATGTCGTGCCCGAGATCGTCCTCGATGAGGAGGTCGAAGCGCACGTGGTCGCTGCGGTACGCCGAACGGCCGAGCATGTGCGCCGTCATCGGCTGGGTGAGCAGCTGGAACGTCATCACGAGCACGGCCGTGGTCAGCACGCCCCACGTCGGCACCTGCAGCACGATCGCGACGAGCACCGCGGCCAGCCCGAGCACCTGCGGCTTCGTCGCGGCGTGCAGCCGGGTCAGCACGTCGGGGAAGCGCACGATGCCGATGCCGGCGGCCATCGAGAGGAAGGCGCTCACGAGGATGAGCAGCCCCACCGCGATCTCGGCGGCGCTCACGAGGCATCCTGCTTCGCCATGAACCGCGCGATCGAGATCGAGCCGACGACCGCGAACATCGCGAGCACGAGCATGACCACGAGCGTGTCGGTGTGCTTGTTGACCGCCATCTCGGCTCCGAGCGCGCAGATCGCGATGGCGAGCAGCACGTCGGTGGCCAGCGCACGGTCGAGGATCGACGGCCCGCGGATGATCCGGTAGACCGCAGCGAGGGCGCCGATGCCGAACATGATGCCCGCGGCGACGCTCACGACGGTGAGGAAGGTCATCGTGATTCCTCCTTCTGGGTAGTCGCCCGCGCATCGGATGCCGCGCGGCGGTCACGGCGTGCCTGCCGGACGGATGCCGCCTGCTCGCGCGTGCCGATGGCGAGCACGATCCGCTCCTCCGTGCCGAGGACCTCGCGGCGCACCCGGTCGATGTCGGCGTGGGTGCGCGTGTCGAGGGCGTGCAGGTAGAGCAGTCCGCGCTCACGGTCGATGTCGACGACGACCGTGCCGGGGACCACCGAGATCGCCTCGGCGGTGAGCGTCGTCACGAGGTCGGAGCGCGTGAGCAGTTGCACCGCGATGATCGAGCTGATCGGCTGCCAGCGCGGGTTCACGGCGAGGAACGCCACCTGCAGCGAGGCGACGACGACGTCGACCATCATCCGCAGGCCGAGCAGGAGCCCCCGCCACGGGTTGAACCGCCCGCTGAGCAGCACCGGCGGCAGGTAGAGCACGCGCGTGACGCCGATCGCGAGGAGGAGGCCCGTGACGATCGTGAGCGCGTCGATGTGGTCCCACAGGAACAGCCACAGCGCCACGAGACCGACGAGCAGGGGCAGCTGCCGCCACACCGAGCCCCAGCGTGACACGGACGTCTCGTGCCGCGGGCTCATCGGATGCCCCCCGGGAACACGAGCGACACGTACACGTCGGGGTCGATGAGGTTCGCCGCCGCACGATCGGTGAACTCGAAGATGGGTCCGGCGAACACGGTGAGCAGCAGCGTGACCACGACGAGCGTGGTCGTCGCCGCGACCATGAGCACGGGCGTCGTGCGGGTCGCCGTCACGGTCGCCCCCTCGGGCGCCTCCTGCACCGAGCCGAGCAGCACCGATTCGTAGCCCTCGAGCTCGTCGCGTCCGCGCCAGAACGCCATGTTCCAGAAGCGCGTCAGGGCGTAGAGGGTGATGAGCGAGGTGATCGCGCCGGCGGCGATCACCGCCCAGACGAGCCAGGCCGGGCCGGCGGCATCCGTCGCATTCGCATCGTCGGCGCCCGCCAGGAACAGGCCGATCTTGCCGAGGAAGCCCGAGAACGGCGGGATGCCGCCGAGGTTCAGTGCCGGGATGAAGAACAGGATGGCGAGGTACGGCGACGCCTTGAGCAACCCCGCGAGCCGGTTGATGGATGTCGCGCCGCCGAACCGCTCGATGAGCCCCGTCGTGAGGAACAGGGTCGTCTGCACGGTGATGTGGTGCACCACGTAGTAGATGGTCGACGAGTAGCCGAGCTGGGTGCCCACGCCGATGCCGAAGATCATGTAGCCGATGTGGCTCACGAGGGTGAACGAGAGCAGGCGCTTCACGTCGGCCTGGGTGAGCGCGCCGAGGATGCCGATGAGCATGGTGAGCCCCCCGACCACCAGCAGCAGCACCGTCAGGTCGTTGTCGGCGAAGATGACCGTCTCGGTGCGGATGATCGCGTACACCCCCACCTTGGTGAGCAGGCCGGCGAACACGGCGGTGACCGGAGCCGGAGCGGTCGGGTACGAGTCGGGCAGCCAGAACGACAGCGGGAAGATGGCCGCCTTGATGCCGAACGCGATGAGCAGCAGCAGGTGCAGGATGAGCTGCACGTTCTCGGGCAGCTCCGCGATGCGCACCGAGAGCTGGGCCATGTTCGCCGTGCCGGTCGCGCCGTAGATCAGGGCGATCGCGCTGAGGAAGAACAGCGACGAGACGAGGCTCACGATGATGTACGTGACGCCCGCGCGGATGCGCTCGCCCGTGCCGCCGAGGGTGAGCAGCACGTAGCTGGCCGACAGGAGGATCTCGAACGCCACGTAGAGGTTGAACAGGTCGCCGGCCACGAACGCGTCGAACACGCCCGCCGACAGGATCAGGTAGCTCGGGTGGAAGATCGACACCGGCGTCTCGCGATGCCGGTCGGCGACCCCCTGTCCGACGGCGTACACGAGCACCACGAGCAGCACGACCGCCGAGATGAGCAGCATGATCGCCGAGAGCCGGTCGACGACGAGCACGATGCCGAACGGCGGCTCCCAGCCGCCGATCGCCACGACCGTGGGCTCGCCCGCGTCGACGGCCACGAGCAGCACCGCGGCGATCACGGCGACGCTCGCGAGCACCGTGGCGCTCACGGCCATCTGCGCGCGCCGGTGGCGTCCGAGGATGAGCGCGGTCGCGGCGCCGAGCAGCGGCATCAGCACGACGAGCGGCACGAGCACGCCGGTCGCGGTCATCGGGGCACCTCCTCGGGCTCCTCGTCGCTGGCGTCGATGATGTCCTGGATCGCGCGGTCGTCGGCGGCCGACGACCTGATGAGGTCGGCGGCCTGCTCGGCGTCCTCGATGTCCTCCGAGACGTCGTCGACGAGATCGCCCTTCTCCCCGAGTCGGGCGAGCCACCACGACCGGTAGATGAGGGCGAGCATGAACGCGGTGATGCCGAGGTTGATGACGATGGCCGTGAGCACGAACGCCTGCGGCAGCGGGTCGGAGATCTCGTCGGGATCGACCCCCTCGCCGAGGATCGGCGCGAGGCCGGGGGCGCCGCTCATCAGGAAGATGAGGATGTTCACGGCATTGCCGACGAGCAGGAAGCCGATGAGCACCCGTGTGAGGCTGCGCTCGAGCATGATCGAGATGCCGGCGCCGAACAGCACGGCCATGAGCACGACGAGCGTGAGCGATGCGGTCATCGGGCCAGCTCCTCGGCGAGCTCGGGACCCTCGCCCTGCTCGACGGCGTCGATGCCGGATGCCGCATCGCGGCCGCCCGAGTCCAGGTCGCCGCCCTCCTCGCCCTCGTCGCCCGCGAGCTCCTCCTGCCGGTCGACCTCGCCGCCGAGCGAGCGAAGGATGTCGAGCACGAGCCCGACGACGACGAGGTAGACGCCGATGTCGAAGAGCGTGGAGGTGCCGATCGAGAGGGTGCCGAGCACCGGCACCTCCGCCTCGAACCACGCCGACTCGAGCGGGATGCCGCCGAAGAACAGCGACGCCGTCGCGGTGCCGGCCGCGAGCAGCAGGCCCGTGCCGAGCAGCCGGCCGGCGTCGACCGGGGCCGCCTCGCCGAGCTCGTACCGCCCGCCGGCGAGGTAGCGCGCGACGAGCGCGAGCCCGGCGAGCAGGCCGCCGGCGAAGCCGCCGCCCGGCGCGTTGTGGCCGACGAAGAGGAGGTAGACCGACACGATGATCGCCGGGTGGAAGAGCAGGCGCACGAGCACCTCGATGAGGATCGAGCGGTTGCGCGGCGAGAGGGTGCGCCCGGCGAGGAGCCACGTCTGCCGGGTCGAGGCCGCGTCGGCTGCGGCATCCGTCTCGCCATCGGTGTCGGCGAGGCTCGTGCGTGGCGCGCGGATGCTCGAGGCGGGCTCGGGGACGGGCTGCAGGCGCTCGCGGCGGTTCACCGGCGCCACGTCGTCGTCGAGGTCGTCGAGTCGCGGCGCCCCACCGGTGCGGCCCGACACGAAGATGAGGCTCGCGACGCCGGTCGCCACCGCGACGAGCACCGAGATCTCGCCGAGCGTGTCCCAGGCGCGCAGGTCGACGAGCATGACGTTCACGATGTTCTTGCCGTGCGCCTCGAGGGCGAGGGCCGGCAGGCCGCCGGCGATCGTGGGCTGGATACGCGCGCCGAGCGCGATGAGTCCGACGATGCCCATCACGATGCCCGCGAGCGCGCCGATGATGCCGCGCGCCAGCTTGTGCACGGGCGGGTTGCGCTGGGCGATCTGCTTCGGCAGCCGGCGCAGCACGAGCACGAAGACCACGACGACGATGGTCTCGACCAGGGCCTGCGTGAGCGCGAGGTCGGGTGCGCCGGCCATGCCGAACAGCAGCACGAGCCCGTAGCCCGTGACGCTGACGAGCAGCACGGCGGTCATGCGCTGGCGCACGGTGGCCGCGGCGACGGCGGCGATCGCCATCACGAAGGCGAGAAACGGCTGCGACGGGTAGTCCCAGGGCCGCAGCTCGTCGGGCCACGTCGTGTTCATGATCGACGCGGCGCCGAGGCCGCCGATGAACACCGTGATGATGATCGCGAGGTAGCCGGGCAGCCCGCGGTGCTGGATGGCCGTCGTGACGGATGCCGCGACCCGGTCGACGACCGACACGATGCCGAGGTATCCCCGGGCCGAGTCGACCACGGGGGAGACCGCCGCCTGCAGGCGTGCGATCCGACGGCGCTCCCACACGAGCAGGCCGCCGAGCGCGAAGACCACCAGCGAGAGGTACAGCGCCGGCTCGAGGCCGTGCCAGAGTGCGAGGTGGTAGGCCTCGGAGCCCGGCAGCTCGTCGGCGTAGGCGGTGAGCAGCGGTTCGATGAACCCGATCGCGAACGCGAACACGATACTCGCGGCCGAGAGGATGCCCGGCGCGATGCCGATCGCCCGGCTCGGTGCGTGCAGCGGCGTGGGGTCGAGGCCCTCGCGGGTGAAGAACGCGCCCCACACGAACCGCACCGAGTAGGCCACGGTGAGCACCGAGCCGAGGAACGCGCCCACGAGGGCGATCCACGCCCACGGCTCCGAGGCGGCGACGGCCTCGAGGAACGCCGTGAACACGGCCTCCTTCGCGACGAAGCCGAGCAGTGGCGGGAGGCCCGCCATGGAGGCGGCGGCGACGATGGCGATGGTCGCGATCACCGGCATCCGTCGTCCGAGCGCTGAGAGCCTGCGCCAGTCGCGGGTGCCGGCCGAGTGGTCGACGATGCCCACCACGAGGAAGAGCGAGGCCTTGAACAGCGCGTGCGCGAGCAGCAGCGCAACCCCCGCGAGCGCGGCGTCGCGGGTGCCGAACCCGGTCACGAGCACGAGGAAGCCGAGCTGGCTGACGGTGCCGTAGGCGAGCAGCAGCTTCAGGTCGTACTGACGCAGGGCGCGCCATCCGCCCACCAGCATCGTGAGCACGCCGAGCACGATGACGATCGGATGCCACACCTCGAGGTCGGCGTAGCCGGGGGCCAGCCGCGCGACGAGGTAGACGCCCGCCTTGACCATGGCGGCGGCGTGGAGATAGGCCGACACGGGGGTGGGTGCGGCCATCGCGGCGGGCAGCCAGAAGTGGAAGGGCACCAGCGCGCTCTTCGAGATCGCACCGACGAGCACGAGCGCGATCGCCCATTCCCCGGCCGTGCCCGTGACGGGATGCGCGACGAGCTCGGACAGCGAGCTCGTCCCTGCGGCGGCCACGAGCACGACGAGCCCCACGAGCATGGCGAGGCCGCCGAACGTGGTCACGGTGAGCGCCTGCAGCGCCGCACCGCGGCTCTCCTTGCGGCCGGTGTAGTGCCCGATCAGGAGGTACGAGAGCACGCTCGTCGCCTCCCAGAAGATGAAGAGGAGGAACACGTCGTCGGCGGTGACGAGGCCGAGCATCACGCCCGCGAAGGCGAGCAGCAGCGAGGCGAACCGCCCGAGCGCGGGCTCGTCGTCGGCGAAGTAGTGCGTGCAGTAGAGGAGCACCAGGGCGCCGACGCCGGTGACGATGAGCGCGAGCAGCAGCGCGAGCGCGTCGAGTCGGAACGACAGGGCCAGGTCGAGCTGCGGCACCCAGGGCACGAACTCGACCACCGGGTCCCCCGCGAGCACGCCAGGGAGCCAGGTGAGCAGCAGCACGAACACGGCGGCCGGCAGCAGCGCGATGACCGCGAAGACCCGGCGCCCGAGCAACCTCGCGGCGAGCGGCGTCAGCAACGCGACGGCGGCGAACGCAGCGAGGCAGGCGATCATCCACACTCCTCGCGCTCGCACCGTTCCGTCCTGCAAGTCTACCGAGCGGGTTCCGCGGCGCCCGGGGCGAGTCGTATGCCGAGAGCGGAATCGAGAGGGTTGACGGATGCCGCGAGCGGGACAGAGCGGGACCGTGGTCGTGACCCGGGCAGGATGGAGGCATGCCAATTCTCATCTCCGCCGACGAGCTCGCCCGACGTCTCGAGGAGGAGCGCGCGGGGCGCGCGGACTCGCACACGGTGGTGCTCGACGTGCGGTGGAGCCTCGCGGTGCCCGACGGGCGCCCGGCGTTCCGCGCCGGGCACGTGCCCGGCGCCGTCTACGTCGACCTCGACCACGAGCTCGCCGACCACGACGCGATCGGGGAGGGGCGGCATCCGCTGCCGTCGGAGGGCGCGTTCACCGCGGCGATGCGGCGCTGGGGCCTCCACGAGGGCGACACCGCCGTGGTCATGGACGACCTCGGCAACCAGTCGGCCGCTCGCGCCTGGTGGCTGCTGCGGCACGCGGGCTTCGCCGACGTGCGGATGATCGACGGCGGCCTCGCCGCCTGGGTCGCGGCGGGGCGTGGGCTCGCCACGGGGGACGTCGCGCCGGAACCCGGCGACGCCACCGCGCACTTCGGTGCGATGCCGGTGATCGACGCCGACGGCGCCGCGGAGTTGCCCGCGCACGGCGTGCTGCTCGACGCCCGGGCTGCCGAGCGCTACCGCGGCGAGGTCGAGCCGATCGATCCGCGCGCCGGCCACGTCCCCGGCGCACGGTCACTTCCGACCGCCGGCAACCTCGACGCCGACGGGCGGTTCCTGCCGCCCGCGGTGCTGCGCGCGCGCTTCGCCGAGGTCGGGATCGTGACCGGCACCCCTGCCGCGGCGTACTGCGGCTCGGGCGTGACCGCCGCACACGAGGTCGCGGCGCTCGCGCTGGCGGGCGTCGACGCGGCGCTCTACGCCGGCTCGTGGAGCCAGTGGTCGAACCAGGACGAGCGGCCCGTCGCGACCGGCGCCGAACCCGGCTGAGTCACTCGGGGCGGTGACCCACCGCGATCAACGTCGCCAGGTCGACGCGCTGCACGTCGTCCTCGGCGATCGCCGCGAGGAATCGCTCGCGCACGTCTGCCCGCGCCTCCTCGTCGAGGCCGGAGAGCATGGCGCGCATGCCCGTGCCCTGCACCAGCCTCCACGCGAGGTCGGGCGTGAGGTCGACGTGGCGCTGCACCGCGTCGGCGCGCACCCCGACGAGCCCGAGCTCGGTGAGCCAGTGCGCGAGGGTGCCCGCGGTATCGGGGATCGCGGTGGCGTGGTCGCCGGGCTCGTCATCGCCGGGGTCGTGATCGCCGGGGTCGCCGGGGTCGCCGGTGTGGTCGTCCGTTTCGCCGTCGCCGCGATCGCCCGCCTCGGCGCCATGCTCCTCGGACAGCGCAGCCGCGACCAGCTCCGGCAGCGGCTCGAGCGCGCCCTTCGCCCACGCGGTGATCGCCACCCGCCCGCCGGGACGTGCCCGCTCGATCAGGTGCCGCGTGGCCGCGTCGAGCTCGGCGAACCGCTCGAGGCCCAGCACGCACTGCACGAGGTCGTAGCCCGTCGGCTCCCACGCGGTGACGTCGTCGACGTGCAACCGCAGCTGCGGCATCCGCTCGCCCGCTCGTTCGCGAGCCAGCGCGACGCGCGACGCGTCGTCATCGACGGCGTCGACGAGGCCGCCGATCCCGACGAGCTCCGCGGTGGGCAGGGCCGACGCCCCGTCGCCGCAGCACGCGTCGAGGACGCGTTCGTCGAAGCGTGGATGCGACCGTGAGACGGCCGCGGTCGAGATCGGATCCCAGAGCACCCCATCGAGTTCCGCCGACGAGGCCGCCGCGTCGACGGACTCCTCAGCGAAATCGGGTACGGTCGTCGTGTCCCCCATCTGCCCATTGTCGCCCTGATCTGGTGGAAATCGCAGATTCAGGCAATCGAGATGTGGAACGGGCAGACTTGGACCTTCGTGTTCCCAAATCGAAACGAGCATCTTCACATGAACCGTGCCCTGCGCCGCGCCGCGCCCGTCGCGCTGGTCTCCGCCGCCGCCCTGCTCCTCGCGGGCTGTGCAGGCAGCACCAGCCCCGAAGCCTCCAAGACGCCGACCGCAGAGGCGGCCGAATGCATGGACCTGTCGTCGGGCGACCTCAGCGACGGCGTGACGGTCGAGGGTGACTTCGGCACCTCGCCGACCGCCACCTTCACCACGCCGCTCGAGGCCGACGAGCTCGAGCGCACCGTCGTCATCGAGGGCGATGGCGAGACCACGAAGGCGGGCGACGACGTCAACGCCATCGTGAGCGCCTACTCGGGCACCTCGGGCGAGCAGGTCTTCTCGCAGCCCGCCACGATCACCGCCGGCGACGACACCGTATTCGAGGCGTTCCTCGCGGGCATCGACTGCGTGCCGACCGGGTCGCGCACCGTGACCATCGCCCCCGCCTCGACGCTCTACGGCGACCAGGGCAACGAGACCATCGGCGTCGCGCCCGGCGAGACCCTGGTCATCGTCGTCGACGTGCAGGAGCCGCTGAAGCCCGCCGAGTGGACCGAGAACGTGCCCGACGTCAAGTTCGGCGCCGAGGGCGAGGCGCCCACCGTGACGCTGCCCGACACCGCGCCGCCCGCCGAGTACCAGCTGAAGGTGCTCGAGGAGGGTGACGGCGACGTCGTGCAGTCGGGCGACAACGTGACCCTGCACTATCAGGGCACCAGCTGGGACACCAAGCAGGTCTTCGACCAGAGCTACGGCGGCGACCCCGCCCAGTTCTCCACCGACCAGGTCATCCAGGGCTTCGGCGCCGCACTGGTCGGGCAGAAGGTCGGCACCAAGCTGATCGTCACCATCCCGCCGCAGTACGCGTACGGCACGGACTCCTCGGGCGGCGAGCTGGCCGGCCAGACGCTGGTCTTCCTCGTCGAGATCCAGGACACCGCGCCGGCGACCGACGCGAAGTAGCCGACACGACGTGGGGGCCCGGGCGAGTGATCGCCCGGGCCCTTTCGCGTTCCCTCGCGGTGCTCGCCGGGCCTCGCCGCCTGCGCTCGCCGGGCTTCGCCGCCCGGGCTCTGCGCCGAAATGGAGGAAGGGCCAGCCGACACGCCGGCTCGCGCGTGCCGACACGCCGTCCGGCGGCCCGATTCTTCCTCCATTTCGGCGACACGGATGCCGCGGAGCGCCGCTCGGCGCATGGACGCCGTCCTGCTCAGCGGCTCCCCGTCGCCAGCGCGACCGCGAAGATCGTCGCCGACGCGAGCTGGAACGCCACGACGAACACCGTGTCCCCTGCCCGCCACCGGCTGACCGTTCGCTCGGTGCGGGTCGGATGCGCCCCGAACGCGCGCGCATCCATCGCCAGCGCCACGCGCTCGGCATGCCGGATGGCGCTTGCGAGCAGTGGGATCGCGTACCCGGTCGCCCGCCGAAGCGCGGCGATCGGACCGCGTCCCTGACCGGCGCCGCGCACCCGGTGCGCAGCGCGGATGACCTCGAGCTCGTGGCCGAACCGCGGCACGAACCGCAGGGCCGCGAGCGCGGTGTACCCGACCCGGTAGGGCATCCGCAGGTTCTGCACGAGCGCCCGCACGAGCTCGGGCCCGGTCGTGGTGAGGCCCGCGATGAGCGTGAGCATGAGGATCGCGGCGATCCGCAGGGCCGTCGCCACGCCGATCACGTAGGCGCCGAGCGTGAAGGTCCAGTCGCCGACCTCGATCAGCACGACGGATGCCGCGGGGCCGGCCGCCTCGACGCGGGCCGGGTCCACCCACAGGCCGAGGCTCAGCCCGAGCAGCGCCACGCCCACCGGCGTCGCGATGAGGAGCGCGGCCACCACCCTGCCCGACAGCCGCGCACCGACGAGGAGCAGCAGCAGCCCGAGCACGGCGAAGGTGAGGGGAATCGCGAGGCCGCGCGTGAAGAGCAACGCGACGATCGCCGGCAGGGGCGCGGCGATCTTGGCGATCGGGTTGAGTCCGTGCAGGAATCGCGCGGGCGGCGCCGGCCGCGCCGCCGCGTACGGGTCGCGCGCGGCGGTGACCGGCGCGGTCGGGACGCTCATCGGGCGACCCGATCCGAGCGGGGGAGCTGCGACATCCGCGTCACCGTCTGCCACTCGGGATGCCGTACGAGGCTCCGCATCGCACGTGCGAGGGGCGGATGCCGCAGCCCGGCCTCTTCGATGAGCGGACCTGCGAGCACCTCGTCGGTCGTGCCGGAGCCGACCACACGGCCGTCCCGCATCACGGCGACCCGGGTCGCGTAGTCGGCCACGAGCTGCAGGTCGTGCGTGACGACGAGCACCGTCGTGCCCTCGCCGTTCAGCGTGCGGAGCAGGTCGAGGAGCTCGGTCGCGCGGGCCCGGTCCTGGCCGAACGTGGGCTCGTCGAGGGCGAGCACCGGGGCTCCGGCGACGAGGGCCGTGCCGACCGAGAGTCGCCGCTTCTGCCCGCCCGACAGGAGGAACGGATGCCGGCCGGCGTGCTCGACGAGATCGAAGCGCCGCAGCATCCGCTCGACCTCATCGTGTCGTTCCGCCTCGGGAACGCCCTGGAACCGGAGGCCGGTGTCGAGCTCGCCGGCGACGGTGTCGGCCACGAACTGGTGCTCGGGATTCTGGAACACGAAGCCGATGCGCTGTGCGCGGTCGCGCGCGTCGGCCCGCTGCGGGTCCATGCCGAGCACGTCGACGAGCCCGCCCGCGCGGGGCGCCACGCCCGCGATCGCCTGCAACAGGGTGGTCTTGCCGGCGCCGTTCGTGCCGACGATGGCGAGGAAGTCGCCGGATGCCACGTCGAGGTCGACCCCCTGCACCACGACCGGGCCGCGGCGGCCGCCCCGACGCACCGACACGTCGCGCACCGTGATGGCGGGTGCGGCAGAGGGTGCGAGCGCGGTCGCGGGCGTCCTGACGGGTGCGGGCAAGACGTCGATCGCCTCGAGCGCGCCGGCGAGCTCGGACGGCGTGAGCGGAAGCGGATCGATCGCCACTCCCGCCGACCGCAGGCGCATCGCCGCGAGGGTCGACACGGGCAGCCACACGCCGAGTTCGAGCAGCTCGCCCGCCCGGCCCCGCAGCACGTCGCGCACGGGTCCGTCGATGACGAGGCGGCCCGCCGCGTCGAGCACGACCACGCGGTCGACGAGGTCGACGGCCGCGTCGAGGTTGTGCTCGATGAGCACGATGGCGTGGTCGCGGTCGTCGGCCAGCTCGCGAAGCACCGCGTACACCTCGTCGATGCCAGCCGGGTCGAGGTTCGCGGTCGGCTCGTCGAGCACGAGCACCGGCGAGGCGAGGGCGAGGGCGCACGCGATCGCGAGTCGCTGTCGGCCGCCGCCCGACAGCACGTCGGGGTTGTCGCGCCTGCGGTCCCACAGCCCGACGAGCTTCAGGGCGCGCTCGGCACGCTCGAGCACCTCGGCCGCGGGAACCAGCCGGTTCTCGGGGCCGAATGCGACCTCGTCGAGGAGCGTGCCCGTCACCACCTGGGCGTCGGGATCCTGGAAGACCATGGCGACGTGCTCGCTGAGCTCCGCCACGGTGCGCTCCCGCGTGTCGGCGCCGGCGACCCGCACCGACCCCTCGAGCTCGGCCGCCACGGCGTGCGGCACGAGCCCGTCGAGCGCGAGGGCGAGCGTCGACTTGCCGCATCCCGACGGCCCGAGCACGAGCACGACCTCGCCGGCCCGGATGTCGAGTGACACGCCGTCGGGCGTCGCGCGGGCGGTGCCCTCGTGCCGGATGCGCACGGCATCGAGCTCGAGCAGCGGGGCGGTCATGGGGCGGCTCCCGGTTCGGAGCCGGCGGGGGCCGGCGGAGCGGAGACATCGCCGACGATGCCGGCTTAGGACAGCCTAACTTGCCGCACCGGCGGTCGATCGGCGGCCGGCGAGCGCACCGACCCGTGGGACGTCAGCCGACCCGCGAGCCCGCAGTCCTCGCCGACGCCGCCTCGAGTTCCGCGGAGATCATCCCGAACGTGTCCATGTCCCGGATGCGGCGGGCGAGTGTCCGCGCCCGCTCGCGGTATCCGGGGTCGCCGAGCACGCGCTCCACTGCCCCCCGGACGTCGGCGGCGGGCGGCGTCCCGGTCTTCAGGTTCACGCCGACGCCGGCCCACTCGACGCGCGTCGAGACCTCGGGCTTGTCCTCGGTGTCGCCGGCGGCGACGATCGGCACGCCGTGGCTCAGGGCGTACTGGGTGCCGCCGAACCCGGCGTTCGTCACGAACACGTCGACCTTCGGCATGAGCAGGTCGTAGGGCAGGAACTCGGCGGCGCGCGCGTTCGACGGCAGCGGGCCGACCTCCTCGACCGGCCGCCCGCCGGTGGCGACGACGACGAGCACGTCGCCGCCGTCGAGCGCGTCGAGCGTGGGGCGCACGAGGCGGCCGAAGTCGGCGTTGTCGATGGTGCCCTGGGTCACGTGCACGACCGGTCGATCGCCGTCGAGCTCGTCCCACCACGCGGGAAGGGCGCCTGCCACGGGCGCCGGCGGCAGCACCGTGCCGACGAAGCGCAGGTTCGGCGACAGGTCGCTGCGCGGATACTCGAACTCCGCGGGCGAGAGCTGCAGGAACCGGTCGAACCGGCGCGAGAAGTCGAGCACGAACGCGTCGAGGTCGGGCCGGCCGAGCGAGCGCATGGTCTCGTTCGCGAGCCGCTGCGTGGCCCGGAACAGCACGCGCTGCACGAGCACGTTCAGCACGCGGTTGCGGAGCCGCCCGACACGCCCGGGCATCGGCGCGAGCCCGAGCCCGTAGGGCGCGACATCCGGGCTCGACTGGCTGAGCGGCACCACCCCGACGGCCAGCACGGGCGGGCGGGTCGCCGGGTCGTCGAGGAGCAGCGGCAGGATGCCCGCGAACGCGGCGTCGACGAGGATCGCGTCGGGAGCGACCTCCGTCAGGGCGGCCTCGACCCCCCGGAACTGGTCGGGCACCGTCTTCACGAAGATGGTCTGCACGTCGTACTGGAGCTTGCCGATGCCGCGGTGGCGGTCCCGGTCGGGCAGGTGCTCGGCCATGCGGCGGTCGTCGAGGTCGGCGATGCCGCCCAGGGCGCGGTGGGCTGCGCCGGTCGCGACGACCGCGTCGTGGAACCGGGAGCCGGTGAGCATGGTGACGTCGTGACCGCGCGAGACGAGGTCGCGGGCGATGGCGAGCAGGGGCGCGACGTGACCCTGGATGGGGCTCGCGCACAGCAGGTAGGTGGACATGTGCAGCGAAGCTACGAGCGTCCGGATGCCGCGGCAAGCGATTCGGGCGCCGTTCGGTGCTGTCCCGGGCGAAGTTCAGGGCTGGCACCGAGCGGATTCGCAGCAGACGGTAGGTTTTGGAGCGCAGGCTCGGGAATGCCCCGATCAGCCCAGAGGTTGTATCAATGTCCGGACGTGGAGCCACCACGTCGGAAGGAGGAGAACGTGGGCATCAGTTACGTCGAGTTCGAAGACGAAGCCGGAGTCCTGCGTCGCTACCGCAAGCACGCGAACGGGCGGGGCCTCGTGGCCACGACCGCGAAGGTGGACGCGACGGCATTCGTCGACCCGACCGCCTACGTCGACCCCGGTGCCGAGGTGCAGCGCGGAGCCCAGATCGGGCACGGCGCCTGGATCGACCGCGACGCCATCGTGGCGGAGCGCGCCGTGGTGGGCGTCAACGTGCACGTGGGCCGTCGCGCCGTGGTCGGCCGCAACGCCGTCATCGGTCCGTACGCCAGCGTCGGCGACGACGCGCGCGTGCAGAACGGCGCACGGGTCCCCCGTGAGATGACGGTCGCCGAGGGCGACGAGTTCCGGGCGACGGGCGACGACCTGCGCCGGCTCGGCCTCGCGGCCTGACGGCGTCGGTACGGCACGCGGAACCGCAGCAGATAGACGGATGCCCCGGGCGAGCGCCCGGGGCATACTCATGTCCGCGCGGCGTCAGCCGAGCAGTTCGCCCGCCAGCAGCTCGAGCGTCTGCTCGCGGCCGGGTGCGGCATCCGTCGGCTCGGACTCGTGCGAGCCCGCGATCGGGGCGACCATGACCTCGTCGATGCCGTGCCGCGCGGCGAGGCGCCGCAGCTCGGAGGCGGCGCCAGCGGCATCCGCGATGATCCACCGCCGCTCCATCGCGGCGATGAGCTCGTCGCCGATGGAGTCCGCGGGGGCCGCAGCCGCCTCCTCGATCGTCTCGAGCGGACGCATCGGACGGTTGGTGCGCAGGCGCGCCATCGACCGCAGCTGCGGCAGGGCGCGAGCCCGCGCCTCCTCGACGGTGGGCGCGACGGAGGCGTTCACGGTCAGGAACGTCTCGGGCGAGGGATGGGCCTCGCTCGGCTGGTACTCGGTGCGGTAGAGCTCCAGCGCACGCTCGAGCCCCTCGCCCGAGAAGTGGTTCGCGAACACGTAGGGCAGGCCGAGTGACGCGGCGAGCTTCGCCGAGTAGTCGCTCGAGCCGAGCAGCCACAACGTCGGCACGTCGGCGGCCGCGGGCGTCGCGGTGATCGCGTACTCGCGCCCGCTCGTCAGGCGCAGCGACGCGCCGTCGGGGGAGAGCAGGCTCAGGATGTCGGCGATGTGATCGGGGAACCGGTCGACGTCGGCGGTCGGCCCCGAGATGCGCAGCAGCTGCGTGATCACGGGGTCGCTGCCCGGCGCGCGGCCGATGCCGAGATCGATGCGCCCGGGCGCGAGCGCCTCGAGCGCGGCGAACTGCTCGGCCACGACGAGCGGTGCGTGGTTCGGCAGCATGACGCCGCCAGACCCCACGCGAATGCGCTCGGTGCGCGCCGCGGTCGCCGCGATCAGCACCGGGGGCGTCGTCGAGGCGACGGCCGGCATGTTGTGGTGCTCGGCGAACCAGTATCGGGTGTAGCCGGTGCGGTCGGCGAGCTGCGCCAGGCGCACGGATGCCGCGACGGCGCCCGCGCTCGTCTGGCCGCTGCGCACCGGAACGAGGTCGAGCACGGAGAGTCGGAGCGTGTCAGTCATCGCTGGTGCCAACGGAGGGCGGGGGCGCGCTATTCCGTGTTCCGGGAGAACCCTGAGGTGCTCGGAGGGCGACCCCTGACGTGCGCGACATCCGCTCGCCCTGGAATGGAGCGTGCGTTCGTGCGAGCCGCCGGGATCCCCCGCGGCCGCCCGCCCTCTGGAGGGGCCGCCCTCCCGAGCGAGGAGCAGGGCCCGCGACCGCGCCACCTCGAAAGGAAGCATCCGTGAACACCCCTGTGCCCGCCGCAACTGTGACCCGCGCCGACCACGACGAGATCACCACCTTCTCGCTGCAGGAGGGCCTCGCCCTCCTGGACGACCGGATCGCCGGGCGCGTGTACCTGCCCGGCGACCCCGACTGGGACGACGCCCGCCGCGCCTGGAACCTCGCCGTCGACCAGCGGCCGCTCGCCGTCGTGGTGGCGCGTTCCGTCGACGACCTCGCCGAGACCGTGCGCGCGGCGGCACGGCTCGGGCTCGCCGTGGCCCCGCAGGCGACCGGCCACAACGCCGGACCGCTCACCGCAGGCGACGGCCTCGCCGATGCGCTGCTGCTGCGCACCTCGGAGCTGCGCGGCGTGCTGGTCGACCCCGACCTGCGCGTCGCGCGCGTCGAGCCCGGCGCGCTCTGGAGCGACGTGGTCGCGGCGGCGACGCCGCACGGGCTGGCCGCGCTCGCCGGATCGTCGCACGACGTCGGCGTGGTGGGCTACACGCTCGGCGGCGGGCTGAGCTGGCTCGGCCGATCGCACGGCCTCGCCGCGAACTCGGTGCTCGCCGTCGAACTCGTCACCGCCGACGGCATGCTCCGGCGGGTCGACGCGGAGCATGACCCCGAGCTGTTCTGGGCGGTGCGCGGCGGTGGCGGCGACTTCGGAGTGGTCACCGCACTCGAGTTCCGCCTCTACCCGATCGCCGAGGTCGTGGCCGGCACCCTCTTCTTCCCACTCGAGCGGGCCGAGGAGGTGCTGCAGGCCTGGGCCGCGTGGACCACGACCGTGCCGCGCAGCGTCACCTCCGTGGGCCGGGTGCTCCGCTTCCCGCCGATGCCCGACCTGCCGCCGTTCCTGTCGGGCCGGTCGTTCGTGGTGGTCGAGGCGGCCATCCAGGAGACACCCGAGCGCGCCGAGGAACTGCTCGCCCCGCTCCGCGCACTGGGGGCCGAGATCGACACGGTGCACCGGCAGCCCGTCGCCGAGCTCCTCCAGCTGCACATGGACCCGCCCGGCCCGATGCCCGGCGGCGGCGACGGCATGCTGCTCGCCGACCTGCCGCCCGCGTCGGTGCGCGCGTTCCTCGCGGCGGTCGGGCCCGGAGCCGACACCGCCCTGTTGTCGGCCGAGATCCGTCATGTCGGCGGCGCCCTCGCGCCCGCGGCCGCAGCCGCATCGGCCGCCGAGCAGCGCACCCCGGCCCCCGGCGCCGTGGCGGGCTTCGACGCCGAGTACCTCCTCTTCGCCGTCGGGATCGCCGCGCCGGGCTCGGAGCAGGCGCTCGCCGCATCCCTCGGCCGTCTCCTCTCCCGGATGGAGCCGTGGCGGGCGCCGGTCGACTACGCGAACTTCGCTGAGCACGCCCGCCCGGCTGAACGGCTCTTCGGGGACCGCGTGCAGCGACTGCGCGCCGTGAAGGACGCGGTGGATCCCTCGCGGCTCATCCGTTCCAACCATCCCGTGCATCGCTGATCCGGTCCCGGGTCTGCACGGGGACTGTCGCTCGTGCCCCGCCCTTCATAGGCTGGGGTGCGAGCGACGTCGCTGTCGCGACACCTGGGGAGGAACGCATGACGGTCCACTACGAACTGCCCACGACCGCCGATTTCGCCGCGCTGGCGGGACCGCATCATCCGGCCATCACCGTCTACGCCTCGACGTCACCGGTCGTCAGCGAACGGGAGCGCGCCGAGGTCGCAGTGAAGAGCGCCTTCGACGAGGCCATCGAGCAGGTGAAGGCGTCGGGCGCGTCGACCGCCGAGCTCGAGGCGCTGCGTCGTGCCCGCGACGGGATCATCGCGGACCAGGAGCTCTGGGCCGGACTCGCCAGGTCGCTGGCCATCTTCGTGGCGCCCGACTTCACCGAGGTGTTCGTGCTGCCCAACCAGCTCGACGACGCGCTGCACGTCGGCTCGCACTTCACGCTCGGGCAGCTGCTGCGCGCACCGAGCCAGGACCAGGAGGCGTACGCCGTGGCCGTGTCGGCCAACGAGTGGGCGCTCTGGCACGCCACTCCCACCGACCGGGCCGCGCAGATGCCGACCGACCCGACGCTGCCCAAGAATGCCGACGAGGCGGCGAACCGCGAGGCCGGCGATGCCGGCACGCGTCGAGTGGGCGGTCACGGCGACCGCGGCGCCAGCGAGGACGACCGCCGCGCGTCGACCCTCGACATCTACGCCAAGCGCGTCGCCGACGCCGTCAAGCAGGAACTCCAGCTGCACGACCCGGGCGATCGGGTTCCGCTGTTCGTGTTCGCCGCCGAGCCCACCCTCAGCCAGTTCATCGAACGCGCACGCAACCACCGCCGGGTCGTCCCGGTGCCGGGCGCGCCCGACCGACTCGGCGCCGCCGAGATCGACGAGGCCGTGCGGCACCAGTTGGCCGCCCTGAACATCAGCGAGGCCGAGACGGCCCTGCACGGGCTCGCCGAGGGCAGCGCGGGCCGAGTCGAGCGCGACCTCGCGGCGATCGGGCGCCTCGCCGCCGACGGCGCCGTCGAGACGCTGTGGTTCGACTTCACCACCTCGGTCAACGGCACGCTCGACCAGGAGTCGGGTGCCATCGAGTTCGCCACCGGCAACGGCGAGGGCGACGCGCTGCACGACGGCACGCACGCCGGTGACCTGCTCCCCCAGCTGGCGCTCCTCGTCATCGCGAAGGGCGGCAAGGTGGTCACCGTGCGCAGCGACGACCTCGACGGCAACGTGTGGTCGGGTCCGGCGATGGCCGAACTGCGGTTCGCGCTGGCCTAGCGGGCGGCTGCGACCGCGGCATCCGCTCGACGTCGCGCGCCGCCGCCGGACTGCTGGGGAGGTGCTGACGCGGGCACCACGGGAAGGGTGAAGCCCTCACGCCAGCGGAAGCGGATCCGAACCTCCTGTGCGTGCGAGTCCTCGACCATCACCTCCACGTCCGTGTCGGTGACGACGCGGGGCCCGCGGGTCGAGGGCTCCTCCCGGAGCTCCAGCCAGAGGCTCTCGGGGTGCGGCACCACGCCCGGGTTGGCGGCCACGAGGCGCAGCTCCCAGCCGCTCGAGGGGCACAGGCCGCTCCCCGTCACCCGGATGAGGCGGCCCTCGGAGGTCTCGATGGCGATGGCCTCGAAGTCGTCCGCAGAGAAATCGCAGTGGTTCGACGCAGTCATGGGAGCGACGTTAGGCCGCGCCGCGCTCGTCGGCGTCAGGGCTGACGCTGAGATCCGGATGCCGCGGGCGGCGGCGCGCGGCATCCGCTCGGGTCCGCTCACCACACCCGCCAGCGGTTGGCAAGCGCCTTCCTCGGAGGGCGCGTCGCCCTAGGCTGGTCCGCATGCGATTCGGAATGTTCGTTCCCCAGGGTTGGCGTCACGATCTCGTCGGCATCGAGCCGGCCGAGCACTGGGAGGCCATGCGCGGCCTCGCGGAGTTCGCCGATGCCGGCCCCTGGGAGTCGATCTGGGTGTACGACCACTTCCACACGGTGCCCGTGCCGAGCGACACCGAGGCGACCCACGAGGCGTGGACGCTGATGTCCGCCTACGCGGCCACCACTTCGCGCGTGCGGCTCGGCCAGATGTGCACCTGCATGAGCTACCGCAACCCCGCCTACCTCGCGAAGGTGGCCGCGACGGTCGACGTCATCTCGGGCGGACGCGTCGAGATGGGCATCGGCGGCGGCTGGTACGAGCACGAGTGGCGCGCATACGGCTACGGCTTCCCGCCCGTGCCCGAGCGCCTCGCACGGCTCCGCGAGGGCGTCGACATCATGCACCAGGCGTGGACCACGGGCACGGCGACGCTCGACGGCGAGCACTACCAGGTCGACGGCGCGATCGTGCGGCCGCTGCCGCTGCAGGAGGGCGGCATCCCGATCTGGGTCGCGGGCGCCGGTGAGAAGGTGACGCTGAAGATCGCGGCGAAGTACGCGTCGTACACGAACTTCGCCGGAAGCCCCGAGGAGTTCACCCACAAGAGCGAGGTGCTCCGCGGGCACTGCGAACGGCTCGGCACGGATTTCGACGCGATCACGCGGTCGTCGAATTTCAACACCGTCGTCGGCGTCGACGAGGCGGACGTGGAGCGGCGCCTCGCCGCGATCGAGGCCCGGGTCGCACCGTTCCTCGGCCCGCAGAAGACCGCCGACTACCTCGCGGACTTCCGCAGCCCGAACGCGGCCGTGGGTACGCCCGCGCAGGTGATCGCGAAGCTCGAGGAGCGTCGCGAGCTCGGGCTCGGGTACGTCATCTCGTACTTCCCCGAGGCGGCCTACGACCGCTCGGGGCTCGAGCTGTGGGCGTCGGAGGTCATCCCCGCGCTGCAGTAGCGCGGGGACGACCTCGACACGACGGCCGGGCTAGGCCGCGATGGCCTCGTCGAGCTTCTCGGAGAGCTCGGCGTCGGTCGGCTCGGTGAAGTGCGTGCCGTCGGGGAAGACCACGACGGGGATCTGGGTGCGGCCGCTGATGGCCTTCGCGCGGTCAGCGCCGTCGATGACGACCTCGAGGTCGACGTAGTCGTACTCGACGCCGCGCCGGTCGAGCAGTGCCTTCGAGCGGCGGCAGTCGATGCACCACTCGGCGCCGTACATCGTGATGCGGGCAGGGTTCAGGTCGGGATTCGCAGGGGAGGTCATACCGAGAACCTACGCATCGCGCCTGTGCGGTATTCCCAGCTTCGCTTCCGGGTGCGCCGGTGCCGGTGGCAGACTCGGCGCATGCGGTTCGAGACCACCATGCTCCTGACCGGCAACAACACCGGCATCGAGGTGCCGCCCGACGTGATCGAGGCGCTCGGCGCCGGGCGCAAGCCTGCGGTGACGGTGAGCGTCAACGGCTACGAGTACCGCAGCACGGTCGCGGTGATGGGCGGCCGGCACCTCATCCCGTTCAGCTCCGACAAGCGGGCCGCCACCGGCATCCAGGGCGGCGACCCGATCGTCGTCGACGTGGAGGTCGACACCGCACCGCGCACGGTCGAGGTGCCTGACGACCTCGCGGCGGCGCTCGAGGCGACACCGGGCGCTCGCGCGGCCTTCGACGCGCTCGCTCCGAGCGCCAGGAAGGCGCACGTCACCAATGTCGAGTCGGCGAAGGCCGCCGAGACCCGGCAGCGTCGCGTTGACGCGATCATCGCGAAGCTCGCCGGCTGAGGACCGGCGCGAGGCCGTGCCGACGCCGGCGAGTGCCTATGGGCTCGTGCTCGTGAGCACCGGTTCCTGCGGCGTCGCGAGGCCGGCAGGACGCGGCAGGTCCGCGTCCACCAGGCGCACGAACGCGCTCAACTGGGCGACGCCCTCGGGCGTGCGCGGCAGCGCGTCGAGCAGCCCGGGGGAGTACACCAGGTAGGCCGCCCACTTCGCGCGGGAGATGGCCACGTTCAGCCGGTTCTTCAGCAGCAGGAACTCGATGCCGCGTGGTGCCGCGGCGGCGGAAGACGCGGCGAGCGACACGATGGCCACCGCGGCCTCCTGGCCCTGGAACTTGTCGACCGTGCCGACGGGAACGTCGGGGTAGCCGGCGGCGTCGAGCTCGGCCCGTACGGCCGACAGCTGGGCGTTGTAGGGAGTGACGACGATGAGGTCGCGCTGCGCGAGCGGCCGGGCGGCTGCGGCCGCCACCGCATCGGAGGCGTCGACCCAGGGCCGCCCGATGAGCTCGCGGACGAGCCCGACGACCACCGCGGCCTCCTCGGGCGACTCGGTGGCGTTGCCCGCGTGCTCGACGGGCACAGCGGTGAGTCCGGGTGCCACGCCCTCGAGGGAGCGCATCGACGCGACGGCGTGCGAGTGCAACGCCCCGTCGTACGACAGGTGCGACACGGGATCGGAGACCGCGGGGTGCATGCGGCGGCTCTCGGCGAGGAAGTAGCCGAACTCGCCGGGCAGCACGTCGTGGCCGTCGGCGACCCACCCGAGCGCCGACTCGTCGACCGGCTCGGGGTGGTTGCCCTGGCTCACCTGCGGCAGCTGCTGCGGGTCGCCGAGCAGCAGCAGGTTGCGGGCGGCCACGCTCGACGCGATCGTCGCGGCCAACGAGAATTGGCCGGCCTCGTCGATGACGAGCAGGTCGAGCGAGCGGCGAGGTACGCGGTCGGCGTTGGCGAAGTCCCACGCGGTGCCGCCGATCACGAATCCGGATGCCGCGTGCGCGCCCGTGTACTCGGCCACGCCGTCTTTCGCGATGATCGTGTACTCGTGGTCGCCGGGCTGGTTGCGGTCCTTCGGCGCCTTGGCGACGAGGTCGGGCGCGAGGCCGGCACGCACGACGGCGTCGAGCACGTTCTCGACCACGGCGTGCGACTGCGCGACGACGCCGATGCGCCAGCCGTGCTGCGCGACGAGCCGGGCGATGGTGTGCGAGGCCACGTAGGTCTTGCCCGTGCCGGGAGGCCCCTGCACCGCCAGGTAGGAGTCGTCGAGCGAGCGCAGCGAGGCCACCGTCGCGGACACGTAGTCGTGCTCGGCGCCGAGCGGGGCGAGGCCGCCGATCTCAGGCCGGGTGCGCGGGGGCGTGCGCCGGAGGATGTCGATGCCCGGGTTCTTCGGCCACGCGAAGGGGTACAGGCTCGACAGCTCCTGCGCCCACTCGAGGATCGCATCCTTCTGCCGGCCGGCGGGCGGCGGGGTGCCGGGCACCACCGCCATGGGCAGCTCCGACCAGGTGACGCCGGCGACCGAGCGTTCCTCGACCACGAGGCCGTCGTCGAGCACCTCGAGCACGCGCACCGAGTTCGGCGTGCGGGAGCCGGGGCGGAGGCCCTGACGGGGGAATGGCGCCGGCGAGTCGTACAGCACGAACAGCTCGCCCCCCACGCCGAAGCGTGAGCCGGGCGCGATGCGCCCGCGGAGCCGCAGCTCGCGACGGTCGGTGCGGTGCTGGTCTTCGCGATACCAGCGCTGCGACACCTGCGACGCGGCCGGGTCGACGACGAGGACGTCACGGTGGTCCTCCCAGGCCTCGAGCGGCTGCTCGACGCGGAAGAAGTGCCCCCACCAGAAGGTCTTCGCCTCGCGGTCGTGGTAGTCGATCGCGGCGGCAGCCAGCGCGAGCGCGGTGTGATCGGGATCGCGGTCGGGATCGTCGGGCGGACCGGCGAGCCGCTGCAGCTCGACCGCGAGGGGCGAGGCGGCGTACACCTTGCCGGCCGCCTTCGCCGCCTCGACGAGGAGCGACTCGGGCACCGGCTCGACACCGGAGCGCCGGGCGATGGCGAGCAGCCAGTCGCGCAGGCGCAGCGTCGATACGCAGTCGTAGCGGTTGTAGTCGGCGAGATCGTCGAGCACGTGCTGCGCGGCCTCGGCGCCGACGAGGCCCGTGGCCGGGTCGAGCTCGCCCGTCGCGAGCAGCTCGCGAGCGCGCACGTACTCGAGGATCGAGTCGCCGCCCGACTTCACCTCGGCCTCGCGCAGCTCGGTGCCCATGTAGAGCGGCTCGAGCTTCTTGATCGAGTACGAACGGCTGCCGACCCGCACGGCACGCTTGACGATGGGGTAGAGGTCGACGAACACCCCGTCGGCGAGCAGTTGGTCGACGGCGGCCTCGCCGACGCCGTGACGCGCCGCCATGGTGAGCAGGTGGGTGCGCTCGTAGCTCGCGTAGTGGTAGATGTGCATGTTCGGGTGGGCCGCACGCCGGGCCGCCACGAGGGCGAGGAACTGCTCGAGGGCGACGCGCTCCTCGGCGAACGAGTGCGCCCAGATCGGCGTGAAGCGCTCGTCGGTGTCGACCATGCCGAACAGGTAGTCGATGCCCCAATCGGTGGCCGCGCCCTCGGTGTAGAGCGGGTCGCCCTCGAAGTCGAAGAACAGGTCGCCGGCGTCGGGCTCGGGGATCGCCGCGAGCGACGCCGCGTCGCGCACGACCACGGGCGGCGGCAGCGGGGGATCGTCGGGCGAGCGCCCGCCCGCGGCATCCGTCATCGCGGCCGTCGCCTCGGCCTCGAGCTGCAGGCGCGCCTGGATGCGGAGGTTCTCGAGCGTCGCGTCGAGGATGCCGGGAACCGGGCCGTCGGATGCCGCGAGCGCGTCGATCGTGGTGATGCCGACGTCGAAGAGGGCCACACGCTGGGTGACGCGCAGGCTCGCGACGAGGAGCACGTCGCGGTGCGCCTGCACCTCGAGGTCGCACGTGGGGCAGCGGCCGTCGAGGGTGTAGCGGGGATCGCCCCACTCGACCGGCCCGTCGGCCGCGAGCCGCTCGTCGACGATCTGCCCGAGGCGCGCACGGCGCAGGCGGTAGACGGGCTCGATGTCGTCGAGCCGGTGCACGCTCGTGGTGCCGTCGCCGAGGAGGAGCTCGACGGTATCGGCGCACGGCACGCCGAGGCGCTCGAGCTGCTCGGCGTAGGCCGCGAGCTGCAGGAGCGCGGTGACCCGGGCGCGGCGGGCGAGCTTGGAGTCCTGCACGAGGTAGCGGCCGTCGGGCTGGCGCACGATGAAGTCGGCGAAGCCGATGAACCCGTCGTCGACGAAGGTCGCCTGGAACACCACCGGCACACCCGCCGCGAACGCGTCGCGCGTGGCGGTGACGGCCGCCGCGACGGCATCGGGATCGCGGAGGTCGGGCCGCTCGATCTCGACGACGCCGTCGCCGAGCTGCTCGCGGTAGGCCTCGAGCACGCGCAGTTCGTGCGCGTCGCCCATGCGGCCGGCGCGCTCGAGCATGGCGTCGGCGACCGGCTCGAAGAGGGTGTCGCGACCGAGCTTCACGTCGAGCTCGCGCAGGAACGCGAACTCGCACTCCGACGCCTTCTTGAGGTCGCTCGCGCTCGTCACGACGGTGCCGTCGACCACGTACATTTGCGGCATCCCTTCGTCGTCCGGTGTTCACCGTAACCCCGGCCGCCGACATCGGCGCCGGGCCCGTCTCATCGCGCGGGCGCGCCTCAGCGGCCCGCGAGCGCTCCGCGGCCGAGCCCGAGCATGCCCTCGACGGCGTGCCCGATCCGGGAGCCGCGGTCGTCGGCGTCCTCCCAGCGCACGAGCGCGTGCGCGTTGAGGCCGTCGATCATGCCGAGCAGCTGCCACGCGACGGATGCCGCGTCATCCGTCTCGAACTCGCCGGCGGCGATGCCCGCCTCGACGATGCCCTGCACGAAGGCGCGCCACGCGTCCATCTCGTCGCGGACCCGGGCGGCGAGGACCTCGTTGCGCCGGCCGAGCGCCCACGCCTCCACCCACACGACGGTGACGTCGTCACGACTGCCGTCGAGCAGGGTGTCGAGCAGCACGGCGAGGCGCACGCTGGGCGAGGGGAGCGGCTCGACGAGCTCCTCGACCTCCTCGAGCTCGGCCGACACGATCACTCCGAACGTCGAGGCGACGAGCGCGTGCATGTCGGGCTGGTAGTGCGCGACGAGAGCCGGGGCGACGTCGATGCGGGCGGCGACGGCGCGGAGGGTGACGGCGTACAGGCCGTGCTCGAGGGCCACGTCGCGCGCGGCATCCGCGATCTCGGCGGAGCGTTCTGCCGGCGACTTGCGGGCGGCCTTCTTGCGGGGGGCTCTTGACATCGTGACCTCAGTGTAGGTAACGTCGCTGCAGCTTATTGATCGTGTGATCAATAATAGGTCGAGTCCCCGGCCGTGTCGAGAGAGTCCCCCATCATGCGCAACGAAGCGATCGAACCGGCCATCGAGCCGCCTCCCGTGCCGTCCGCCGAGCCGGCCGCGGACCGCGCCGGTCACGTCGAGCAGCACGGCATCGACGTCATCCCGCTCTCCGACCGGCACGGCCGGCCCCGTGAGCTGTTCTGGGTGTGGATGTCCGCGAACGTCAACTACCTCTACTTCGTGCTCGGCGGCGTGCTCGTGCTGCTCGGCCTCTCGATCTGGGAGGCGCTTGCGATCACCGTCATCGGCAACCTCTGGTGGGCCGCCGTCGGCTGGCTTGCGGTGAGCGGCCCGGCGTCGGGCACGCCGAGCGTGGCGATCATGCGCGCCATGTTCGGCATCCGCGGCAACCGCGTCTTCGGGGGCGGGCTCGGCGTCGCGATCGGCCTCTTCTACGAGATCATCAACATCGCGGTCGCCACCCTCGCCGCGAACGCACTGCTCGGCATCCTCGGCGTGCCGCTGCCCGCCGGCGCCGAGTGGATCGTGCTCGTCGTGGTCGCGGCGCTCAGCTTCGTGCTCAGCGTCTACGGGCACGCCACCATCCTGAAGCTCGCGCCCGTGTTCTCGGCGGCCCTCGCCGTGGCGTTCGTCGTGCTCGCCGTGTTCGTGCTCGCCGCCGCCGACCTCTCGTACACGCCGGCGCCCATGCCGGTGGGTGAGCACTGGGCCATGCTGCTCCTCGGCTACGCGATCATCGCCTCCGGACCGCTCTCGTGGGGCACCGGCGCCGACTACGCCAGGTACCTGCCGCAGTCCACGTCGAAGCGCGCGGTCGCCTGGTGGACGGCGTTGGGCGGCTTCATCCCCGCGGTGCTCATCGGCACCCTGGGCATCGTCGCCGCGACGGCGATCGACATGACCGATCCGCAGCTCACCATCGGCGAGATCGTGCCGGCGTGGTTCACGCCCGTGTTCCTCGCGATCGTCGTGCTCGGCAGCATCACCAACAACGTGCTCGTCGCCTACTCCACGGGCCTCTACGCGCAGGGTCTCGGCTTCCGCGTCTCCCGAGCGGCCACGGTCATCGTCACGGGTCTCATCGCGACGGTGCTCGCCGGCTGGGCGGTCTTCCTCGCGCCGAGCTTCCTCGACACGCTCAACGCGTCGCTCGAGCTCAGCGTCACGGTGCTCGGCCCGCTCGTGGCGGTCTACGCGGTCGACATCTGGCTGCGCCGCAACCGCTACGACGGCGTCGCGCTGAGCGACGAGCGCCGCACGAGCCCGTTCTGGTACTCGGGTGGCTGGTTCTGGCCGGGCACGATCGCCATGGTCGTCGCCACGACGGTCGCCGTGCTCATGGCGAACACGACGCTCTACGTCGGTCCCATCGCGGCGGCGTTCGGCGGAGCCGACCTCTCCGCGTTCGCCGGGCCGATCCTCGGCGGCGGCATCTACGCCGTGCTGTGGCTCGCGATGACGCCGTACCGCGACCCGTCGCGGCGGCCCGCGGCATCCGCAGGCCGCGCCACACGCCCCGCCACCGACCTCGACGACCATGATGAGAGCACGACGGATGCCGCGGCATCCGCTCACCGCAACCAGGAGGTTCCCGCATGAGCTGGCGCATGCCCGCAGAGACCGCGCCGCACGACCGGACGTGGATGGCGTTCCCGCGCGAGGGGCTGACCCTCGGCGAGCGCGAGTCCGACCGCGAGGCCGGCTACGCGGCCTGGAGTGCGGTGGCCAACGCGATCGTGCCGTTCGAGCCCCTGGTCATGGTCGTCGACCCGTCCGAGACCGCCCGCGCCCGCCGCATGCTCGATGGGGCCATCGAGCTCGTCGAGGCGCCGCTCGACGAGTTCTGGATGCGCGACTTCGGTCCGACGTTCGTCCTCGACGACGAGCGCCCGGGCGTGCTCGGCGCCGTCGACTGGATCTTCAACGGCTGGGGTGCGCCCGACTGGGCCGAGTGGACGAAGTCAGCCGAGATCGCGCGCGTCGTCGCCGATCGCGTGGGGGCCGAGCTCGTGTCGAGCGTGCTCGTGAACGAGGGCGGCGGCATCCACGTCGACGGCGAGGGCACGGTGCTCCTCACCGAGACGGTGCAGCTCGACCCGCGCCGCAATCCATACGCCGACCGGGCTCGCGTCGAGGCCGAGCTCGCGCGCACGATCGGCACGACGAAGGCGATCTGGCTGCCGCGCGGGCTCACGCGCGACTACGACGACTTCGGCACGAACGGCCACGTCGACATCGTCGCGACGATCCCGTCGCCCGGCCGCCTGCTCCTGCACGCGCAGCGCAACCCCGAGCACCCCGACTTCGAGGTGACGCGCGACCTGCGCGCGCAGCTCGAGGGCGAGACGGATGCCGCTGGCCGCCCGTTCGAGATCGTCGACCTCCCGGCTCCCGACACCCTGCGCGATCACGAGGGCTTCGTCGACTGGAGCTACGTCAACCACCTCGTCATCAACGGGGGCGTGATCGCCTGCGGCTTCGGCGAGGAGCGGGCGGATGCCGCGGCGAGCGAGATCCTCGCCGACGCGTACCCCGGCCGCCAGGTGGTCACGATCGATGCGCGCGAGATCTTCGCCCGGGGCGGCGGCATCCACTGCATCACGCAGCAGCAGCCCGCACTCACGGTGGAGGTGACGCGATGAGCGGTGCGCCGTTCGACGTCGTCGAGGCCTCGATCGCCGACCTGCGCGCCGCGCTCGACGCCGGACGCGTGACGAGCGAGCAGCTCACGCGCGCGTACCTCGACCGCATCGAGGCGTACGACCGGCCGGGCACGCCCACGAAGTTGAACGCGCTCGTGGTGATGAACCCGTCGGCGCTCGACGACGCCCGCGCCTCCGACGCGCGCCGCGCTCGCGGCGAGACGCTCGGCCCGCTCGACGGCATCCCGTACACCGCCAAGGACAGCTATCTTGCGAAGGGGCTCACCGCGGCCGCCGGCAGCCCGGCGTTCGAGCACCTCGTCGCCCAGCGCGACGCGTTCACGATCGAGCGGCTGCGAGCCGGCGGCGCCGTGCTCATCGGGCTCACGAACATGCCGCCCATGGCCAACGGCGGCATGCAGCGCGGCGTCTACGGCCGTGCCGAGAGCCCGTACAACGCCGCGTACCTCACGGCCGCGTTCGGCTCGGGCTCGTCGAACGGCTCGGGCACCGCGACGGCGGCGTCGTTCGCGGCGTTCGGCCTCGGCGAGGAGACCTGGTCGTCGGGCCGCGCGCCGGCGTCGAACAACGCGCTGTGCGCCTACACCCCGTCGCGCGGCGTCATCTCGGTGCGCGGCAACTGGCCGCTCGTGCCCACGATGGACGTCGTCGTGCCGCACACGCGCACCATGGCCGACCTGCTCGAGGTGCTCGACGTGATCGTCGCCGACGACCCCGAGACGCGCGGTGACTTCTGGCGCGTGCAGCCCTGGGTGTCGATCCCGCGGTCGTCCGAGGTGCGGCCCGAGTCGTACCTCGCGCTGCAGCCGACGGATGCCGCGGGCGCTCCGGATGCGCCCGCCGCCCGCGCCGCGCTTGCCGGCAGGCGCCTCGGCATCCCGCGCATGTACGTGAACGCCGACCCCGACGCCGGCACGGCCAAGCCAGGGCGCAGCACCGGCATCGGCGGCGCCACCGGGCAGCGCATCGACACCCGGGCCTCCGTCATCGAGCTGTGGGAAGCGGCCCGCCGCGACCTCGAGGCGGCCGGTGCGGAGGTGGTCGAGGTCGACTTCCCCGTCGTGTCGAACTACGAGGGCGACCGCCCTGGCGCGCCCACCGTCGCAACGCGCGGCCTGGTCTCCCCCGAGTACCTGCGCCGCGAGATCGTCGATCTCTCCGCATGGTCGTGGCAGGACTTCCTCGACGCGAACGGCGACCCCGCGCTGCGCTCGCTCGCCGATGTCGACGGTGCCCGCATCTTCCCGCACCCCGAGGGCGCCCTGCCCGACCGGTACACGGGCTTCGACGACGACATCGCCGAGTACCCCGAGTGGGCGCGCACCCACCCTGGCGCCACCCTCGACGACATGCCCGAGCTGGAATCGGGCCTGCGCGGCCTCGAGAAGACCCGACGCGTCGACCTGGAGGCATGGATGGACGACCTGGGTCTCGACGCGGTCGTGTTCCCCGCGGTCGCCGACGTCGGCCCCGCCGACATGGACGTGAACCGGGCCTCCGCCGACCTCGGCTGGCGCAACGGCGTGTGGGTCGCGAACGGCAACCTCGTGCCACGACACCTCGGCATCCCGACCGTGACGGTGCCCATGGGCACGATGCGCGACATCCAGATGCCGGTGGGTCTCACGTTCGCCGGACGCGCCTACGACGACACGGCCCTCCTCCGCCTCGCCGCGGCCTTCGAGGCGACCGGTTCCCGGCGCACCCCGCCGCCGCGCACCCCGCCGCTCTGACGACGGCTAGTCTGCGGGCATGGCGGCCAGTCGATCACGGGCTGCGGTGTACGCGCGACGACGCAAGCGCCGCATGGGCCGGGTCGCGCACGACCTGACCGATGGACAGTGGGCGGCGCTCACCGCCGAGTGGGGCGGCTGCGCCTACTGCGGCGTCGGGGATCGCGCCCTGCAGCGCGACTGCGTGCTGCCGATCTCACGCGGTGGCCGGTACACACTCGAGAACGTGGTGCCGGCGTGCGGGTCGTGCAACGCGAGCAAGTGCAACGACGAGGTCACGTCGTGGCTGCGACGCAAGAAGCTCGACGAGCGCGGCTTCCTGCTCCGGCAGCGTGAGATCGCCCTGCTCCTGCTCGCGCGCTTCGCGGATCCGGATGCCGCGGCTCCCTGACCGCTCGAGGCGAGCGCACTTCTCCCGGTTCGTCAACCCTCGCGTCGAGGCCGCTCGACCTCCCTAGGCTGGCGATGGACGGGCCGCCCGAGAAGGGTTCCCGGCTCCGCGCCCGCCCGGGGGAGGCCACCATGGCCACGTATGACGTATCCGGACGCTCGGCGATCGTGACGGGCGCGGGCAGCGGCATCGGGCGGGCGATCGCCCTCCGGCTCGCCGACAGCGGCGCCGCGGTGATCGTGAACGACCTCGACGGCGACCACGCGAATTCGGTCGTCTCGGAGATCACGGATGCCGGTGGCCGAGCCGAGGCATCCGTCGGCGACGTGACGGACACCGCGTGGATCGACTCCTCCGTCGAGGCGGCCAATCGGCTCGCCCCGCTGCGGATCGCCGTGAACAACGCGGGCATCGGCGGCGCCTCTGCGCTGATCGGGGAGTACCCCGACGACAGCTGGGCGAAGGTCATCGACATCAACCTCAACTCGATCTTCCACGGCATGAAGCGCCAGCTCCCGGCCATCGCGGCGAACGGCGGCGGCGCCATCGTGAACGTCGCGTCGATCCTGGGCAGCGTGGGATTCGCGAACTCATCGGCGTATGTCACCGCCAAGCACGGCGTCGTGGGTCTCACGAAGAACGCCGCGCTCGAGTACGCCGACCAGGGCGTGCGCGTGAACTCGGTGGGCCCGGGCTTCATCAAGACGCCGCTCATCGATGCGAACCTCGATGATGCCGCCCAGCAGTTCCTGGTCGGCATGCACCCGCTCGGCCGCCTCGGCGAGGCCGACGAGGTCGCGCACCTGGTGGTGTTCCTCGCCAGCGACGGCGCGAGCTTCATCACGGGCAGCTACCACCTCGTCGACGGTGGCTACACCGCCCGCTGACGCTACAGGGGCTGCGACCCGGCGAGCGCACGCTCGAGTCGGACCGGATCGAACAGGCGGAGCGCGGTGAGCGACAGCACCGTGACGCGGCTGCGCAGCACGCGCCGTGCCACCCCTTCGAGGATGGGCACGGCGGCGCCGCCTGCGTCGAGGTCGGTGTCGGCGAGCAGGAGGATCTCCTCGAACGCCGCGTCGTCGGCGGACACCGCTCCCGACGCGTACTTCGGGTCGCGCTCGAACACGCGGACGTTCGTTCCGCCGTGCCGCGCGAACTCGCGGATCAGCTCGCTCCGCCGCAGCGCAAGCCGCTCGAACGGATCCAGGTCGTCGAACGTCCGGCCGCCGGCCGTGCCATCCGCGCGTGGCCTGAAGTCCAAACCGCTCTCGCCTGCGGCGCCGCTCGGACCTGCGGCGCCGCTCGGACCTGCGGCGCCGCTCGGACCTGCCGCGCCTGCCGTGTCTTCCGGACTTCCCGCGCCTCCCGAACTCGCACGTGCGGTATCCGCTTGGCGTGGCGGGTCGGCCGGGCCGGCGAATGTCATCAGGCCGCTCGCGGCGCCGTCGCCCCGTCGTGCCAGCGTGACGGAGCGGCGACGTGCTTCGGCGTAGTCTGCTACCGCCTCGCGCACGATCGACTTCTTCGAGCACCGCATGAAGTACGCGAGCTCGGTCACGAGTTCGTCGGTGCCCTCGTCGACCTTGATCGGCTTCTCGCCCATGACGTGGCCCTCCTTGACGGCATACGGACTCCGCCGGCCACGGCGGAAAAACGGTTCCCCCACGGAAACTCGGTACCGAGGTACCGAGGTACCGAAGTACCGGAACTTCACGAAGGGGAACGTCTCTCGCAATTCAAGGCCGAGAGCGCGAACGGCCAGCCTCCAGGTGTGGCCGCGTCATGCAGTGCGTACCTCAAAGCGGCTGGGGAGGACAAGATCTCGGCTCAGGGTGGCTGTGGAGGAGCGGTCAGCTGACCTGGACGCTGCGCTCGTGAAGGCCGGTGGCGCCGTCGGGGACGACGCCCTGCTCGTCGGCCGTCTGCACCTCCCCGTCGGCCGCGGTCGCACGGACGCGGAGTGTGTGGCCGCCCGACGTCGCGTCCCAGTCGTAGCGCCACTGCACCCACGTGTCGTCCGAGATCGCCGTGGCCAACGTCGCCGGCTCCCACGGGCCGTCGTCGACCTGCACCTCGACCGCCTGGACCCCCACGTGCTGCTGCCACGCCACGCCCGCAACGGTGACCGGGCCGGCGGTGAGCGACTGGCCGGTGCGGGGCACGTCGATGCGGGACGAGAGCTTGATCGGGCCGCGCTCGCTCCAGCCGCGGTCGGTCCAGTACGCGGTGGCCGCGTCGAACCGCGTCACCTCGAGGTCGACCACCCACTTCGTCGCCGACACGTAGCCGTACAGCCCCGGCACCACCATGCGCACCGGGAACCCGTGTTCCGCGGGCAGGGGCTCACCGTTCATGCCCACGGCGAGGATCGCGTTGCGGTCGTCCTGGAGGACCGTGAGCGGCGTCGACGCGGTGAAGCCGTCGACGCTCCGCGAGAGCACCATGTCGGCGTCGGCCGTCGGCGCCGCGCGGGCGAGCAGCTCGCGGATCGGGTAGCCGAGCCACACCGCGTTGCCGATGAGTCCGCCGCCGACCTCGTTCGACACGCACGTGAGCGTCGTGACGCTCTCCTCGAGGGGGAGCGCGAGGAGCTCGTCCCACGTGAGGGTGACCTCGTGATCGACGAGCCCGTGGATGCGGAGGCTCCACATCGACGGGTCGACGGCCGGCACGGCCAGGGCGGTGTCGATGCGATAGAAGGCGGCGTTCGGCGTGACGACCGGCGGCAGGCCCTCGATGTCGAACTGCGCCGTCGCGGGCACCGTGACGCTCGTCACCGGCTTCGGAAGCGTGATCGCCTCGCGGATCGCCGTGACGGCCCGCGTGCCGGCCTGCAGGGCGTACCCACCGGCTGCGGCGAGGACGCCGAGCACGGCCGCGCCGCCCGCCCAGCCGAGGAAGCGCCGGCGGTCGACGCCGGACGGCTCGGATGCGGTCGGCCGGGGTCCGGGTGTCGGTGCGAGGTCGGTCGCGGGCGGCGCCGGTGCGGCGGGCTCGGTCGCGGCATCCGGCACCATCGCGGCATCAGTCGCCATCGCGGCATGGGGCACGATCGCGACGGCCGGCTCTGGGGCGACCGCCTCGCGGGGCAGCCGCTGCACGAGGAGCCGCAGCGCCATCACCCCGGCGATCGCCGCGAGTGCGGAGGGGGCGATCGCGAGCATGGGCGCATTGGCGCGCGTCGACGCGGCGATCGCACCGACCAGGCCGATGAGTCCGATGAGCACCTGTCCCCACGGCGGCCGCCGCGCCTCGAGCACACCGGCGCCGGCGGCGACCGCCAAGAGCACCAGCCCGATGCCGACGAGCAGCGCGGCCTTGTCGCCGGTGCCGAACAGTGCGATCGCGGCATCCTTCGCCCACGGCGGGGCGAGGTCGATGAGCAGGGAGCCGACGACGACGAACGGGCTCGACGCCGAGGCCAGCACCGCCGCCGCGAGCTCGCCGATCCCCACGCCGAAGAGGACCGATGCGACGCCCGCCACCCCGGGCAGCACCCAGCCCAGGGGGCGACCACTCGTCTGCGGCATGGGCACAGCGTAGGGCCGATGCCTGCGTGCCTGCTTCGAGCTCCGGGTGCGCCGTCATCGGGCCGGGAGCGACGGTTATGGTGGGCGGAGCATCTCCGACTCCGCACGAATGAGAGGTCCCGCATGCCCCACGCCATCGAATACGACCGTCTGGGCGGGCCCGAGGTGCTCGAATACCGTGAGATCCCGTACGAGCTGCCCGGCCCGGGCGAGGTCCTCGTGGAGGTCCGCGCCGTCGGCGTGAACCCGATCGACTGGAAGCTGCGTTCCGGCGCTCGGCCGTCGAAGCCCATCACGACTCCCCGGCGGCTCGGCTCGGACGCAGCGGGGGTCATCGTGGACGTCGGGGAGGGCGTCGACGGCTGGGCCGTCGGCGACGAGGTCATCGTCGCGCGCATCTCGAATGCCTACGCGACCGAGCTGGTCGTCGACGCATCGAAGCTCACCGCGAAGCCGGCCGAGCTCGGCTGGGAGGCCGCGGCCGCCATCCCCGTGCCCGTGTCGACCGCCTACCAGGTGCTGGCCTCACTCGAGGTGGGCGACGGAGACGCACTGCTGCTGCACGGCGGCTCGGGGGCCGTCGGCCAGGCTGCGATCCAGCTCGCCCGGCGACGCGGCGCGACCGTGATCGCCACCGCGAGCGAGGCGAACCACGACCGGCTGCGCGAGCTCGGCGCGATCCCCGTCGCGTACGGCCCAGGGCTCGCCGACCGGGTGCGGGCCGCCGCGCCTGAGGGCGTCGACGTGGCCCTGGACGCCGCCGGCACCGACGAGGCGATCGAGGTGTCGAAGGAACTCGTCGCCGACCACCACCGCATCGGCACGATCGTGCTGGGCTGGCGTGCGGCAGAGCTCGGCATCCGGGCCTGGTCGGGCGGCAGCCCCGTGCCGCTGACTCCGGAGGAAAGCGCGCTTCGCGCCGAAGCCATCCCCCTCGCCGCCCGACTGGCTGCCCGCGGCGAGTTCGAGCTCGAGATCGCGCATCGCTATCCGCTCGCGGAAGCCGCCGAAGCCCATCGGCAGAGCGAGACCGGGCATGTACGCGGCAAGATCGTGCTGCTCCCGTAGCGGGCGCGGGCTCAGGCGTGCGCGCGCAGGAACGCGGCGACGCGCGGCGCCAGCCCGGCTGCGACCTCGGCGGCCGGCCGCTTCGCGCCCTTGACCTCGAACGAGTGGTTCGCGTCCTCGATCCACTCGAGCGTCGCCGAGGCGCCGATGCGCGCCACGACCTCGTCCAGCTGGGCGTTCGGAATCGCGAACGGGTCGTTGCGGCCCTGCAGGAACAGCATCGGCACGGAGATTCCGGGCAGGTGCTCGTCGCGCGCCTTCTCGGGGCGCCCGGGCGGATGCAGCGGATAGCCCAGATACACGAGCCCGGCGGCCGGCATCCCGTCGGCGACGGCCATCGACGCCATGCGCCCGCCGAACGACTTGCCCGATGCCCAGATGGGCTCATCGGGAGATCCGGCCTCCGCGGCCAGGGCCGACGCCGCATCCAGGACCGCACGCCACGTCGCGATCGCCACCGGCGGCCGGTCGGGGAACCGGCGATTGGCCTCGCGGTACGGGAAGTTGAAGCGCAGCGTGGCGAAGCCCTCGTCGTGCATCGCCCGAGTGAATCCCGACATGAACGGATGCTCCATGCCGGCGCCGGCGCCATGCGCCACGATGATCGTGCCCGCGGCATCCGCCGGGCGCGAGGTCACCGCCGAGATCGGCGTGCCGTCGACGTCGATGCTGATCGCCGTCTCGTCGCTCACGAGCTGAAGACCTCGAAGATGCCGCCGATGCCGTCGACCACCGCGCCGCCGGAGTCGACCAGATCGCCGACCGCCGCCGTGAGCTCGAGCACCGAGCCCGCGGCGTCGAGCGCGGTGGCGACCTCGACGGTGATATCGACCGCGTCGGCGAGGGCGTCGAGGTTCGCACGATCGAGGGCGGCGTGCTCGAGCTTGAGCTTCGCGATCCACTCGCGTTCGACGCCGAACAGCACGGCATAGGGGAGGAGTCGTTCGTGCAGGTGGAAGCGGGCGAGGGGCTCGTCGGGCTCCTCGGCCGCGGCATCCGTCGGCCGCAGCTCGGCCCCGCTCGGCGACTGCAGCACCCGGAGACGCTCCGCCTCGGCGAGCGAGAGGTACCGGCGCAGGCCCTCGAGATGCTCGCGCCTGGACCGAGCCGGAGGCAGGTAGCGCCGCCACGAGGCCGGGGTCACGAGGATCGTCGCGATCGTGGCCGCGAGCGCCACCACGGTCGCGATGAGGGCGGGCCAGTCCCCGTCGATGAGGGCGAAGACGATGAACAGCGCCTCGACGAGCATGCCGAGGTACGCGAGGATCCTGAGCGTGGTGCCGGGCCAGGTCATGCGCCGCGGGGCGACGAGCCCATCGCGGGCGAGGGCATGCTCGGTGTGCTGCACGACCGTGCGCAGCCGCGCCGCGAGGGCGCGTCGGTCGGAGGAGAACCGCCGCACGCGACCGGGCGTGTGCTCGGGGCCGAAGAGCGCCTCGAGCAGCGCGAGCTCGTCGGCCGTGAGCACCACGTTCGGCGCCATCTCGACGCCGATCGGCTCGCGCTTCGACCCGGCGATGAGCCGCACCTTGCGCTTCACGGCCAAGTCGATCAGGGCCGCGGATGCCGCCCGGCGGTCGGCGTCGACGAGCAGGGCATCGCGCAGCACGGTCGTGTCGCGTTCGGGTGCGTACTGCACCACGAGCGCCGTCACCCGCTGCGCAGCGATGGCGCGCGCCACGATCCCCAGCACGAGGATGACGAGCGCTGGCGCGACCGCGAGCAGGATGACGGCAGGAAGCACGCGCCCAGTCTAGGGATGGGGTCGTGTCCACCCCTCGCGCCCCTCGCGGAGCGCCCGGTCGAGCGTGTCGACGAAGAAGTCGGCCGAGGCGCCGTCGAGGCAGAGCGGCGGCTTCACCTTCAGCACGTTCCGGTGGTCGCCGGTCGGCTGCATGACGATGCCGAGCTCGAGCAGCCGGTCGCAGATCGCCGCCGTCTCCTCGGTCGCAGGCTCGAGGGTGGCGCGGTCCCGCACGAACTCGACCCCCAGGTACAGGCCGAGGCCGTGCACCATGCCGATGAGCGGATGCCGCGTCGAGAGCTCCTCGAGTCGCCCCTTCAGGTGCGCGCCGACCGCCGCGGCGTTCTCCTGCAGTCCCTCGTCGCGGAAGGCGTCGAGCACCGCAATGCCGGCCGCGCTCGACGCCGGGCTGCCCCCGGTCGAGGAGAAGAACGGGCCCTGCGACCCGAACCGCGCGGCGATCTCGCGGGTCGTGACGACCGCGCCGAGCGGGTACCCGTTGCCCGCCGCCTTCGCGACCGCCACGACGTCGGGCACGACGCCCTGCTGCTCGAAGCCCCAGAACCAACGGCCGAGGCGGCCGTATCCGGCCTGCACCTCGTCGGCCACGGCGAGGCCGCCGACCTCGCGCACGGCCGCGTAGACCTCGGTGAGGTAGCCGTCGGGCAGCGGGATGCCGCCGGCGTTGCCGAAGAACGTCTCGGCCACGAACGCGGCGGGCGGACGGCCCGATGCGGCGAGCCGGCGGATCACGGCGGCGGCCTCGGGCGCGTAGCGCGCAGCATCCGCCCCCCGATGCGCACCGCGGAACGGGTTGGGCGCCTCGACGACGTGCACCCAGTCGGGCCGGCTCGCGAGGGCGCCGGGGTTGTCGGCGATCGAGGTCGACACGGCATCGGAGGCGTACGTCCAGCCGTGGTAGGCCTCGAGGACCGACACGACGTCGCGCCGGCCCGTCGCGGCGAGCGCGATGCGCAGGGCGAGGTCGACCGCCTCCGAGCCCGAGTTCACGAGGAACACGGTGTCGAGCGGGTCGGGCAGCATCTCGGCGAGCCGCTCGGAGAACTCGACGACCGCGCCGTAGTTGAAGCGCGAGTTGGTGTTGAGGGTGCGCAGCTGTCGCGCCACAGTCGCGGCGAACTTCGGGTGCCCGTGGCCGAGGGGTGTCACGTTGTTGACCATGTCGAGGTACACGCGTCCGTCGGTGCCGAGGAGGTGCTCGCGCCAGCCGCGCTCGATGCGCGGCGGGGCGTCGTAGTAGTGCTCCTGCACCTCGGCGAAGGCGCGGTCGCGACGGGTGATGAGCACGGTCGCGTCGGCCGAGGGACCGAGGGCCACGGATGCCGCGGGCTGCCCCGCGCGGAGTCCGAGCAGCGGGGCGGGGTCGAGGGTCAGCGCGAGCCATCCCGGCGCGTACTCGGGACGAACGAGGTGCGGCACGGGCGGCGCGCCGTCGCGCTCGACGCGAAAACGGATGCGCGTGCGGGCCGGTGCCGTGCCGTCGAGGACGCCCTCTGCGACGAGGCGTGCGCCGCCGACCGAGGGCTCGTCGCCGAGCGCCTGCGGCTCGCCGAACCACACGTCGATCCCGGTCGGGATCGTCGCCGACGAGACGGCCGAATGGATGCGGCTCCCGGTCAGTCGCGCGATTCCACGCTCGAGCCAGGCGGCGGAGGCCCCCGCGTCGAGCGCCGCGAGCGCGATCCGATCCTCGAGGCCGGGGTCGAGCCATGCGCCGGCGTCGACGTCGTCGGACTCGATGGAGACGTCGAGGCGCACCGCCGTCGCCGCGTCGACCCCGGGGAGCGGCCGGAGCGGCGACGTCGCAGCCATCAGGTCGCTCGCCGCGTCGCTCGCCGCCGAGGGCGAGACGCCGATCGCCGCCGCGATCACGCCCGTCATCACCTCGATCGGCACCGAGGTCGCCTGCTCGAAGATCTGCCACTCGCGGTCGATGCCCTCTGCGGCATACGCGTTGTCGCCCCCGTCGAGCTGCACCTGGTGCTCGCCGCTGACCACGAGCACGGCGCCGCGCAGCACGACGAGCGGCCAGATCGCCGCGACCTCGGCGGCCGACATCGGGCGCAGCGCGTGGAAGGCCGTGATCGCCGGGAGCACCGAGACCGGCTCCGCGCCCGCGTGGTGCAGCACCGACGAGACGGTGATCGCCAGCTCCGCCACGGCCCAGGTGCGCGTGACGTCGCCGAAGTCGATGAGCCCGTCGGGGATCCGCATGCCGCGCTCCGAGGTGCAGACCACGTTGTCGTCGGTGAGGTCGAGATGCACGGCCTGGCGCGGCAGGTCGGATGCGACGGCGGCGAGGTGCGCCCAGGCCGCCGCCGCGGCATCCGTCACCCGCTGACGTTTCGCGGGGTCGGGGTGATGCCGGGCGAGGAGTCCGACGACCTCGGGCGCGAACCGGGGGTCCCACTGCAGCACGCGGTCGACGCCGGGGTGGTCGAAGTCGGCGAGGGCGAGGCTCGTCTCGGCGGCGAGCCGTCCGAGTCGCGCCACCACCGTGGGGGAGAGGTACGAGCCGCCCGTGAGGGTGCCGCCGGGGAGGTACGCGATGAGGCGGATGCCGAGCGGGCCCTCGCTCGTGTCAGCGAGGATCGAGCGCGGCGCACCCGTGGCATCCGTCGTCGTCGTGGCGATGCGCAGGTGCGGGGCGGCCGACGCGATGCGCTCGGCGGCGAGCTCCTGGGCGGCGAGCTCCACGGCGGTGAAGGCGGGGTTCGTGATCTTCACGACGCCGATGGGCGCCGCGCCGCCGGTGCCGGCGTCGACCTCGGCGGGCTGCGCGCGGGCGAGGAAGTTCTGGTCCTGCTGGCTGCCGAGGGGAGTGAGCTCGACGTCGAGGTCCCACGCCGCGCGCACGATCTCGACCACCTCGTCCGACGGCAGCTGCGGCGCGGGCAGCTCGCCGGCGTTGAAGAAGTCGAATCCGCGTGCTGCGACGCCCTCGCCCGGCTGCGACATGGTGCCCCTCTCCGCTTCGACGATAGCGATTCGCGTCGCCGCTCCGGCATGGCCGCCGTGGCGAAGTCGTCGGCGCCGCCTCGCCGCCGGCGCGGGGCTACGAGCGCGCGGCCGTGGCGCGGCGGCGGCGCAGCTCGACCGCCACGCGCACGGCGACCGTGACGAGCACGACGGCCGCCGTGGCGATGATCGCGGTCACGCCGACGACGGTCGACGCGGGCGCGTCGGTGAGGCGGGCGACGGCGATCCACGCGAGTCCCCAGCCCAGCGAGAGCGTGGGGGCGACGCGCCCGCGGTCCCAGACGGCGAGGGCGATGCCGATGAGCCCCGCGACGGCGACCACGACCACGGCCCACGTCTCGGGCGGGATGCCCCAGCCGTCCCAGCCGGTGGCGGTGAGGGCCGCCGTGATGTTCGCCGCGGTCGCCACGATCACCCAGCCGAGGTAGAGACCGATGGTGCCGTCGGTCACGAGCGCGTCGAGGGCGTTCCTCGGCGGCATCGCGAGGCAGATACGGAACGCGACGACGAGCACGATGAGCAGCGCCACGATCACGGGCACGCTGAGCCAGAGCAGGTCGAACTGGATGCTCAGGATCCACGCGGCGTTCAGCAGGAGCGACGCGGCCACCGGGTAGCCGAGCCGGCGGTGCCGGGCGTCGGTGCGCTGGCCGGGCAGGAACTGCCACACCGCGTAGGCGAGCAGGCCGAAGTAGATGACCGACCAGATGCTGAACGCGCCGGTGCCCGGGGCGATCAGGGTGGCGTCCGCCGCGAGCGCGCCGCCCGCGGCATCCTGAATCGGCTGCCCGCCCGCCGCGCCCGAGCCGATGAACGAGCCGATCACCGCCAGCACCGCGCTCACCGCCACCGTGAGCTGCCTCGCGAGGCCGCTGCGGGTGGTGCCGGTCGTCGTCGTGGTCGAGGACGTCGTGGTCATGGTCGCTCCTGCCGTCGTCTGGTGGATCCCGGTCGGGTTGCGTCGCCAGCCTAGGCAGGGGGGCGCCGCGCGCGCGTCGAACCTTCGGTTGATGCCCCCGCCGGCTGTCACGGCCGCGCGCACCCTCGCGGCTACGCCGACCCGGCGCCGAGCTCCTCGCGGATGCGCCGCAGGTCCTCCATGAGGGAGCCGACGAGGATCCAGTGCCCCGACGTCGGCGGCGCGATGACGAGCGCCGACGTGAGCGCCGGCGTCTCGGACGTGACCGGCCCGGGCTCGGGCTCGGCGACGCGCACGGCGAGCCGCACGTCGTGCGCGACCCGGCGCAGCTGCTCGGCGATGGCACGCACGGTCGGTTCCCGGCGCAGCGCGTCGTCGTAGTGGTCGGCGAAGGCCCGTGTCATGCCGATCAGCTGCGTGACGATCGGGCTCAGCAGGTCGAGCAGGTCGCGCAGCGCCGCGAGCTCCTCGCGGTGCGCCGACCGGCGCGGGTTCAGGGTGAGCGACTCCTCGCCGGCGTCGATCGCGGCCTCCGCGGCATCCCGCATCGGACGCAGCAGCCGCGCCTCGATCATCAGCGCCTCGACGTCGGCGGGCGCCTGCGAGGACTCGAGCGCGGTCGCGAGCCGGTCGACGGATGCCGCGAGCTCGGCGCCGAGCCGGACGACGTGCTCGCGCGCGGGTGCCACCGCCACGGGCGGCACGATCGCCACGTTGACGACGATGCCGATGGCCGCGCCGATGAGCGTCTCGAGCACGCGGTCGAGAGCGTACTCGGGCGATGACGCGCCGAGCGCGAGCACGAGCATCGCGCTGATCGCGACCTGGTTCGACGTGCCCGGCGTCATCTTCAGCGTCCAGGCGACGAGCATCGCGACGACGATGGCCAGCAGGATGATCCAGGTGCTCTGCCCGAACACGAGCGAGATGCCCGTGGCGATCACGACGCCGAGGATCACCCCGATCGAGCGCTCGACCGCCTTGCCGAGCGACTGGTTGACGCTCGGCTGCACCACGAGCAGGGCGGCGATCGCGGCGAACACGGGCAGCGGCCCGGGGATCAGCCATCCCGCGATGAGCCAGGCGGCGATCGTCGCGACGGCCGACTTCGCCACCTGCAGCAGGGGTACCCGCTTCGTGGCCCGCAGCGTGGCCGAGATGCCCATGCCCCTCAGGCTAGCCGCGCGAGGGAGGGCTGGGCAGATGGGTCGCCGCGGGTGAGAATGGGACGGTGCCACCCGGCACGCCCTTCGAGGACGAACGAGGTGTCACGCATGCAGCGATCCGTCTCCGCCCAGCTCACCCTGCAGGTCGCCGCTCCGGCGCGGCTCGCCTTCATCGTCGCCGTGGCGTCGCGCCCGCCTGCCGAGCGGCTCCACCTCCGCCACGACGGCGAGGCGATCGAGCCCCGCGAGGTGACGGATGCCGCGGGCACGCGCATCCACGTCGTCGACGTCGCGCCCGGCACGGTCACGCTCGACTACGGCGCCACCGTCGACGGGCGTGCCGACGAGGCATCCGGAACCGAGCTGGAACTGCTGGAGTACCTCCGGCCCAGCCGCTACGGCGAGGCCGACCGGCTCGCGCCGACCGCGCACGCGGAGTTCGCGGGGCTCGCCGGCGCCGACCTGCTCGCCGCCGTGAGCTCGTGGGTGGGCACCCGCCTGAGCTACGTGCCCGGTTCGAGCCAGCCGACCGACGGCGCGGTGCAGACGCTGCTCGCCGGCCAGGGCGTGTGCCGCGACTACGCCCACCTCGTGATCGGGCTGCTGCGCGCCCTCGACGTGCCGGCTCGCCTCGCCGCCGTCTACGCGCCGGGCCTCGACCCGATGGACTTCCACGCGGTCGCCGAGGCGCATGTCGACGGCGCATGGCATGTCGTCGACGCCACCACGCTCGCGCCGCGGTCGACGCTCGTGCGCATCGCGACCGGGCGCGACGCCGCCGACACGGCGTTCCTCAGTTCGTACGGCGGCAACGTGACGCTCGAGTCGATGCTGGTCACGGCGATCGCCGACGAGCTGCCCGACGACGACGTGACGCGCCTCGTGCGGCTCGGCTGAACGGCAGGCGCCGACCGGCCGGCGACCAGCCGCGCGTCAGTCGCCCGCGTCGGGCCCGCCGAGCGACGCCAGCGCCTGGTCGATCGGGTCGTCACCCGACACGAGCTCGAACTGGGTGCGGGATGCCGCGCCGGATGCGAGCAGGGCGGCGATCGTCGCCGCGACATCCGCACGGGGAATGGATGCCCGGGGCACCGCGGTGGCGGCGCGCACGCGCCCGGTGCCGGGCTCGTTCGTGAGCCCGCCGGGTCGCACGATGGTCCAGTCGAGGTCGCGCTCGCGCACCGAGGCATCCGCTTCGCTCTTGGCACGCAGGTAGAGCTGGAAGACGTCGTCGGAGTCGGCGTCGAACTCGTCGGTCGCGATCGCCGAGACGACGACGAGGCGGGAAACACCGGCGGCCTCGGCGGCGTCGGCGAGCAGGATCGCGGCGTCACGGTCGACGGTGAACTTGCGCTCGGCCGAGCTGCCCGGGCCGGCGCCTGCGGCGAACACCGCGGCATCCGCGTTCTTCAGCACCTGGCCGACCTCGTCGACCGACGCGTGCTCGAGGTCGAGCACCACGGCGACCGCACCGGTGGCGTCGACGTCGGCGCGCTGGTCGGGATTGCGGATGATCGCGACAGGCTCGTGACCGGCCTCCGCGAGCAGGCGTTCGAGGATGAGGGCGATCTTGCCGTGACCTCCGGCGATGACGACGCGCATCGCCCCAGTCAACGCGGTGAGCGTCGCTGCCGCAAGCGCTCCGGGCGGCGACACAGTGACGATCGGTCGCCCCGAATTCCGGACGGATGTCACCCCCTGCACCCTTGGCACTCTCGCGGTGCGAGTGCTAATCTGAAGCTACTTGAGCGAGATCGACTCAAGTCTTGGACACCGGCCCGACGAGGGCCGCGACACAGGGAGGAATGCCGATCATGGCCATGTACTGGGACCCGTTCCGTGACCTCGACCGCCTCGCTGCGACCATGCTCGACTCGAGGCAGGGGCCGCGGGTGATGCCGATCGACCTGCACCGCGATGGCGACCACTACGTGCTGAACGCCGACCTGCCCGGCGTCGACCCAGGCTCGGTCGACGTCGACATCGACGGTCAGCTGCTCACCATCCGCGCCGAGCGCACGCTCCGCTCCGACGAGCAGGCGCAGTGGCTCGTGCGCGAGCGTCCGAGCGGATCGTTCCTGCGCCAGCTCACCCTCGGCGACGGGCTCGACACCTCGGGCATCAGCGCCCACTACGAGAACGGCGTCCTGAGCGTCGTCATCCCGGTGAGCGAGCAGGCGAAGCCGCGCAAGGTCGAGGTGCAGTCCGTCTCCCGCGGCGAGCAGGCCGTCACGGCCGGCCGCGGCAACGGGAGCTGACGCGACCGAACCGACCTGGAGCCCGCACCGCCGCCCGGCGGGGCGGGCTCCTGCCAGGTGCACCGCTGTTGCCGTCGGTGGCCGGGTCTAGCGTGGAGGGCATGACGTCGCTCGCAACCGACCTCGCACGACTCGGCGCCGAGTTCTGGGAATGGCGCGACGCCACCTCGTTCCGCACGTCCGACGACATCCCGCGCGTCGAGCGCCCGGCCGGGTGGCTGCCGCGCTTCGACCGTGCCGCGATCCACGAGTTCACGCTCGCGCTCGCCGGCTTCGCCGATCGCTGGAAGGCGATCGATGCCGAGGGGCTCGGCGCGCTGCCCGTCGGCACGCAGGTCGACCACCGGCTGCTCGGCGCCGCGCTCGCGCGAGTGCACTGGGAGCTCGAGGTGCTCCGCAACTGGGAGCGCGACGCCGTGTTCCTCACGTCGCAGGTGCTCGGCCCGTGGTTCGACCTGCTGCTGCCGCCCCCGCCGTTCGACGAGCGGCGACAGGCCGACCTCGTGCGCGTGCTCGAGGCGATCCCCGCCGCCGTGGAGCAGGCGATCACGAACCTCGAGCGCGCCGGCGTCGCGACCCTCGCCCGGGTGGCGGCGGCCGACCTCCACGAGATCGGCGCGCGGCTCGAGCGCTCCGTGGCCGAGGTCGTGCCGCTGACGGATGCCACGGCCGCCGCCGCGCTGCGCGCCGCTCAGCCCGGGGCGAGCGCGGACCTCGAGCGGTTCCGGGGCTGGCTCGCGGCATCCGCTGATCGGCTCGGGCCCGACGTGCCCGTCGGACGCGAGGCCTTCACGTGGTACCTGCGCCACGTCGCGCTCGTGACGCACGATCCCGAGGAGCTGGTGCGCGCCGCGATGCAGGACGCGAACCGCAGCATCGTGGCGGAGGCGGCGACCCGCGCCCGCTTCCGCGACGTCGCCGAGCCCCTGCTCGCCGTCTCAGCCGAGGCCGAGTCGACGGCCGAGGCCGCGGCAGAAGCCGAGGTGCGCGCCTTCTACGAATCCGCGGGCCTGCTCTCCCAGCCCGAGACGCTGCGCCGCTACCGCTTCGCGCCGACGCCGCCCTACCTCGAGCCGCTCGCGTTCCTCGGCGTGAACGACGACCTCACGAGCGTCCGGCGCGTGGCCGACGACGCCACCTCGTACGTGCCCGAGCCGTCTGCCGACCTGCCGTACTTCGACGCGGCGAACGCGCGCGATCCGCGCCTCGGCATCATCCACGAGGGCGCGCACAGCCAGCAGCTCGCGCTGTCGTGGGCGCAGCCCGACCCGATGCGGCGGCACTTCATCGACTCCGTCGCCAACGAGGGCATCGCGCACTACAACGAGGAGCTCATGCTCACGGCGGGGCTCTTCGCCGACGCCCCGCACTCGCGGGTGATCGTGCACAACTTCATGCGGCTGCGAGCGTTGCGTGTCGTCGTCGACGTGAACCTCGCCACCGGGGCGTTCAGCCTGCCCGAGGCCGTCGACTTCTTCGTGCGCATGGTGCCGATGGACGTCGGCACCGCCACCGAGGAGACCGCCTACTACGTGGCGACGCCCGGCCTTGCGATGTCGTACCTGGTCGGCAAGCACGAGGTCATGCGGCTGGTGGCGGATGCCGCGGTCGCGGCCGCGCTCGACGGCACCGAGTTCTCGCTCCGCGAGGTGCACGACGCCGTGTGGCGCAACGGCAACGTGCCGATGTCGCTGCTGCGCTGGGAGCTGCTCGGTGACCGCGGCGACGTGGACGCGCTCGACGCCGCCGGCGCGTGGTGGGAGTCGGCGCCGGCGGGTGCGGAGGTCAGCGGGAGCTGAACTCAGCGGGGGTGAGGTCTGCGGGCGCTGAGGCAGGCGGGGCGTGTCAGAACGCGACGCCCTCCGCCGCGTCAGGGCCGTCCACGTCGGACTCGTCGGACTCGTCGGGGTCGGTCGTGTCTGGGCTGGTCGTGTCTGGGCTGGTCGCATCCGGGCCGGGCGCATCCGGGTCGCGCTGCGAGGCGGCATCCGGATCCTCCTCGGGCTCGAACGTCGTCGGCTCGCCCGCACCGACGCCCACGCCGTCGGGTTCGTTCGGGATCGTGCCCTCCCCGCCGAGGCCGTCGGGCTTCTTCGTGCCCTCGGGGTCGTGGTGCGCGGTTGCGTCGCTCATGGTGTCCTCCCCTGACCTCCTCACGATCACACGCCCGTCGGCGCGCCGGCGCGGGGTTGACACGCACGACAATGGACTCACCGACGAGGGAGGGCCGCATGACCGACGGAACCGTGGTGACCGAGGCCGACCTGGCGTGGCTCCGCCGATGCGTGGACCTCGGCTCCGCCGCCCGCGCCCGGGGCGACCATCCGTTCGGGTCGCTCGTGGTCACCGCCGACGGACGCACGGTCGAGGCGATGAACTCGGTCGTCACCCACGCCGACCCCACCGGGCACGCCGAGACGAACGTCGTGCGTGCGGCGGCATCCGTGCTGCCCGCCGAGGTGCTGGCGACGAGCACGCTCTACACGAGCACCGAGCCCTGCGCGATGTGCGCCGGCGCGATCTACTGGAGCGGCATCGCCCGGGTCGTGTACGCCCTCGGCGAGGACGGGCTGCGCGACATCGTCGCCGAGCAGGAGGGCGTGCCCACCATGGCCCTCCCGTGCCGCGAGGTGTTCGCCCGCGGCGGCCGGCCCGTCACGGTCGCCGGCCCGGCCGACCTGCCCGAGGCCATCACGCTGCACGACGGGTTCTGGGGCTGAGTCGAGGTCGCGAGCGGATGGCGCGCACCCCCAGAACGGCCGAAGTGTTGCCGTTCGGATTCGGGCGGCGAGAGACTCGCGTATGCGTACATCGCGGTGCGTCCCCGTGTTCGGGGAAGTCCTGGTCGCCATCTCCGCCCTCGTGCTCGTGACGGGCTGCACTGCGGGCGGGTCGTCGCCGTCGGCGCCGCCGGGTTCGGACGCGGCGCAGCACCAGACGGCCGACCCCGAGCAGGCCGAGGCGGTGATGGAGATCGTGCGCGACTACATGGAGGAGGCGCACCTCAAGGCGGTCATCGTGCGCGCCACGGTCGACGGCGAGGAGATCGTGCGGGCCGCGGTGGGCGATTCGATGACGGGCGTGCCGGCCACCCCCGACATGCACTTCCGCAATGGCGCCGTGGCGATCTCGTACGTCGCGACGCTGCTGCTGCAGCTCGTCGACGAGGGGATGATGACCCTCGACGACCCGGTGTCGATGTACCTGCCCGACCTGCCGCACGCCGACGAGGTGACGGTGCGCCAGCTCGCGCAGATGACCTCGGGATATCAGGACTTCGTGCTCGGCAACGAGGAGTTCGCCGAGATCGCCTACGCCGACGTGTTCAAGGCGTGGACGACCGAGGACCAGCTCGCGCTCGCCGTCGACAAGCCGCTCTGGTTCGAGCCGGGCACGAACTGGGCGTACGCCCACACCAACTACGTGATCCTCGGCCTGGTGCTCGAGGAGGTCACCGGGATGCCGCTCGAGGACGCCCTGCAGCAGCGGGTGCTCGACCCGCTGGGCCTGACGAATACGACGGCCTCGCTCACCGCGGAGATCCCCGAGCCGGTGCTGCACGCCTACAGCTCGGAGCGGCGGTCGTTCTTCGGCATCCCCGCGGGCACGCCGTTCTACGAGGACTCGACGTCGTGGAACCCGTCGTGGACCATCGCCCAGGGCGCCATCGAGACGAGCAACATCGACGACCTGCTCGCGAGCGCGATCGCCGTGGGCACCGGCGAGTTGCTCTCCGAGGAGTCGTACGACGAGATGACGTCGACCGACCTGCGCGGACGGACGAGCGCGATCGACGGATGCGTCAACTGCCGCCCCCTCGACGAGTTCGCGACGTACGGGCTCGGCCTGTGGATCTCGGGCGACTGGCTGCTGCAGAACCCGCTCTTCTACGGATACGCGGCGGTCAACGCCTACCTGCCCTCGGAGAAGGTCGCGATCGCGGTCGCCGTGACCTACGACGAGGCGGCGTTCGACGACGAGGGCGGGTACTCGAACGGCGGCGACGAGTTGTTCCGCAGGATCGGCGCCTACCTCGCGCCAGATGACGCACCACCCGTGCGGCCGGCGCAGTAGCGCGCCCTCAGCGCCGCGGAATCGTCGAGCCGCGGATGACGAGCCGCACCGGCAGGTACTCGGTGCCCGAACGCAGCTCGTCGTCGAGGGCGGTGAACACGCGCTTCGCCGCCGTGCGCCCGAGCTGCTGCAGGTTGGCGTCGATGCTCGTGAGCTCGGGGCGCGAGTTGGTGGCGAGCACCTCCCAGTTGTCGTAGCCGATGACCGCCACGTCTTCGGGCACGCTCCGGCCCAGGTCGCGGAGCGTGTCGAGCACGCCGCGGGCGATCTGGTCGGAGCCGCACACGATGCCGTCGACCTCGGGATGCTGCGCGAGGAGCATCGCCGCCGCATCGCGGCCCCAGTGCTCGCTCCACGCCGAGAACATCGGCTCGCCGACCAGTTCGAGGCCCGCGGCCTGCAGCCCGTCGCGCACACCGAGCAGGCGGTCCTGCGCCGCCGCGTAGGCCGGGTCGCCGCTCAGGTGCGCGATGCGCGAACGCCCGCACGAGACGAGATGCTCGACGGCCAGGCGCCCGCCGGCGCGGTTGTCGGGCGTGATCGACAGGTCGGCGGGGTCGTCGGACGGGGCGTAGGCGTACACCACCGGCACCGGCAGGTCCTGCCCGAGCGACGGCCTCGGGTCGGTCTGACGGCCGACGACGATGATGCCGTCGACCCTGCGGTTCAGCAGCGCCTTCAGGTGGTGCTGCTCGCGGATGGCGTCGCCGCGCGCATCGCAGAGGAACACGTTGACCTGGCCGGCGCCGAACGCGTCCTCGGCGCCCATGAGGATCGGGATGACGAACCGGCCTTCGAGGTCGCTCGTGAGCAGGCCGACGGTGCCGGTGCGCCCGGCGAGCAGGCTCCGGGCGAGTTGGTTGGGCGTGAACGAGATCTGCTCGGCGGCCTCGAGCACGCGACGGCGGGTGGCCGGCGCGACCTCGTCGCGGCCGTTGATGGCCTTCGAGGCGGTGGCGATCGAGACGCCGGCGAGCTTGGCGACGTCGCTGAGCGTCGATGCCCGCGCGCTGCCCGGGTGTTCCACTCGCGCCATCGCGGCCCCCTTTCGTGTCGGAAACGTTACCGGATTCTGCTCTTGACGTCCCCGGATTCCCAAGAGTAACGTGCCGAAAAGCATTTCGGGATTTTCGCGGTCGCGCGCCCCGAGTGTCGCAGCACCGGGCATCCCCAGCCCGCTCAACGACGAGTCAGAGGAGAGACCATGAGCAGCACCACCCGCCGGATGCGAAGAATCGCCGGCGTCCTCGCCGCCGGCGCACTGCTGGTCGGCGTGTCCGCCTGTGCGGCCGGCAGCGAGCCCGCGAGCAACCTGTCGGATGCCGGCCCCGAAGGGGTCGATGACGGGTCGACGCTCACGCTCTGGACCCGGGCCCCCCTCGAGAAGCAGGCGAACCTGCTCGTCGATGCCTACAACGAGAGCCACGAGAACCAGGTCGAGCTCACGGTCGTTCCGAACGACGACTACGTCGCCAAGGTCGGTGCCGCGGCGGGCTCCAACGGCCTGCCCGACCTCTTCGCCGCCGACATCGTCTACGTGCCGAACTGGGTCGAGCAGGGCCTCTTCCAGGACCTCACCGCGAACATCGACGGCCTCGACTTCAAGGACGAGATCAACCCGGGCCATCTCTCGGCCGGCACGGTCGACGGCAAGGAGCACGTGCTGCCGTTCGTGCTCGACCTCTCGATGCTGTTCTGGAACAAGGAGCTCGCGACCGAGGCCGGCCTCGACGCCGAAGCGGGGCCTGCGAACCTCGAGGAGTACGCCGAGTGGGCGAAGGCCATCCAGGCGCTGAACAAGCCCGACACCTACGGCACCGCCACGGGCCTGAACTGCGGCGGATGCCTCGTATTCACGTGGTTCCCGAGCGTCTGGGCCGACGGCGAGGAAGTCATGAACGAGGATGGCACCGAGTCGCTGCTCGCGAGCGACACCGCCAAGGAGATCTACGCCACCTGGAAGGACCTCTGGGATTCGGGCGCCGTGCTCCCGTCGTCGCAGGACGAAGCGGGCCCGACGTGGACCGCGGGCTTCACCGAGGGCAAGGTCGGCCTCATGTTCTACCCCGCCACGCTGCTCTCGTCGACGCCGTTCGAGGCCGGCGTCTCAGGCATCGTCGGACCCGAGGGCGGCGCCTCCACGTTCGTCGGCGGCGACGGCATCGGCATCTCGAAGGACTCGAAGAAGTCGGCGCAGGCGTGGAACTTCCTCAATTGGATGATGTCCGAGGAGGCCCAGGTCGGCGTGCTCGCGAAGGACAAGGACGTCGTCTCGCGCGGCGACCTCTCGAGCAACGAGTACTCCGACGCCGACCCGCGCCTCGTCACGATCAACGAGGTGGCCGCGAACGGCGACACCCCGGTCGCGATCCACTTCCAGGAGGCGTTCAACGCGCCGAACAGCCCGTGGCTGACCCTGGTCCGCGACGCCGTGCTCGGCGACGGGGCATCCGTCGACGCCGACAACGACGAGATCACGGCGGTGCTCTCGCAATAGGGGATGCGGGCAGCCGGCGCCGATCGCGAGGTCGGCGCCGGCCGCCCGCACCAGCGCACCACCCGGCACCACCAAGGCGCCACCTGGCACCACGCAGGCGACACGCACGAGACCCCGCACCACACGAAAGGCCCGAACATGACCGCCCTGGCCCCTCCCGCCGAGACGGCGTCGCCGCCGAGGCGCTCCACGCGCCGCAAGCGCCGCGCGACGCACGGCGGCGCGCTCGCCGGCTGGCTCTACGCCACGCCGACCGCCCTCTTCGTCATCCTCCTCTTCGTGCTCCCGCTGATGCTCGTGCTGCAGATGTCGGGCTCGGACTGGCCGCTGCTCGGCGGCAACCAGGGCTGGAACCTGCCCGACAACTACGAGGACGCGGTGACGAACCGGTTCTTCACGGACTCCGTCGCGTTCACCCTGAAGTACACGATCCTCACCACCGTGATCCTGCTCGCCCTGGCGCTCGGGCTCGGCCTGCTCGTGCAGGAGTCGTCGCGCTGGAAGGGGCTCCTGCGCACCTCGTTCCTCATCCCGAGCGCGCTCGGCCTGGCATCCGCGTCGCTGCTCTTCTACGTGCTCTACTCGCCCATCGCCGGGCCGTTCGCCGACCTCATGGCGGCGTGGGGCTTCACCTTCCTGGGCACCCCCGACGGCGCCCTCTGGTCGACCATCTTCCTCATCGTCTGGCGGTACGCGGGCTTCTACATGCTGCTCATGCTGGTGGGCCTGCAGGGCATCCCCGACGACGTCTACGAGGCCGCCCGCATCGACGGCGCCTCACGGTGGCAGACGTTCCGCAGCGTGACGCTGCCCCTGCTGCGGCCCACGCTCGCGCTCACGACGGTGCTCTGCGTCACGGGCTCGCTGCTTGCGTTCGAGCAGTTCTACATCCTCACCAAGGGCGGGCCCGACAACTCCACGATCACCATCGTGCAGCTCATCTACAGCGTCGCGTTCCAGGGCCCGAACAACCTCGGCGTGGCCGCGGCGCTCTCGGTGATCGTGCTGATTGCCCTTGTCGTCATCAACGTCGCGCAGATCCGCGCGTTCAGCAGGAAGGCCGAGGACTGATGAGCATCGACACCGCGCCCGACACCACCCGGGCGATCGTGACGGATGCCGCGGCGCACGGCCCGCGCACGCGGTATGGGGTGGCGCGGAAGCATCCGCCCACCTCGTTCGCGGGCATCGCACTGCGCACCCCCTACTGGGTGGTCACCGGCGCGCTCGCCGTGCTGTTCCTCTACCCCCTGATCTGGACGACGGTGGCGTCGTTCTCGCCGCGGGCGGGCACGAACCAGGTCGACGGCTGGGGCCTCGGCAACTACGTGACGCTCGCGAACTACCAGGCGGGCATCTGGGTCTACCTCTTCAACTCGGTGTTCGTGTCGCTGCTCACCGTGGCCCTGACTCTCGTCATCTCGCTGCTCGGCGGCTACGCGTTCGCGCGGTTCTCGTTCCCCGGCAAGAACGCCCTGTTCCTCGCGACGCTCGCGATCCTGATGGTGCCGTACACGACGCTGCTGATCCCGCTCTACGTGCTGCTCAACCTGGTCGGGCTGTCGAACTCGCTCGTCGGCGTCGCGCTGGTGCTCACCATGTTCCAGCTGCCGTTCTCGATGTTCATGATGCGCATCTCGTTCGAGGCCGTGCCCCGCGAGCTCGACGAGGCCGCCATGGTCGACGGATGCTCCAGCTTCACGGTGCTCTGGCGCGTGCTGATCCCCGCCGTGAAGCCGGGCCTCATCACGGTGGCGCTCTTCGCGTTCCTCGCGGCGTGGAACGACTTCATGGCGCCGCTGATCCTCATCAACGACTCGAACAAGATGACGCTGCCGCTGGCCGTCTCGAACCTCCGCGGGCAGGTGCAGGGAGTCGTCGACTACGGCGCCACCGAGGCCGGCGTGGTCGTGCTGGCCGTGCCGTGCATCCTGCTCTTCCTGATCCTCCAACGTCACTACGTGCGCGGCTTCATGTCGGGCGCCTTCAAGGGATGACCATGACGCTCACCACGAACACCACCACCACGACCCATGCGGTTCCCGTCGCACCGAGTGCCGGAGTACTGCGCCCGCTGGGCCTCGACGAGGTGACCATCACCGGCGGGTTGTGGGGCCGCCGGCAGGCCGTCAACGGCACCGCCACGATCGACCACATCGGCGCGTGGCTCGAGCGCGAGGGCTGGCTCGCGAACTTCGACCTCGCGGCATCCGGAGCACTTCCCGAGGGACGTCGCGGGCGCGAGTTCTCCGACTCGGAGGTCTACAAGTACCTCGAGGCGATCGCCTGGGAGATCGGCCGTCGCGACGCGGTGGGTGAGCCCGTCGACGAGCTCGAGGCGCGGTTCCGTGCGGTCGTGGCGCGGATCGCGGCCGCGCAGGAGCCCGACGGCTACCTGAACACGCGGTTCGGGCGACCCGGTCAGGGCGCGCGCTGGTCGGACCTCGAGTGGGGCCACGAGCTGTACTGCCTGGGACATCTCTTCCAGGCGGCCGTCGCCCGGGTGCGCACGCGCCCTGACGCCGACGACGCACTCGTCGGCATCGTGCGCCGGGCGGCCGACCTCGTGTGCGGGGTCTTCGGCGTTGGCGGCGACGAGCGCATCTGCGGACACGCCGAGGTCGAGGTGGGCCTCGCCGAGCTGGGCCGCGCGCTCGGCGAGCCGCGCTACGTCGAGCAGGCCCGCCTGTTCGTCGAGCGGCACGGCCGGGGCACGCTACGCGAGATCGAGTGGGGCCGTTCGTACTACCAGGACGACATCGCCGTGCGCGAGGCGGGCGTGCTGCGCGGGCACTCGGTGCGGGCGAACTACCTCGCGGCCGGCGCGGCGGACGTCGCGATCGAGACCGGCGACGACGAGCTGCTCGGTGCGCTCGACCGGCAGTGGGAGACCACCGTGGAGCGTCGCACCTACGTCACCGGCGGGCAGGGCTCGCACCACCAGGACGAGGCGTTCGGCGAGGACTGGGAGCTGCCGAGCGACCGGGCCTACTCCGAGACCTGCGCGGCCGTGGCCTCCGTCATGTTCAGCTGGCGGCTGCTGCTCGCCCAGGGGGAACCGCGCTTCGCCGACCTCATCGAGCGCACGCTGTTCAACGTGGTGGAGACCTCGCCGAGTGTCTCGGGCACGACCTTCTACTACGCGAACACCCTGCACCAGCGCCGGCCCGGTGCGGTGGCCGACGCCGACACGGTGTCGCCGAGGGCGCAGTCGTCGTTGCGCGCGCCGTGGTTCGACGTGTCGTGCTGCCCGCCGAACACGGCCCGCACGTTCGCGAGCCTCGCGGGCTACCTCGCCACGGCGGACGCCTCGGGCGTGCAGCTGCACCAGTACGCGCCGGCCGCGCTCCGCACCACGCTCGAGACCGGGCAGGAGGTCGCGCTCGAAGTCGCGACCGAGTACCCGCGTTCGGGCGGCGTGCGCGTGACGGTGCAGACGGATGCCGCGGAGCCCTGGACGCTGTCCTTTCGAGTGCCGGCGTGGGCGGCGGGCGCGCGGCTCACCCTGCGACCCGCGGGCGCCGACCACGTGCAGGCGCAGGACGCGGAACCGGGCATGGCGTCGTGGACGCGCGCCTTCACCGCCGGCGACGTGGTCGAGCTGGAGCTTCCGGTCGAGCCGCGGTTCGCCGCTCCCGACCCCCGCGTCGACGCGGTGCGCGGATGCCTCGTGGTCGAGCGCGGCCCCGAGGTGTTCGCCCTCGAGTCGGTCGACCTCGGCGGCACGTCGCTCGCGGCATCCGACTTCGCCGACCTGCGGGTCGACCCCGCGGCCGGCCTGCGCGACGCCGCGGGCCCCGACGGCGGCGCGGGCGTGCTCGCGACCATCGTGGATGCGCGCACCGGCGCGCGGGCTGAGGTCGCCCTCGTGCGGTACCACGAGTGGGCCGAGCGCGGGCCGTCGCAGATGCGGGTGTGGATGCCCGTCGTGGGGGCGTAGGGCGCGGCGCGGCGGCCCGCGACCGGGCCCGGCGCGTCTGCTCGGAGCCCGCGCCTCAGGGCTTGACGAGCCCGAGCTCGAGCAGGCTCCGCGCCGACGCCAGGATCGCCTCCTGCGGGGTGCGCGGGTTCCAGCCGAGCATCCGGGTGGCCTTCTCGTGCGAGGCGCCGCGCGCTCGCCGCAGCTGCGGGGCGATGGCGCGCAGCTCGGGGCTGACGACGGCGCCGGCGCGCACGAGCCAGCGCGGCAGCGTGCGCGTCGGCACGTGCCTGGCGTCGGCGCCGAGGTGACGGCGCAGCAGCATCGCCATGTCGTGGAAGGAGATCGGGTCGCCCGCGACGGCGAGGAACCGCTCGCCCGCGGCATCCGGATGCCGCATCGCCAGCACGTGCAGGTCGGCCACGTCGCGCACGTCCACCCCGGTCGTGGTGCCGGGCGGCACCGCCGGCACCTTGCCGTTCAGCAGGCGCAGCAGCACGTGGATGGACGTCGAGAAGTCGGCGCCGAGCGCCGGCCCGAAGATCACGACCGGGTTCACCGTGGCGAACTCGAGGCCGGCGCCCTCGCGTTCGATGAACTCCCACGCCGCCCGCTCGGCGAGCGTCTTCGACTGGATGTAGGGCGTGAGGTGCGGCGCCGTGAGGTCGGTCCAGTCCACCTCGGTGAACGGGCGGCCGGGGTCGGTGCCATAGCCGATGGCCGCGAACGACGACGTCTGCACCACGCGTCGCACGCCCGTGTCGCGGGCGGCCCGCAGCACGCGCAACACACCCTCGCGTGCCGGCTCGATCAGGTCGTTCGCGTCCTTCGGCTGGCGAACGGGAAGGGGGGATGCCACGTGCAGCACGTACCGGGTGCCGTCGACCGCGTCGAGCCAGCCGTCGTCCTGCATGAGGTCGGCGACGACGAACTCGATCCCCGTCGGGTCCTCGCCGCCCGCGCGCACGAGGTCGCGCACCTGGCCGGCCCGGTCGAGAGATCGCACCGTCGTGCGCACGCGGTAGCCCTCGCGCAGCAGCGCGACGATGCAGTGCGCGCCGACGAAGCCCGTTCCGCCGGTCACGAGCACGAGTTCCCCGCTCATCCAGCCCCCACGGGTGGGACTCTACTCCGTCAGCTCGCGACGCCGGGTGGGGACTGCGGCGGGGCGCCGACGGGGGCCAGCCAGATCGCGGGCGCCGGCCACACGATGCCGTACGAGGCGAGCACGAGCACCGTGAACGCGTAGATCATCACGGCCATCGTGAGGCATCCGAGCACGATGCCGGTGATCGGCAGGGGTGCCTTGCGCCGCCCGAGCGAGCGGTACCGCGACGCCGACATGCCGCCGAGCCAGACCGCCAGCGACCCGAAGAGCACGAGCCACGCCGTGCGCTCGTACTGCCCCTCCAGCGGCACGAAGAAGCAGGTGAGCGTCGTGATCACGCCGATGCCGACCGAGGACCAGCCGAAGAACCGGGCCCAGCCGACACCCTCGGCGGCATCGCCGCCCCACCGCATCCACTCGCTCATCGGCTCGATCATCGCACGCCGGCCGGGAACGCGAGTGGGCCCGCCTCCGAGGAGACGGGCCCACCGTGGTGCGAGCGGTTCGGCTACTGCGGGTTGACGACGTCCACCGTCATCGCGCCGCCTTCCACCTGGCTGGTCACCGTGGCGGTCACTCCGTGGCCGGCGACGAGGACTCCGCCCAGCGGGTTGAGCGGGCTCATGAACGCATCCTTCACCGCATCCGTGAACGTCGCGGTCTGCTGCCGCTGCGATCCGTCGCCGACGACCGCCGCGACGGACTGCACCGTCTGGTTCTTGCCCTTGCCGACGAGGATCTCCTTGTGCAGCGCGACCTGGTCGATCGGCTGCAGGCCGAAGGTGGCGTCGTACGGCTGGCGACGGTTGCTCGGCTTGGTGCCGTCGGGGTAGGTCATCGGGACGACACCGGCGTCGATCGGCAGCGCGAGGCCGTGGCCCTGGTGATCGATCGTGTTGTTGTCGGTGTAGGTCTCGTCGACCGCCCACACGAGCATGCCGTCCTGGAACGGGAAGCGCTCCACGTGGTCGGGCTTCGTGTAGGCCGCGTCGAACTGGTACGGGCCGTTGCGCAGCGTGTCGTCGTAGCCGACGTAGGTGCGGTTCTCGACCAGGTAGTAGGCGTCGCCCGTGCTGGTCTCGGAGCCGGTGCTGATCTTGAAGCCGCCCGCGGCGGTCCAACCGTTGGCGCCGCCCTCGACGCTGTCGCTCAGCAGAGTGGTGCCGCCGCTCTTCACGACGATGTCGTCGAGGAATGCGCCGGCGAGGTGCACGCCGCCGTCGGACTGGTAGCGGAAGCGGAACAGCGTGTTCGCGTTGCCGCCCGGCACCGAGTACTTCAGCGTCGTCCACTTGCCGTTGGACGTGTCGGAGAGGCTGCCGACGGTGATCCAGTGGGCGCCACCGTCGGTCGAGTACTCGCCGTAGAGGTAGTCGAAGCCGGCCTCGATGTCGTACCAGGCCTTGGCCGAGACCGTCGCGGTCTTGACCTTCGACAGGTCGAGCGTGCGCTCGAGCGTCGTGTTCAGGTCGTCGGCGCTCGAGGTCCACCACGCGTGTCCGCCGTTCGGCGTCACGTAGTCGTTGGTGACGGGCGCGTCGGGCACGTCGACGACGAGGGCCTGGTCCTGGCCGTCGGCCTGCAGGGCGGCCGGGCTCAGCGTGTAGGAGCCGCTCTGGCCGGGGTCGACGACCGAGTAGTCCAGCCAGCCGAGCTGGAGCTTCTCCCACGGGCCCATGTAGCCGGGCGTGGTGCCGATGTCCTCGGTGCCGTGGTTGAGCCACGAGCCGCTCGACATGAGCGTCCAGAACGCGGTCGAGTTCTCGCCGCCGTTCGTGTCGTAGAAGTCGGGCAGGCCGAGGTCGTGGCCGAACTCGTGCGCGAACACACCGAGGCCGCCGTTCTCCGCCTCGACCGTGTAGTCGCCGATCCAGAAGCCGGTGTCGCCGATCTGCGCGCCGCCGAACTTGGCGCCGTCGGGGCCGGTCGTGCCATAGTCGGTCGAGTTCACGTACCAGCGGTGCGACCAGATGGCGTCCTCGCCCTGCGCGCCACCGCCGGCGTCCTCACCCTCGCCGGCGTGCACGGCCTGGAAGTGGTCGAGGTAGCCGTCGGGCTCGTCGAAGTTGCCGTCGTTGTCGGCGTCGTAGCGGTCCCACACGTCGAAGGAGGCGAGCTCGGCCTTGATGTCGGCGTCGGTCTTGCCGGCCGCCACCTGCGCGTCGTACCAGGCGTTGCCGGTGTCCTCGATGAACTGCCACGAGCCGCCGAAGTCCTCGACCGTGTTGTCACCGTAGGTGGACGCGTTGCCGGGCACCGTCACCCAGTCGCTGACCTCGCCGTCGATCGAGTAGTTGCCCGACGACTGCTTCTCGTAGAAGTCCTTGAACGACTCGCCGTCGCCGAAGAAGAGGTCTTCGTAGGTGTCCTGGTTGAAGTCGGGCAGCCAGTGCGTGCTGTTGTTCACCGTGCGGTCGGGCTGCGGGATCTCGTTGTGCAGCGGCCCGGGCGTGGAGCCGAGCTTGCCGGCGGTCTGGTCGCCGAACTGCGAAAGGATCGTGAACACCCGGTCGGTGCCGGTCACGGCCGCCTGGTAGTACTTGTCGGTGTCGAGCTGCACGACGCCGTCTTCGCCGGGCGAGGCCTGGCCCGAGAGGATGAGCTTCTGGGCGGCCTTGCGGCGCTGGTTCTGCCGCTCGGTGAGCGGGCCGGGGCGGTTGTCGAGCCGCTGGGCCGCGGCCGTGTCCGAGGTGGGACCGTCGGCGGGGGCGGCGACGGCTGCAGGCCCGAAGGCCGCACCCGCCATGACCGTCATGCCCGCCGCCGCGACGGCGACCACGCCGCGCATACGTCGATTCACGAGTTCTCCTTACATGGAAATGCGCCCGGGATCGCCGGGCACGGTGCGGGAAACCTAACACCGACCTTCCCCTCGGGGAAGAGGTTGACCTCGGTCATGTTCCGAAACGACCCGAATCGTTATCGCGCGCTGCATCCGCGTCGCACTACCTGCGAACGACGCAACGAATCCGAGGGCGCGACCTCTTGTGCAGATCGCGCCTTCGGGCGAAAATACGTGCCGATTCCGATCAGGCAGCCACCTCCGGCGCGGCCTCGGCCTCGACCGCCGTCGCCGCACGGCCGCCGAGCAGCGCCTCGACCACGAAGGTCGCGTCGCGGTCCATGCCCATCAGGGTCTCGGACGCCACGGAGTACTGGAACGGCATGCCCACGAACCCGAGCCCGGGGCATCCGCTCGCGAGCCCCCGCTCCTCGACGGGGAGCCCGTGCTCGTCGACGACGCCCTCGATGCCGATCCAGCCGAGGTCCGGCCGGGATCCCGTGCACCACACGACGGTCGCGGCGTCCATCGCCGTGCCGTCGGCCGTGACCGGTCGCCCGGCCTCGACGCGGTCGATGCGGTCGACCTGCACGACGCCGGCGCGCACGAGATCCTTCGGCGAGTTGCGCACGAGCATGACCCCGTGCTCGGCGCGCTCCGCCCTGACGGCGCGCCCTCGCTCCGTGTCGATGGTCGTGTTCCGGAGTCGACGGATGAAGATGCCGGTCATGAGGTTGCCGAGCGGTCGGTCGATGTCGACGGGCACGTGCCCCGGATGCCGCCCGGCGAGCGTCACGGCGTGGCCGGCGCGCGCGGCCTCGAGCGCGACATCCGTGCCCGAGTTCGCGGCGCCGACCACGAGCACCGGCCCGTCGGCGAGCTGCTCGGGCCCCTGGTAGTCGAGTGCGTGCAGCTGCCGGATCGACGGGTCGAGCGCGGCGGCGAAGCCGGGCGTGACGGGCCGACGGTGCGCACCGGTCGTGACGATGACCTTCGACGCGAGCACCTCGTCGCCGCCCGCCAGCTCCAGGCGCAACCGCCCGTCGCCGGCGCGCGTGAGCGACACGACCCGCGCCGAGGTGCGCACGGGCAGGCGGAAGTGCGACGCGTACCGTTCCAGGTAGTCGGCGAGCTGGGCGCCGGTCGGGTAGGCGAACCGCCCGAGGTCGATGCGGAGCCCGGGCAGGCTGAGGTACGGGCGGGGGGTGAACAGCCGCAGCGAGCGGTATCGCTCGCGCCACGAGTCGCCGATGCGGGCGTGCTCGTCGAACAGCTCGAAGTCGGCGCCGCGTTCGGCGAGGTGCCTGCCGACGGTGAGGCCTGCGGCGCCTGCGCCGATGACGGCGGTGTCGATGGCGGTGGTGGACATGATGGCCTCCTGGAGGATCCGGATCGCTGGTGCCCGCGACGCTACGGATGCCGCGTCGCCGCCGCGTCGGCAGAAATGACCAGTTCCGCGGGCCTCGGGATGCCGCGTCAGGATGCCGCGGCGAGCCCGTGCTCGAAGGCGAACGCCGTGGCGCCGGCTCGATTGGCGAGACCGAGCTTGCCGAGGATGTTGCTCACGTGCCGCGCGACCGTGCGCTCGCTCAGGAAGAGCTCCTGGGCGATCTGCCGGTTGGTCCGTCCGCCGGCGATGAGCCGTAGCACCTCCACCTCACGCCGGGTGAGTCCGGCGGATGCCGCGGCCGCCGATCGCCCGGCTCCGGCCGCCGTGCGCTCGAGCCGGTCGAGGTCGGCCACCGCGCCGAGGTCGGCGAGCACCGTGCGCGCCGCGTCGAACTCGAGCTGGGCGGCCTCCTCGTCGCCGGCCGCGCGGTTCGCGCGCCCGAGCAGCACCCGGGTCACGGCGGCCTCGTACGGCGCCTCGAGCTGCCGCCACGCCGACCACGCGCGTCGCAGCAGCGGGAGCGCCCGGTCTGCGGCATCCGCCTGCAGCAGGAGGCGCGCGTCGGCGCGATCGGCCTGCGCACCGAGGTAGGGCGTGGCCATCAGGTCGGCCATGGCGCGGAGCTGGGCGGCGGCGCCGGCGGCGACCGCCGGGTCGCCGTGCTCGACCTCGAGCTCGACCTGCGCGGCGAGCAGCTCGGCGCGGATGCTCAGGCTCGGCGCCGACTCGAGGGCGCGGACGATGCCCGACCGGGCCGTGGCCGTGCGGCCCTCGTCGCGCCGCAGGCGGGCGAGGCCGGGCTGCACCTCTCGGCCGAGCTCCGCGGCGCGCCGGTACGCGGCCTCGGCCTCGTCGCGACGGCCCGCGAGCCGGTGCAGCTCCGCCACGCCGTAGTAGGCGTGCTCGAGGGCGAGGGCACGGCGCTCCCGCTCGCAGACGTCGGCGAGCGTGGCGGCGGCCTCATCCCATTCACCGAGCAACTGCAGCACGCTGGCGCGGTGCACCGAGCACTCGCCGCGGAACGGCTCGAGGCCGCGCTGCGCGTCGCACCACTCGCTGAGGTCGCGGGTCCACACGCGGGCCCGGTCGATGTCCCAGCGGTCGATGCAGCTCGCGATGACCGCGCAGTACGCGGGGCCGGCGGCGCGATCGCTGACGCGCCCGGAGGAGACGGCGAGCATGACGCGGTCCATGGCCGCGAACCCCTCGACCGGGCGGCCGCTGAACACCAGGGACCGTGCGAGCGACATGGTGGCCAGCACCTCCAGGTCGAGGTCCCCGGCGGCCCGAGCCGATGCGGCGGCCCGTTCGCAGAGCCCGACGGATTCCTCGACCCGTCCCTGGGCGTACGCGGTCGCCCCCTGCGCGAGCGCCAGGGCCGCGTCGCCGAGCAGCGACGGGGCGCTCGCAGCGCTGAGCTCGGCCAGGCGCGCCATCCACGCTCCGGCGCGCACGACCTCGCCGCGGTCCGCGAGGGTGAACCCCAGCCAGAACACGCAGCGCATCGCCGCATCCGTCTCGCCGGCCTCGAGGTAGGCGCGATGCGCGGCGTCCCAGGTGCGCTCGCACTCGGACTCGTGGCCGAGGAACCACGCGGCGAGGCCGAGTTCGTCGAGCTCCGCGGGCGACAGCGTGTCGCGCCGGCTCGCCAGCGCGTCGTACGTGGCGACCCAGTCGGCCGCCCGCGCTGCGGTCCCTGCTGGCATGTGGCCATTGTGCGCCCCGCCGCGGCACCCGGCAACCGGGTCGCCGCCCGTCGCTGGCGGGATGCTTGCGCGGCGTGCGATTCTGGCCGGATGACGCGCAGGCATCACCGGGTCGCCGTGCTCGTGCTCGAGGGCGCCAAGCCCCTCGACGTCGGCATCCCCGCCCAGGTGTTCACGACCAGGCAGAGCATGCCGTACGAGGTGCGCGCGTGCGGCGCTGCACCGGGACTCGTGACGGGCGGTGACGGCCTCTCGTACCACGTGGCCGACGGACTCGAGGCGCTCGAGTGGGCTGAGACGGTCTTCATCCCCGGCTACCGGCACCCTGACCGCGAGGACCCGCCGCGGCCGGTCATCGATGCGCTCCGCGGCGCGCACGAACGGGGTGCCCGGCTCGCCGCGATCTCGACCGGCGCGTTCGCGCTCGCCGCGACCGGGCTCCTCGACGGACGCCGGGCCACGACGCACTGGCACTACACGAAGGCGCTCGCGGCGCGGCATCCGCTCGTGCACGTCGACGAGAACGTGCTCTTCGTCGACGAGGGGCGCGTGCTCACCTCGGCGGGCGCGGCATCGGGCCTCGACCTGTGCCTGCACCTCGTGCGACGCGACCACGGCGTGGCCCTGTCGAACCACGTCGCGCGGCGGCTCGTCGCGGCGCCGTATCGCAGCGGCGGCCAGGCGCAGTACGTGCCGCGCAGCGTGCCCGAGCCGCTCGGCGCGGTGTTCGCGGCGACCCGTGAGTGGGCGCTGGTGCGCCTCGAGCAGCCCCTCACGCTCGCCGACCTCGCGCGGCACGCGAACGTGTCGCCGCGCACGTTCTCGCGACGGTTCCTCGAGGACACCGGCTCCACCCCCATGCAGTGGATCCTGCGCGCCCGCGTCGACCTCGCCCGCGAGCTGCTCGAGCGCACCGACCTCGGCGTCGAGCAGATCGCCGACCGCGTCGGCCTCGGCACGGGCGCCAACCTGAGGCTGCACTTCCACCGCATCCTCGGCACGTCGCCGAGCGAGTACCGGCACACGTTCGTGCAGCCGGGGGAGTGAGCGCAGTCCGAACTCCCGATGCGGCGGTCCGCCGTGGCGTCCGCTCCGCACGCGGCGCGCGTGCCAGACTCCTCGCATGGCGAGGGCGGCGCGCAGCGAGCTGAAGAGCACGGGCTACGAGATCTTCATCGGCGTGCTGTCGATCCTGTCGATCGTCAACCTCGTCCTCATGCTCACCGTGGTGGACGACGAGGCGCTGAACACGGTGCTCCGGGTCATGAACATCCTCTTCAGTGGCATCTTCCTCGCGGACTTCGCGTACCGGCTGACCACGGCCCCGCAGCGCGGCGCCTACTTCTTCCGGCACTACGGCTGGGCGGACCTCCTGGCGAGCCTCCCGTTCGCCGAACTGAAGATCCTCCGCCTCTTCCGGGTGGTGCGGGTCATCCGCCTGATGCGCGAGGTCGGGCCGCGCACCATCTGGCGAACGCTGATCAGGGACCGGGCGGGCAGCGCGTTGTACGCACTGCTGCTCATGGGCGTCTTCGTGCTGGAGTTCGGCAGCCTCACCATGCTCTACCTCGAGGAGCATGCACCCGGAGCGAACATCACCACGGCGTCCGATGCGCTCTGGTACACCGTCGTCACCATCTCGACCGTCGGCTACGGCGACTACTACCCCGTCACGAACTCGGGTCGCATCGCCGGCGTCGTCATCATCGTGGTCGGGGTGGGCATCTTCGGCACCTTCACCGGATATCTCGCGAACCTGTTCCTGGGGCCACGGAAGGAGGACGCCGAGCCCGCGGCCGCGCCTGAGCCCGAGACCGCCCCTGCGCCCGAGCCCACGCTCGTGCAGGCGCCGTCCGCGCCCCAGCCCGAGCTCGCCGACGCCGGCGGGAGACTCGAGGAGATCCGCGCCCTGTTGTCCTCGTCGGAGGCGAACCTCGAGTCGATCAAGCTCCTGCTGGACGGGCCCGACCCCTCGCCGCGCTGATCGGGCCGCCCCGCTCCGGATGCCGCGGCCGCGCGATGATGGGACGGTGACGCGGCTCCTCCTCATCTCCGACACGCATGTGCCCGCGCGGGCCCGGCGGCTGCCCGATGACGTGTGGCGTGCGATCGACGTCGCCGAGGTCGTGGTGCACGCAGGTGACTGGGTGGATGTGGCCACGCTCGACGCGATCGAGGCGCGGGCCGCGCGGGTCGTGGGCGTGGCGGGCAACAACGACGGCCCCGAGCTGCACGCGCGGCTGGGCGAGTTCGCCCGGTTCGAGGCGGGCGGCGTGCGGTTCGGCGTCGTGCACGAGACGGGGGCAGCCGGAGGGCGCGAGGCGCGCATGGATGCCGCGTACGCCGCTCCCGATGCACCCGATGGCCTCGACGTGCTCGTGTTCGGGCACAGTCACATCCCGTGGGACACGACGACGCCCCGCGGCATCCGCCTGCTGAACCCGGGCTCGCCGACCGATCGCCGCCGCCAACCGGTCTGCACGATGATGACGGCGATCGCCGATGGCGGGGAGCTGCGCGAGGTGGCGCTGGTGCCCGTCGCCCGCTGAGCCGAGGCTGCCCCGTTGCGGCGGTGAGGCGTCGGGCATACCGTGTGCGCGAGCGGCGCCCAGGCGGCGTCGCGCACGGGAGGTGCGTCATGGATCCGCTGTGGTGGATCGTCGGGCTCGCAGTGCTCGCGGTGATCATCGTCCTGGCGATCCGGGCGTGGGGGCGTTCGCGGGCTCCATCGGAGGATGCCGCAGCCGAGCGGGCAGCCCAAGAGCAGGCGCGGCTCGACCAGGAGCGGCGTGAACGCGCCGGACCTGGTGAGGGCAGCATCTGAGGGCCCAGCCGTCTAATCGCGGGGACGTGGCGCGAAGCTTGCGCACACTGACGTTCCCGCCACTCGCGGCGCGCCACCCGACCGACGATGGTGGAGGGGAACGAAAGGATCCACCCTCCATGACTCGCATCGCCGTCAACGGATTCGGCCGCATCGGCCGCAATGTGCTCCGCGCCCTCCTCGAGCGCGACTCCGACCTCGAGGTCGTCGCCGTGAACGACCTCACCGACCCGAAAGCCCTTGCGCAGCTGCTGCGCTTCGACAGCACCGGCGGACGTCTCGGCCGCCCGGTCGAGGTCGACGGCGACACGCTCGTGGTCGACGGTCGCCGCATCAAGGTGCTCGCCGAGCGCGAGCCCGCGAACCTGCCTTGGGGCGAGCTCGGAGTCGACATCGTGCTCGAGTCGACGGGCCGGTTCACGTCGAAGGAGGCAGCATCGGCGCACCTGGCCGCCGGTGCCAAGAAGGTGCTCGTGAGCGCTCCGGCCGACGGCGCCGACGTCACGCTCGCCTACGGCGTGAACACCGAGGCGTACGACGCATCCGCCCACACGATCATCTCGAACGCCTCGTGCACGACGAACGCCCTCGCTCCGCTCGCGAAGGTGCTCGACGACCTCGCCGGCATCGAGCACGGGTTCATGACGACCGTGCACGCCTACACGCAGGAGCAGAACCTGCAGGACGGCCCGCACCGCGACCCGCGCCGCGCCCGCGCCGCCGGCGTGAACATCGTGCCGACCACCACCGGTGCCGCCAAGGCCATCGGCCTCGTGCTGCCCGGCCTCGACGGCAAGCTGTCGGGCGACTCGATCCGCGTGCCCGTGCCCGTCGGCTCGATCGTCGAGCTGAACACCACCGTCGCCCGCGAGGTGTCGGTCGACGAGGTGCTCGCCGCCTACCGCGCCGCGGCCGAGGGGCCGCTCGCCGGCATCCTCGAGTACTCCGGGGACCCGCTGGTCTCGTCGGACATCACGGGCAACCCGGCCTCGTCGATCTTCGACGCCGCGCTCACCCGCGTCGACGGCAAGCACGTCAAGGTCGTCGCCTGGTACGACAACGAGTGGGGCTTCTCGAACCGCGTCATCGACACACTGGAGCTGCTGGCGCAGGACTGATCGCGCGCGACGAGCGGATGCCGCGGCGGCAGCGTCGCGGCATCCGCTGCCTCGTTCCCGACGACCGGCCGTGCGGTTGGCGGGATATCGCGCGCAGTCGGCAGGCGCAGGTCGGCCGCTGTCGGAGGCAACCGCCAGAATGAGCGGGTGACTCGTCGTGGGCTGATCCTCTTCGTCGCGCTCGGCATCGCGTGGGGCATCCCCTACCTCTTCATCAAGGTCGCGGTGAGCGAGCTCGATCCCGGCATGGTGGTGCTCGGGCGGTCGGCGCTGGCCGCGATCCTGCTGCTGCCGCTGGCGCTCTTCCGCCGCGAGGTGTGGTCGGTGGTCCGTCGATGGAAGCCGATGCTGGCCTACACGATCGTCGAGATCATCCTCCCGTGGTACTTCCTCAGCTCGGCCGAGCAGCACCTGCCGTCGTCGACCGCGGGCCTGCTGCTCGCCACGGTCCCGCTCGCCGGCGTGGCGATCGCCTTCCTGATGGGCCGCCCCGAGCGGCTTTCACGGGTGAACTGGCTCGGCATCGCCCTCGGCATGCTCGGCGTCGCAGCGCTCGTCGGCCTCGACATGGCCGGCTCCGACCTCATCGCCGTCGTGCAGATGGCAGTCGTGGTGGTGGGGTACGCGCTGGGTCCCGCGATCCTGTCGCGGTGGATGTCCGACCTGCCCGGCGTGGGCGTGGTCGCCGTGTCGCTCGCGGCCACGGCGGTCGTGTACGTGCCGTTCGTGCTGTTCACCGGCGGATGGCCCACCGAGGTGCCGTCGACGGCGGTGATCGTGTCGGTCATCGTGCTCGCCGTGGTCTGCAGCGCGCTCGCGTTCCTGCTCATGGTCGGCCTCATCGCCGAGATCGGGCCGGTCAAGGCCACCACGATCACCTACGTCAACCCGGCCGTGGCGATCATCGCGGGCGTGGTGGTGCTCGGCGAGCGGGTCACGATCTGGACGATCGTCGGCTTCGCGCTGGTGCTCGCCGGCTCCTACCTGGTCACGCGAAAACGGCAGGAGGCCGTCACGGCCGAGGGTGCAGAGGCTGCGGTCGCGGAGCAGACGGCGACCGGTTCCACGCCGGCGGTGCAGCGGGCGACCGAGCAGCCGCGATAGTCGGCCGTCCTCGCCGGTGTCTGCGGTGCAGCGGGCGACCGAGCAGCCGCGATAGTCGGCCGTCCTCGCCGGTGTCGGCGGTGCGCGACACCATGGGGTCATGGACGCGGAGCCGATCACCCCGAAGCAGTTCCACGAGGCCGACGGCGTCGACGACTGGCGGGTGCTCTACTGGGGAGCCCATGCCTTCTTCCGCGCGACGTCGTACTCGCAGGGGGCGGCCCTCGTCGCCGCCATCGCCGAGCTCGCGGCGCCGACCCGGCACGACCCCGACGTCGACCTGCGCCGCGAGGGCGTCGCCGTGAAGCTCGTGACCCGCGGCATCCGGGACCTCAGCGTGCGAGATGTCGACCTCGCACGCCGCATCTCCGAGGCTGCCCGCGATCTCGGTCTCGAGGCCGACCCGTCGGTGCTGCAGGTCGTGCAGACCGCCGTGGCCTCGCCGCCGTCGGCGGAGGTCACCCCGTTCTGGGGGGCGGTGCTCGGCTACGTGCGGCCGAACGACACGCATCTCGTCGACCCGCTGCGGCGCAACTCATCGTTCTTCCTCCAGCCCGAGGAGCGGATCGCGTCCGGCCGGGGCCGCATGCACGTCGACGTGTGCGTGCCGCATGACCAGGTCGAAGCCCGCATCGCCGCGGCGCTCGCGGCCGGCGGTCGGATCGCCGACGACTCGAATGCACCCGAGTGGTGGACGCTCGCCGACGCCGAGCACCACGGCGTCGACGTGACGACCTGGCGGGGCCGCGAGTCCACGCGCCTCGAGGAGGCGCGCGACGCGTGAGCGGGTGATCGCCGACCGCCCCTGTGCGCGTCAGCCGGAAAGCCCGGCCACGAGCTCGGCGAACACGTCGCGCACATCCTCGTGCACCGCGAGCGGCGCCGACTGGCCCATCCACAGCGACTGCAGCTCGCCACGGCCCTGGCGCACCGCCTCGGCGCGGAACTTCCCGGTCAGCCAGTTCTGCACCGGGAACGGCGCGATGGCGCCGGATGCCTCGATCTCGCGCACGACGCGGTTCCGCGCTCCTCGCGCGAGCCGCCCGCTCATCGCACGGGTGAGCACCGTCTCGTGCGCCGCCGTGCCGGCGATGGCGGCACGGTGCGCGTCGTTCGTGGCCGACTGCCGCGCGCGGAGGAAGGCCGTGCCCACCTGGACGCCGGAGGCCCCGAGCGCGAGCGCGGCGGCGACGCCGCGGCGGTCGGCGATGCCGCCGGCGGCGATGACGGGCACCGACACCGCGTCGACGACCTGGGGGATGAGCGAGATCGACCCGATGAGCGACTGCTCGGCCGGGCGCAGGAACGACACCCGGTGTCCGCCCGCCTCGAGCCCGGTCGCGACGATCGCGTCCACGCCGCTCGCCTCGAGGGCGACCGCCTCGTCGACCGACGTCGCCGTGCCGACCAGGCGGATGCCGCGCGCCCGCGCCTGCTCCACCACGTCGGCCGAGGGCACGCCGAACACGAAGCTCGCCACGGCGGGCCGGGCCTCGAGCACGGCGGTCCACTGCTCCTCGAACGACGGCAGGTAGGCGGCGGGCGGCGCAGACGGCACGGGCACGCCTACCTCCTCGAAGTACGGGCGCACCGCGTCGACGGCGGACGTGAATCCGTCAGGGGCGAGCGGGGCGTCGGCTGCGGCATCCGCCTCGACGGGCAGCCACACGTTGAGGTTGAACGGACGACCCGTCGCCGCCCGGATCGCCGCCGCGGCCTCGGCGATACGACCCGCGTCGAACCCGTAGAGGCCGAACGAGCCGAGCCCGCCGAGCTCGCTCACGGCGGCGGTGAGTTCGACCGACGACAGCCCGCCGAACGGGCCGAGCACGATCGGGTGGTCGATGCCGAGCATCCTGGTGAGCTCGGTTGTGCGATCCGCCACGTCAGTCCTCCGGTGTCTCAGTCCTCGGTCCACGCTACGCCCGGCCGAGACGGGTTTCCCGACGATGTCGATCTGCGGCGGCATCCGTTCGACGTCCAGAATGAGAGGCGGACCGCCCGCCTCGCACGTTCAGAGAAGGAAACGATCATGCGCACCCTCATCGTCACCGAGTTCATCACCCTCGACGGCGTCGTCGACTCGCCCGGCGGCGGCGAGCACCCGCGCGCCGGCTGGACCTTCAAGGAGGTGCCGTTCGTCGCGGACGCCTACGAGATCAAGGGCCGCGAGCAGGTCGAGGCCGGCGCGATGCTCATCGGCCGGCAGAGCTACGACGAGTTCGCGCCGGTCTGGCCGAAGATGGCGGAGTTCGACGACTACAACGCCATGCCGAAGTACGTCGTCTCGACGACGCTCAGCGACCCCGAGTGGAACAACACCTCGGTGCTGCGGTCGCTCGACGAGGTCGCCGAGCTCAAGCAGGGCGACGGCGGCGACATCCTCGTGCACGGCAGCCCCACGCTCGCGAAGGCGCTGGGCGAGGCCGGCTTGGTCGACCGCTACCATCTGCTCGTGTTCCCGATCGTGCTCGGCGAGGGCAAGCGCCTGTTCAGCGGGCGCGAGCAGGGCACGCTGAAGCTCGTCGAGCACGAGGCGTACTCGAACGGCGTGGTGAAGTCGGTCTTCGACGTCGAGCACTGATCCGGAGCGGGTCGAGCATCAAGCCGGAGCGAGCGGCACTGAGCCGTGGCGGGATGTCGGGCGCTCGTGCCATCCTCTGCTGCATGACGACGTTCACCGACGACGACATGCGTGCCGAGCTGCAGCACGCGCAGCCGTACACGGCGATGCTCCTCCGCGCCGGACCGAAGTACGGCACGGATGGCGCCGACCGCATCATCTGGGAGCACGGCCGGCGCAACTTCGAGCTCCGCGCCGACGGCCGCCTCGCGATCGTGCTGCCCGTGCGGGACGACTCCGAGCTGGCGGGCCTGGCCGTCTTCGCGCTCTCGGCCGACGAGACCGCCGAGGTCATGCGGGGCGATCCGGCCGTGCAGGCGGGCGTGCTCGAGTTCGAGCTGCACCCGGTGGTCGGCTTCCCGGGCGACGCCCTGCCCTAGCCTCGCGGCGGGCTCGCGGCATCCGCTCAGGCCGGCGCCGGCGGCGCCACCGAGTCGCGCTCGATGAGGTGCTGGGGAAGGGTGCGCGTCACGACCGGCCTGCCGTCGCCGCCGATGCGGCGGATGAGCAGCCGCGCCGCCTCGGCGCCGATCTCGTGGATCGGCTGCGCCATCACCGTCACCGCGGGGGTCGTGACCGAGGTCCAGTCGGCGTCGTCGAACGCGACCAGCGAGAGGTCGTGCGGGATGCTGCGGCCGAGGGCTCGCGCCGCACGGAAGACGCCGAGCGCGATGAGGCTGTCGGAGGCGACGATGGCGGTGATGCCGCGGTCGTCGGAGAGGAGGCGTCGCGCAAGCGGCTCGACGCCCTCCTGCCGGGCGTTCAGGTGCACGAACGACTCGGGGTCGGCGATGCCGGCGCCCTCGAGCGCGTCCGTGAATCCCTGCACGCGGTCGGCGACCGACGACGAGCCGAGCGTATCGCCGCGACGGTAGCCGCCGGGGTGGCGGATGGTCGAGATGAATGCGATGCGACGGTGGCCGGTGGCGGTGAGCAGGCCCGTGAGCTGTGCGGCGCCGCGATGGTTGTCGGCGATGACCGTGTCGACGTCGAGGTCGGGCGCGGCGCGGTCGAAGAGCACGAGCGGACGGCCCGCGTCGATGATCGTGCGCAGGTTGTCGAGGTCGACGGATGACGCGGGCGCGACGAGCAGCCCGTCGACGCGCTTGGCGAGCTGTACCCCGATCGCCTTCTGTTCGGTCTCGGCCTCCTCGTCGGAGTTCGAGAGGATCAGGTCGAATCCGGCCGCGTTCGCGACATCCGCCGCCCCCCGCGTGGCCTGGGCGAAGAACGGGTTCTCGATGTCGCCGACGACGATGCCGAGCGTGTTCGAGCGGCCGGTGCTCATGGTGCGGGCGAGCGCGTTGGGGCGGTAGCCGAGCTGTTCGGCGGCCGCCTGGACGCGGTCGCGCACGGCCTCGCTGACCGCACCGTAGTCGCCGAGCGCGCGGGCGGCGGTGGCCTTCGAGACCTTGGCCGCGGCCGCGACGTCGCTCACGGTCACCTCGCGGCGGCCGTTGCCGTTCGCATGGCCGTGGCCGTTGCCGTGCCCGTTGGGGGGTTCGCCCACCGCTCCTCCAGCGAAAGTGAGAAAAGTGTTGACGCGACCCGAATCGTCGCGTACTGTCCCAGAAAACGCATTGAGACCGGTCTCAACATACCGGATTGAGACCGGTCTCAACAAGAGCAGAACCCCGCGGTCGTCATTCGCAGCACGCGAAGCCGCCCGGCCGCAACGGGATACCCGCAACCGCAGCACCGCACGACAATCACCGCAACGAGAGGATCATCGTGATCAACCGCACCACCTTCCGCCGGGCCGGCATCGCCGCAGCGGCCGCGGCGGCCGCCCTCGCCCTCGCCGCCTGCTCCTCGGCCGGCGCGAGCACGGGCGGCGCGTCCGCCGAGGACAACCCCTACCACCTCATCACCCCGGGGCAGATCCGGGTCGCGAGCCTCGGCGACGCGAAGCCCTACACGTTCACCGACGAGAACGGCGAGTTCACCGGATTCGACGTCGAGCTCTTCACGGATGTCGCCGACCGCATCGGCATCGACGACGTCGTGTTCACCGGCCAGGACTTCTCGGGCCTGCTCTCCGCGGTCGCCAACGGGCAGTTCGACGTCGGCGTCGCCGCCATCGGCATCACCGATGAGCGCAAGCAGACCGTCGACTTCTCCGACGGCTACCTCGCCGGCTACCTCACCGTCATGTCGAGCCCCGACGCGAACATCTCCGACGAGGACGACCTGGCCGGCAAGCGGCTCGGGGTCGTGCAGGGCACCCTGCAGGAGGCGTACGCGGTGAAGCACTTCACCGACACGGAGCTCGTGCGCTTCCCCGACAACAACGCCGCCATCTCGGCCGTGAACAGCGGCGCGATCGACGCCCACTTCCTCGACTACGAGGCGGCGAAGGAGTACTCGGCGCAGTACGGGCTCGAGAACGCCATCGACATCCCGTCGTTCGACGCTCCGGCCGGCTTTGCCATCGCCAAGGGCAACACCGAGTTCAAGGACGCGCTCAACGAGGCCCTCCACGCGGCCATGGAGGACGGCACCTGGAAGGAGCTCTACCAGAAGTGGTTCCCCGGCTCCCCGATGCCCGACCAGTACCTGCCCAAGGCCGAGCAGACGTCGGCTCCGACCGAGTCGGAAGCCCCGGCCCAGTAGCCGGGCCCGCGGTGCGGGTCGCTCGTCGGCCTCGCCTGGCCCCGTCGGCCCGCACCGCCCCACTCCTCATCTGAAGGAAGCGAACCATGGACTGGCTCGACAACATCATCACGACCTTCTTCGACTTCGATGCGATGCTGCAGGTGCTCCCGCAGCTGTTCGCCGTCGGACTCGTCAATACGCTGGTCATCTCGATCTGGGCGACCGTGATCGGCATCGTCCTCGGCATGGTCATCGCCATCATGGGCATCTCGCCCTCGCGGTGGCTGCGGATCCCCGCGCGGATCTACACCGACATCTTCCGCGGGCTCCCCGCGATCCTCACGATCCTGCTCATCGGCCAGGGCTTCGCCCGGTTCAGCCAGCAGGTCTTCGGCCCCTCGCCGTACCCGCTTGGCATCCTGGCCCTCAGCCTCATTGCGAGCGCCTACATGGGGGAGATCTTCCGGGCCGGCATCCAGAGCGTCGACCGTGGTCAGCTCGAGGCCTGCCGTGCGCTCGGCATGAGCTACGGCAAGGCCATGCGGCTCGTCGTCGTGCCGCAGGGTGTCCGCCGGGTGCTCCCCGCCCTCGTCAACCAGTTCATCGCCATCGTGAAGGACTCGAGCCTCGTGTACTTCCTGGGGCTGCTGGTGTCCGAGCGTGAGCTGTTCCGCGTCGGGCAGGATGCCGCGGTGCTGACGGGCAACCTGTCGCCGCTCGTCGCGGCCGGCCTGTTCTACCTGGCCATCACCGTGCCGCTCACGCACCTCGTGAACTACTTCGACAACCGCTTCCGCACCGGACGGCGCAAGGCTGCGCCGCCGAAGAGCGGCCTCGACGAGGTCGAGGAGCAGAACCCGACTCCGACGCTCACCTACGGAGAGAACTCATGACCTACACGTCCCCGATGCCCGTCACCGACGGACACTTCTACGCGGGCTCGAGCCTCGAGCTCATCGACCTCACCATGGCCTACGGCGACATCGACGTGCTCCGCGAGGTCAGCCTCACGGTCGCGCCCGGCACCACGACCTGTATCATCGGGCCCTCGGGTTCGGGCAAGTCGACGCTGCTGCGGGGTGTGAACCGCCTGCACGAGCCGAAGTCGGGCGACGTGCGCCTCGCCGGCGAGAGCGTGCTGACCCAGAAGCCCGACGCCGTGCGCAAGCGCATCGGCCTCGTGTTCCAGCACTTCAACCTCTTCCCCGACCACACCGCGGAGCAGAACGTGGCGCTCGCGCTGCGCAACGTGAAGGGCCTCTCGAAGGCCGAGTCGGTGCGCATCGCCCGCGAGCGACTCGACGAGGTGGGGCTCGCCGAGCGCGCCGACCACCGGCCCCGCGACCTGTCCGGCGGCCAGCAGCAGCGCGTGGCGATCGCCCGGGCGCTGGCGATGGAGCCCGAGGTGATGCTCTTCGACGAGGCCACGAGCGCCCTCGACCCCGAGCTCGTGAAGGGCGTGCTCAACCTCATGGCCGGCCTTGCGCAGCGCGGCATGACCATGCTCGTCGTCACGCACGAGATGGGCTTCGCCCGGAAGGTCGCCGACCAGGTGGTCTTCATGGACGAGGGCCGCGTCGTCGAGTCGGGCAAGCCCGGCGACCTCTTCGACCGTCCGCAGAGCCCGCGCCTGCAGCGCTTCCTCTCGGAGGTGCTGTGATGACGGATGCCGCGCGCCGTCCCATCCGCGCGGCCGTCATCGGCTTCGGCGTCTCGGGACGCATCTTCCACGCGCCGTTCCTCGCGGCGAGCCCCGACTACTCCCTCGACGTGATCGTCACGCGCGACCCGTCGCGGCGGGCGGCGGCCGCGGCGCGGCATCCGCTGGCCCGGGTCATTGCGACGCCCGAGGAGCTGTGGGCGGATGCCGCCGAGCTCGACCTCGTGGTGATCGGCTCGCCGAGCGGTACGCACGCCGGCCTCGCCGACGCGGCCCTCGACGCCGGGCTCGACGTGGTCGTCGACAAGCCGTTCGCCGTGACCGCGGAGGAAGGCCGGGCACTCATCGCCAAGGCCGAGCGCCACGGCCGGCGCCTCACCGTCTTCCAGAACCGGCGGTGGGACGGCGACTTCCTCACGCTGCGGGGGCTCGTGGATGCGGGCGCGCTCGGCGAGGTGCGCCGCTTCGAGTCGCGGTTCGAGTGGTGGCAGCCCGAGCCGGCCGCGTCGTGGAAGACGGAGGCGACAGCGCGCGAGGGCGGCGGCATCCTCTACGACCTCGGCACGCACCTCATCGACCAGGCCATGCAGTTGTTCGGGCCGGTGCCCGACCTGTACGTCGAGCTCGGCCGCCGCCGGCCCGGGTCCGCGGCGGACGACGACGTGTTCCTCGCGCTCGAGCACGCCTCGGGCGTCACCTCGCACCTGTGGATGAGCGCCGTGGCCCCCCTCTTCGGGCCGCGGTTCCACGTGCTCGGCTCCCGTGCCGGCTACGCGAGCTGGGGGCTCGACGTGCAGGAGCCGGCACTCCTCGCCGGCGCGCTGCCCACCGATCCCGGGTTCGGCGAGACGCCCGAGGCGCGCTGGGGCGTGCTCGGCGCCGACGGCGACACCCGCCCGGTGCCGACGAAACGCGGCGACTACGGCGAGTTCTACCGACTGCTCGCGGTCGCGCTCCGCGACGGCGGCCCCCTGCCGGTCGATCCCGCCGACGCCGTCGCGGTGCTCGAGGTGATCGAGCACGCGCACGCCGCGGCATCCGTCACCGCCTGACACCCGTCACCGCCTGACACCCGTCACCCTCAGAGACCCGTCACCCTCACGACCTGACTTCATGACAAGGAAGAGAACCATCAGCATGCCCACCACACAGCCCACCCGCGTCGTCGTCATCGGCGGGGGAATCCTCGGCGCCTCGACCGCCGCGCACCTCGCCAGGAGCGGGGCCCAGGTGACGCTCGTCACCGCCGGATCACTCGCTGACGGGGCATCCGGCCGCTCGATCGCGTGGCTGAACTCGTCGGGCGACCGCTCGGCCGAGTACCACTACCTGCGCCTGCTCGCGCTCGACCGATACCGCACGTGGAGCGTGCGCCACCCCGAGAGCCGTGCATACCTGCGGTTCGACGGCGCGCTGAAGTGGGCCGCGCCGGGCGAGAGCTTCCGCGAGACCTTCGGGTTCGAGCGCGCCGGCGGCTACGACGCCGTCTGGCTCGAGCGCGACGAGATCGCGAAGTTCGCGCCCGACGTGAACCCCGACGCGGTCGCCGACGAGGGCGCGATCTTCAACCCCGGCGAGGGCTGGGTGAGCCTGCCCGACCTCATCGCCGCGCTGGTCGAGGAGGCCATTGCCGACGGCGCGCGCGTGATCGAGCACGCCGGCGACGCCCGCGTCGACGTGCAGGACGGCTCGGCGACCGGCGTGGTCCTCGGCGACGGCACGCGGGTCGCGGCCGATCGGGTCGTGCTCGCGACGGGCCCCGCGGTGCCGGCCCACTTGGAGGCTCTGGGGGTGATGGTTCCGGATGCCACGCCCGCGGCCTTCGTGCTCTTCACCGATCCCGTGGACGTCGAGGTGACGACCGTGCTGAACACCCCGCGCGTCGCGGTCCGCCCGACGCCCGACGGCCGGCTCGTGCTCGACGCCGACTGGGCGGAGCAGTCGATCGTCGTCGGTGACGACGGCGCGCTCACGGTACCCGAGGAGTCGGTGCAGGGGCTGCTCGACGAGGCGTCGAAGGTGCTCGCCGGAAGCCCGCGGCTGACCGCGCATCACGTCGGCGCAGGGCTCAAACCGATCCCGGGCGACGGCGAGCCGGTCGTGGGCGCGGTGCCCTCGGTGGCCGGCCTGTACACCCTGTTCACCCACTCGGGCGCGACGCTCGGGCTCATCCTCGGCGAGCTCCTCGCCGAGGAGATCCTCACCGGCTCGCCGTCGCCGGTGCTGACGTCGTTCCGCCTCGACCGGTTCGGGGCGGATGCCGCGCCCGAGGCCGTGCCGACCGGCGCGTGGGCGCCGGTGCCGCAGCGATAGAGGTGTGAGTCACGCCACGGCGATGATGGTGGAACCCCGCACGCGAGGGCCGGGCGCGAACGCCTTGGCGGCGTCGGCCAGCGATCGCACGGCGCCCACGAGGGGCTTCAGGCGCCCGTCCTGCAGGCGCCGGGCCAGCTCGGCGAGCTGCGCACGGTCGGGCTCCACGACGAAGAAGATCGCCTGGCCGTCCTCGGGTTGACGCGGTGGCGGGGCCGCGATGGTGACGATCCGCCCGCCCGGGCGCAGGACGCCGAGAGACCGCTCGAAGACCTCGCCGCCGATGACGTCGAAGACGACCTCGACCGGGTCGAGGGTCTCGAGCCGGCCGGACTCCAGGTCGACGAACTCGTCCGCACCAAGTGCGAGGACCGAGTCCTCGTGCTCGGCGCGGCCGGTTCCGATGACCCGCGCGCCGATCTCGTGTGCGAGCTGGACGGCGATGGAACCGACCGCACCACCCGCCCCGTGGATCAGCACGGACTGTCCCGTCTCCAGGCGGCCGTGCTGGAACAGCCCCTGCCACGACGTGAGTCCCGAGATGGGCACGGCCGCTGCCGTGACGAAGTCCACGTTCGCGGGCAGGGGCGCGAGGTTCCGCGCCTCGACCGCGGTGTACTCGGCGAGGGCGCCGTTGCGAGCCCAATCGGCCAGCCCGAACACGCGCTGACCCACGGTGAGCCCGGTGGTGCCGTAGCCGAGTTCGACCACGACGCCCGCGAGCTCGTGGCCCGGCACGCTGGGGGTGCGGTCGCGACCGGCGCGGTCGGTCCACGTCGCGGGCCAGGTGAGCTCGCCGCTTGTGAATCCCGCGGCGTGCACGCGAACGATGACGTCGTTCTCAGCGGCGTGCGGCGAGTCGAGGTCGGTCAGGGTCATGCCCTCGACGCCGCGGCGCTGATCGGTCACGATGACGGCCTTCATGACGTCCTCCTCAGCCTGCGCTGCGCGTCGTCTCGCCCTGCCGATCGGTCCCCGGCGGAACGTCGAACGCTACTCCTCGCCTGCATCGGCGGCAACGACTGCCGACCCGCGGCACTCGCACCGACGGATGCTCCCCGCTGCGAAACCGGTACCGAAGTACCGAAGTACCGAAGTACCGGACGTTCGCAGAGAAGAAGGCGACTCGGCTCCGCCGGCGCGCGATGCATTCCAGCCGCGGCGCCACGCGTCGGCGCCGCGGCATCCGTCGTCACACCCCGACGGCGTCGTACGCGGGCAGCGGCACGTCGTGCCGGCTGCTCATGGCCTTCTCGACGACGGTGAGCAGGGGCCGGCGCGCCGACAGGCGGATGTAGCCGTGCAGCACGCGGATGCCGAGGCGCGACTTCGGGGTCGCGAACGAGCCCGAGCCCGGCGGCAGCTCACGTCCCGCCTCGATGTGCGGCGCCATCTCGCGCTCGTACGCCGCCAGCGCTTCGACGACGTCACGGTCGGAGCGGCGGCCGAGCTCGCTCGCGAGGAGGTATGCGCCGATGAGCGCGAGCGCGGTGCCCTGGCCGCTGAGCGGTGAGGTGCAGTAGCCGGCGTCGCCGAGCAGGACGACGCGACCGCGCGAGAGCTCGGGCGTGTGCACCTGCACGAGCGCGTCGAAGTAGAACTCCGAGGTGGTGTCGAGCGCCGCCGAGAGCGCCGGCAGGTGCCACACACCGTCGGCGAGGGCCGACCGCACGAGTTGCTTCTGGGCATCGACGTCGCGGCGGTCGGGCAGGTCGTGCTCGCCGAACCACGTGACGATCGCCTTCGAGCGCCCGGGCGCGGCATCCGGCCGGATCATCACCATGCGGCGCCCGGGAAGGATGTCCATGAGGGACCAGCCGTCGAGCGGCTCGGGCTCGGGCACGTCGAAGAACGAGGTGACCCCGCCGAGCGAACGCACGTAGTCGGCCTCCGGTCCCCACACGAGACGCCGCACCCTCGAGTGCAGGCCGTCGGCGGCGACCACGAGGTCGAACCGCTCGGGGCCGCCGTGCTCGAACGCCACGTCGACGCCGTCATCGTCGGCGCTGAGTGCGGCGATCGACTCCCCGAATCGCAGGTCCACGCGTCCGGCCACGACTTCGAAGAGCACGCGGGTGAGGTCGCCGCGCAGGATCTCGAGGTCGGCGACCGGGCCCTGGCCGCCGAACATCTCGACGCCGAGCTCGGCGAGCGTGCGGCCGCGGTCGTCGACGTAGCGCATGCCGCGCTGGGGGAGCTGCGCGGCGGTGATCGCCTCGAGCAGGCCCATGCGGGCGGCCGCCTCGCGGGAGGTGCCGCGCAGGTCGACGAGCTGCCCGCCGGGCCGCAGGTCGGGGGCGAGTTCGACGACCGTCACGTCGTGTCCGCCGTCACTGAGTGCGTGGGCCGCGGTCAGGCCGGCGATGCCGCCGCCGGAGATGAGCACCTTCATGATTCCTCCTCGAAGCCGTTCGCCGCGTCTGCGGCTGCCTCGATAGTACGAGCGTATAAGACAAATGTCTAATACGAATGTCTGAATCACGGATAGGATGTGGGCATGGGTAATCGTGAGGACCTCCTGGACGGCGCACGCCGCTGCATCATCGAGAAGGGCTACGCCCGCACCACGGCGCGCGACATCGCGGGTGCCGCCGGCGTGAGCCTCGCCGCCATCGGTTACCACTTCGGGAGCAAGGAGGCCCTGATGTCGGAGGCGCTGCTCGGCACCGGCATCCAGATCGGCGACGCGCTCGACGTCGCGCTCCGAGGCGCCCCGAAGGCCGAGCTGCTCGGGCGCATCTGGGATGCGTCGCTCACGGCGTTCGGCGACCAACGGCAGCTCCTGGCGGCGAGCATGGAGAACCTCGCCCAGATCGACCGGATCCCGGTCGTCGCCCAGCGTCTGCGCTCCGCGCAGTCGGGCGCGATCGACGGCATCGCCGAGCTGCTCGCCGAGGAGCTTCCCGGGCTCGGCGACGACGACCTGCGGGCGCTCGCCGCGTACTACTTCGCCCTCGTGAACGGCCTGGCCGTCGTGTGGCTGATCGACCCGTCGATCGTGCCGTCGGGGGCGCAGCTCGGGCGGCTCCTGCCCCCACCCTTCGACGCGGTCGACGCCTAGGGACCACTGCGCATCGAGTTGGCTCGCCCGTCGGATCGCAGGAGGGCTTGACGCACGCGGTCCTCGCGGGCGAGGATTGAGACGATTCATCGAGAAAGCGCTTTCCCGCGTGTCTCGATCGAGTCGCCCGCGGCGAGCACGG